>CAYVGE010000303.1:0-4362 GCA_964450395.1 uncultured Actinomycetota bacterium
GCGATTGGATGACGCCGGACCCAGTGACGGCCACCGGCGACATGGACTCCGCCGATGCTGCCGAGACGATGATAAGCCATGGCTTTCGTCACCTGCCGGTCACCGAAGGCGGCAGGTTGCAGGGGATCGTCAGCCTGCGGGACGTCCTCAGCGACCGCCTACGTCCCGAACGCTGAGCAGCGGCTGGGTGCAGCAACTGGAGCACTGTGTGCGGTTCATTGCTCCGCGCCACGGCTGCAGGCTCGGTTGCACCGGCGACACGGGTCATATCGACCCACGCAACCGTATGCACGAGCGCGCCGGCTTCGGCACGCAATGAGCCTGAGGACGGCTGCGGGGTGCGCTCTCAGCCGCGGAGTGACTGATGTGGATCCCAAGGACCGCGAGTAACGGTTCACCACGTGTTCAGATCCGCTCGGTGACGACTGCGGCGGGGCGCCCTCCTCGCCTCGGGTGCAGCAGGAAGGGACGTCATCATCGTTGACCATTGGGATCTCCACGCTCGGGCGTGAAGATCGGCGCTCCGAGCGCGATCGTACCGCCCTCCTCCATCGGTCCTCAGCTGCCGACCCACCGGTCGGTCGGCGTCACGCGCCATCGGCGAACTCCGGCGGGACGCCGCCGGTGGCGATGGGACCCCAGTCCTCGACGGTGATCGCGATGCACACCTTGCCGCGGTCGCGCATCGCCCGACGGTACTCGGCCCAGTCATCGTGCTCACCGGCCGCCGCGAGCGATCTCCATGGTCCGCCATGCTGCCGCCCCGCGGCGGCGGCGTCCGCAGCGCCGTGCCGCGTGGATCGCAGGGACGTGGGTAGGGCGTCCGCATGGCCGCTCCCGTCCTGTACCACGTCATCTGCGCCGCCGAGCCGGCGGTCGACGCCGCCTCGTTCGTGCCGCAGGCCAGACAGCTGGGCTGGGACGTCTGCGCGATCGCGACTCCCTCGGCCGCACGATGGCTGGATGTGGGCGCCCTCGAGGCGGCGACCGGCCACCCGGTCCGCACCGGATACAAGCTGCCCGGCGAGCCCGACGTCCTACCGCCACCCGATGCGATCGTCGTGCTGCCGGCGACGTTCAACACCGTCAACAAGTGGGCGGCAGGCATCGCCGACACCCTCGCGCTCGGGCTCCTGACCGAGGCGGTCGGCATGGGTCTCCCGATCGTCGCCGTGCCGTGGGTCAACGCGGCACAAGCTGCTCACCCGGCGTTCGATCGCTCGGTCGAGGTGCTCCGTGGCGCGGGGGTGACCGTCGTCGACCGACTGTCAGGCCCGCCGCCGGCCGAAGGCGGTGAGGCCGATCATCCCGGTGCGTCACCCTGGGCGCTCGCCCTCGCCGAGCTCGATGCGGTGGAAGCACGCTGACCTGCTCGAGCACCGCCTTCCCGCCCCCGCCTAGCGCCGGATCGCGTTCGAGGACGAGCGCCAACGCGCCGCCGTGGACGAAATGCGCGCCGCCATGCGTCCGCAGGCGCCCGGACGGGTCCCCGACGACGCGCCATTCGACGTTCGACCCGGGTTCCTAAGCCGGAGGCCCCCCACCGGGCCTGACCAGCCCTCGGCGGGTCGGCTGCGGTCAGGCCGGGTCGAGTGCGGACCGGACCGCGTCGACCTGATCGCCGCGCACCCGGTAGTACACCCACTGCCCCCGACGCTCCCTGGCCAGCAGTCCGACGTCGTGCAGCACCTTGAGGTGGTGCGAGACCGTCGGCTGCGACAGCCCGAGGGGCTCGACCAGTTCGCAGTTGCACGCCTCACCGCCGGGCTGCCCGGCGATCAGCGACAGCAGCCGCAGCCGCGCGGGGTCTGCGAGCGCCTTGAAGACCTGCGCCATCCGCTGCGCATCGGCGTCGGCGATCGGGGCCTCGAGCAGGGGCACGCAGCACGCGGTGGCGGGCAGTCGGTCGGTCGTCGTCATGGGACCAGTATGCCTCCCCACATTGACATGCGTCGATGTTCATGGCAGGCTTCGCACGCCGACACATCGACAATTATCGATATCCGGCGGCGTGCGGGCCTGCCCGCTGCCGCGTGCGCACCGCCCACCCCCGGTGATGAGAGGAGGTGAACCGCGATGGCGCCATCGTGCTGCGACGGATCGTGCTGCCCTGAGGGCTGCTGCTGACCACCTCGTGGGTGGCGCGGGGCGGGCTGATGACCCCCGCGCCACCCTCAGCGACGCCCGCCGGTGCGTCAGGTGCCCGCAGTCGTCAGGCGCTCGGCCAGCGCCGCCTTGATGCCTGGCCGGCTGCCGAAGACCAGCAGGACGAGCGCCTCCCGGGCGAGCCGCTGGGCGTGCGCGTCGGTCAGGATCGACCGGCCGCCCCCGTCGACGACGAGGGCCGACGTCACCCGCACCGCGAACGCCGATGCATCGGCGCGTGCGGCCGCGATCGTGTCGTCGTCGGCGTCGTCGAGGCGCACCCGGCACGCGTCGAGCTGGGCGGCGAGGTCTCCCGACCCCAGCAACCGGGAGGCACGCCCGGCGACGCCGAGGGCCAGCGAGCCGTTGGACCGCAGCGCCCCCGCCCGCGACCCCGCGGCGGGGTCGAACGGCTCGGAGTCGACGGCGCGGTCCGCCGGCACGGGCACGCCGCCGAACCGCAGGCGCACCGTCGCGCTGGCGTCGATCGCGGCCAGCCGCTGCCGCTCGGCGGTGACCCCCGGCTGCTCGGCTGCGTCGACCAGCAGCGACACGAGCGTGTCCTTCGGACCCCTGGCCAGCACCAGGAGCACGTCGACCAGCCCCCACCCCGACACCCAGTCGGCGGTGCCGTCCAGGCGCCAGCCATCGACGGTCGGCGTCGCGTTCAGACGCGGCGGCCCGGGGATGAGGCCGGTGAAGACGATGCCGGCGCGGACAGCGCCCGCGCACAGCGGCTGCAGCCACCGGCGGCGCAGCGCCGTGTCGTCGCACGCCGCCACCGCGCCCACCGACCCGTGGTGCTGCATCCACACGAAGGTCGTGGCGAGGCACCCTCCCGCGAGGGCCTCGATGACGGCGGCCGCCGCCGTCGGCGACCCCACGCCGCCGTGCTCCGGCGGTCCGGCGATCCCGTAGAGCCCGGCGTCGGCGAGGACGTCGAAGCGCTCGACGGGCACGACGTCCGCGCGGTCGACGTCGAGCGCGGTCGGGAAGAGGACGTCGTCGCTGATCCGGCGTGCACGCCGCACCGCGCCACCCCGTGCCGGATCGGTCGGCTCCACCCGGTCGAGCGTCACGTGGTCCTCCGTCATCGCCAGCGGTCCACGGTAGACGCCGCACATCAGCGCAAAGGACTCGGCCGGCCGGACGGCGGGCGCGTCACCCCTCCCCGCCGAACCCGAGCTCGGCGCGACGCTCGTCCCAGCGCTTGATGATCCCAGCGAGCTCGCCGTGCAGGAACTCGAAGAAGGCCCGGTTCTCGGCCAGACGCCGGCCGGCGGCGCTGTCGGCACCGACCAGGACGATGCCCTCGGTCATCCGGTCCGCCCACGCGGACAGCAACGCGTCGCGCCGGCTGAACACCTGGTGCCAGACCTCGTGGTCGACCCGGAAGTGGTCACGGCGCGACCCCGGCTCCCGGTCGCGCACCACCAGGTTGATCTGCTCGAGGTAGCGCACGGCGTTCGAGACGGACGCCGCGCTGACCTGCAGCTGCTCGACGAGCTCGGCGGCGGTCAGCTCGCCGGACTCGGTGACCATGAGGCCAGCGAACACCCGGGCGGGCATGCGCGGCATCCCGGATCCGGTGAGGTCCAGGGCGAAGCGCTCGATGAAGCGAGACACGTCGTCGGATCCCGGCACCCATGCCTCCCGTCGTGGCCTGCCGCCCCTGCACGCGATCGTAGCATCTTCAAAAACTTCTGAAACGTATGTATGCTCGTGCCATGGACGACATCGCGATCTCGATCACCGACCTGCACAAGTCGTTCGGGCGCACCCGCGCGCTCGACGGCCTGGATCTCGAGGTCGCCACCGGTGAGGTCCACGGCTTCCTCGGCCCCAACGGTGCCGGCAAGTCGACCACGCTGCGCATCCTGCTCGGGCTCCTGCGGGCGGACGGCGGCACGGCCCGCCTGCTGGGCGGCGACCCGTGGCGGGACGTCGCGTCGCTGCACCGTCGGCTCGCCTACGTGCCCGGTGACGTCGCGCTGTGGCCCACGATGTCGGGTGGCGAGGTGATCGACCTGCTCGGGCGCCTGCGCGGCGGGCTCGATGCGCAACGCCGCGCGCGCCTGCTCGAGCGCTTCGACCTCGACCCGACGAGGAAGGGCCGCACCTACTCGAAGGGCAACCGCCAGAAGGTCGCGTTGGTCGCCGCGCTCGCCTCCGACGTTGAGCTGTTGCTGCTCGACGAGCCGACGGCGGGCCTGGACC
>CAYVGE010000304.1:0-4299 GCA_964450395.1 uncultured Actinomycetota bacterium
CGCGGCGCCACCTGGGGGCTCGACGCCGCCCTCGACCACGCCGCGCGGCAGGTCGGCGCGGGCGCCGACCTCATCGACGTCGGCGGGGTCAGGGCGGGACCCGGCACGTCCGTGGGCGTCGGGGAGGAGCTCGAGCGGGTCGTGCCGTTCGTCGAGGCGTTCGTCGCCCGGCACGACACGCCCGTGTCGGTCGACACCTGGCGCGCCGAGGTCGCCCGCGCCGCGGTGGCAGCCGGCGCCACCCTCGTCAACGACGTCACCGGGCTGCGCGAGCCAGAGGTCGCCGACGTCGTGGCCGGCCACCCCGGTGTCGGCCTCGTGCTGGCCTTCCACGGCAGCGCGCCCCGGTCGCGGCCGTGGCGGCCGGACTTCGACCCCGACGTCGTCACGGCCGCCCGCCAGCGGTGCGTCGCGCTGATCGACACCGCCGTCGGTCGGGGCGTGGCACCGGACCAGCTGATCGTCGATCCCGGCCACGACATGGGCAAGACGACGATGCAGTCGCTGGCGCTGCTGCGCCACCTCGACGACCTCGCCGCGCTGGGCCACCCCGTGCTGGTGGCGCTGTCGAACAAGGACTTCATCGGCGAGGCGGTCGGCCTGCCGCTGGACCGGCGGGGATCGGCGTCGCTCGCGGCCGCGGTGCTGGCCGTGGAGCGCGGCGCGAGGATCGTGCGGGTGCACGACGCCGTCGCCGCTGTCCCGGCCATGCGCATGGTCGAGGTGACGCTCGGCTGGCGGGCGCCCGCGACGCTGCTGCGGGGCCTCGACTGAGGGCCCGGCGACCGGGAGGGCGACTACGGTGGGCGCCCCGCCTGCGAGGAGCGCCACCATGCCCAGACCCAGCTCGTTCGCGTTCGTGTGCATCAACCAGCGCGACCCGTCGCACCCCCGCCCGAGCTGCGCCGCCAACGGCGGCGGCGAGGTGTTCAACGCGCTGCGCGAGGAGCAGGGCCGGCGGCTGGCGACGGACGTCAAGGTCGTGGCGTCGGGGTGCCTGGAGGCCTGCATGGTCGGGCCGGTGGTCGCTGTCTTCCCCGACGACGTGATCTACGGCGGCGTCATCCCCGGTGACGTGCCCGCCCTGATGGACCACCTGCAGGGTGGGCCCAGGGTGGACGCGCTGGAGATCGGCGACGCCGAGTTCGACCTGCGCCCGCCCGAGATGGGCGGCGCGTGACCACGCCGCCGGCGGACATCGCGCGGCTGCGCCGTGAGTACCGCAACCCGGTGCTCGAGCCCGGCGCGGTGGCCGCCGACCCCATGGACCAGCTGCGCGCCTGGCTCGACGACGCGATCGCGGCGGGGCTCACCGAGCCGAACGCGATGACGCTGGCGACCGTCGGGGCCGACGGGGCCCCGTCGGCGCGCATCGTGCTGCTGCGCGGCCTGGACGACGGGCTCGTCTTCTACACCAACTACGGCAGCCGCAAGGGCGCCGACCTCGCCGCTGATCCCCGCGCCGCGGCCGTGCTGCACTGGATCGAGCTGGCCCGTCAGGTCCGGGTCTCCGGCACGTGCGCGAAGGTCCCGCCCGAGCAGAGCGACGCCTACTGGGCGTCCCGGCCGGCCGGCAGCCGGATGAGCTCGGCCGCCAGCCCCCAGAGCCGCGTCATCGCCGACCGCGACGTGCTCGAGCGGCGCATCGCCGAGCTGCGGGCCGCCCACCCCGACGGCGAGGTCCCCCGACCCGACCACTGGGGCGGCTACCGGCTGCACCCCCACACCGTCGAGCTCTGGCAGGGCCGGCCCAACCGCCTGCACGAGCGCCTGCGCTACCGCCGCCGCGGGGGCGACTCCACGGGGTGGGTGATCGAGCGCCTCGCCCCCTAGGCGACCCCCGTCACGCCCCGCCCGGCAGCGCGAGGAGGGGCACCCACAGCTCGGCGGCGGTGACGCTGCCGTGCATCGTGACCAGCTGCGCCTGCCGCAGGTCGTCGGGGTCGACCATCGTCGCCGTGCCCCGCGCCGCCATGACCACGTCGCCCAGGCGACCCGCGACCATGGGGCGCAGGTCCGGCCCGAGCCACCCGGTGGCCGCGACGGCGGCCCGGTCGAGCACCGTCGCGCGGTCGCCCGCCAGCTCGGTCGCGGCCGCCAGCAGCTCGGCGGCCGCGCCGGGCCGGGCGTGGAGGTAGCGCAGCCGGGTGCTGCCGGCCATCGCGCTGACCAGCGGCCGCAGCGGGGTGAGGTCGACGCGCCGGTCCGGAGTGGTCGTCACCTGGCCGTGGTCGGAGGTCACGACCAGCGCCCCGCCCGGCGGCAGCGCACGCCGGATGCCGTCGATGACCGCGTCGGCCAGCGCCAGCGCGTCGTCGAACGCCGCATGGTCCATCCCGACCTCGTGGGCGGTCCGATCGACATCGGGCAGGTAGGCGTAGACCAGGCAGGCCCCGGCCCGCAGCCGGTCGGCGACCACCACCGCCAGCTCGCTGGCGTCGCCGAAGCCGTGGTAGGGCACACCGCGAAGGTGTGCGCGGCTGAACCCGGACCCCGCGTACACCGCGCCGCTGACGACCTCCGCGACGCCGCCGCCGAACGGCTGACGGGGTTGCACCTGCGCCGGATCGGGCGGCCTGCCGCGGGCGACGGTCCACGGCAGCACGCTGAGCACGCGGCCGCCGACGCGCATCCTGTCACCCAGCATCCCGTGCTCGGCCGGCGGCAGCCCGGTCGTCACCGACGGCAGGGCGGTGGCCGTCGTCGACGGCACGACCGACGTGACGGACCCGCCGGCGGCGCCCTCGAGGGCCGGCAGCTGGGGGCGGAACCACCGGTACTGCTCCCAGCCGACCCCATCGACCAGGAGCACCACCACCGGCCTGGCGTCACCGACCCACGCGGGCAGCCCGGGGGGCGCGGCACCGCGCAGCAGCGCGGGCAGCACGGCGCCGATCCAGGCGCCGCCGTAGTCGGGCACCACGACGTCGGGGGTGGCACCGGTGCCGTCCGCCGTCAGGTCGGGCTCGTCACCGGCCGCCGATGCTCCTAGGCTCATGGTCACCCACGAGCGTAGCGACACGAAGGCCTGCACCGATGCCCCGACACCCCCAAGCACCCAGCGCAGGACGCCGCCACGCCCGCGCCGGCGTCCTGGTCCTCGGCGGCGGCTTCGCCGGCGCCACCGTGACCCGCGGCCTCGGCCGCACCGGGGCGACGCTGGTCTCCAACGAGAACGCGCTGCTGTTCACGCCGATGCTGCCCGAGGTCGCCTCGGGCAGCATCGAGCCACGCCACGTCGTCGTGCCGCTGCGCCAGATGTGCCCGCACGCCGACCACGTGCTGGGCGAGGTCTCCCACGTCGACACCGAGGCCAAGACCGTCGTCGTCTCCAACGAGGTCGGTGAGCTGATCTACACCTACGACCAGCTCGTCATCGCGATGGGTGCGGTCTCGCGCACGCTGCCCATCCCCGGCCTCGCCGACCACGCGGTCGGCTTCAAGACCTTCTACGACGCGGTGTACCTGCGCGACCACGTGCTGCGCGAGCTGGAGCTTGCCGACAACGAGGAGTCGCCCGAGCGGGCGGCCAGCCACCTGGGGTTCGTGTTCGTCGGTGCGGGCTACGCGGGCGTCGAGGCGCTCGCCGAGCTGCACGACCTCGTGCAGGACGCGCTGCGCGACTACCCCGGCCTCAGGGGCATCGGGCAACGGTGGCTGCTCGTCGAGGCGCAGGACCGCATCCTGCCCGCCATCCCCACGCACCTGGGCGAGTACGCGGCCGAGCTGCTGGCAGCGCGCGGCATCGAGATCCACACGGGCACGCGCCTCGACACGGTGCACGACGACCGTGTGGAGCTGTCCGGGGGGCACGTCGTGCCCGCCCACACGGTGGTGTGGAGCGCCGGCGTCGCCCCGCACCCGCTCGTGTCGGTCATGGACCTGCCCACGGACCGCGCGGGGCGCATCAAGGTCGACGCCACCCTGCGGGTCCAGGGCCACGAGGACGTCTGGGCACTGGGTGACATCGCCAGCGTCATCAACGTCGCCACCCCCGGCGAGCACGATCCGCCCACGTCGCAGCATGCCATCCGGCAGGGCCGCCACCTGGCGCGCACCCTCCAGCGCGCGCTGGCCGGCGAGCCGCTGCAGCCCTACGGGTTCAAGGCCCTGGGGCAGGTCGCGACCCTCGGGCGCTACCGCGGCATCGCCGACGTCATGGGCCTGCGGTTCTCCGGCATGCTCGGCTGGCTGATCACCCGGTCGTACCACGTCTACGCCCTGCCGCTGCTGGCCCGCCGCATCCGCGTGCTGACCGACTGGACGCTGTCGCTGTTCTTCCGCCGTGACGTCGTGTCG
>CAYVGE010000305.1:0-4260 GCA_964450395.1 uncultured Actinomycetota bacterium
GTAGGGGCAGATCGAGTCGACGACCTTGTCGGCGGCCGCCGTGCGCGGCTGGAGGTGGGAGGAGTGCTGCGACTTCGCGGCGGCACCTCTGGCGAGCGGATCCCCGTCCCGGAACTGCCTGACGACCGGCCAGGCGTTCAGGAGCTCGCGCAGCGCCACGATGAGCCTTTCGTTCGTCCGACCCGCACGCGGGCACAGCGGTTCCCACCCTGCCGTCGCATCATGCACGCCACCACGTGATCGCCCCGCTCGAGCCCGGACGGAAGGACCGACCGGCGACGATCAGGTCGACCCGCGCGCCGCCGCCAGCACCGCGTCGATCGGCGTGGTCATCGGGTCCGGCAGCTGCTGGACGTAGTCGTAGCCGAAGCGGCCCTTGATGCACAGGTGCCCGCGGGTGACGTCGTGGTCCTGCGGCGAGGTGACCTTGACGATGCGGTTGTCCTGCACGTGCAGGTCCAGGTTGCACCCGACGCCGCAGAACGAGCACACCGTCCGGGTGACCTCCTGCTCGGCCTCGTCCCACAACCCGGCCTCGCGCAGCTCGTGCTCCGAGCGGAACATGATGGCGCCGGTCGGGCACACACTGATGCAGTTGCCGCAGAAGACGCAGGCCGACTGCCCGAGCGGGACCGCGTACTCGGTCGAGACCCCCGCATCGAACCCGCGGCCGGCGATCGTCAGAGCGAAGGTGTTCTGGGCGTCCTCGCCGCACGCCTCGACGCACTTGTAGCAGGTGATGCAACGGCTGTAGTCGCGCATGTACAAGGCGTTGTCGACCTTCGCGGGCTGGGCGACGGTCGCCGCCGCGTAGCCGTCGACCGGTTCGTGGTGGCCGGCGTGGGCCTGGCGGGCGTCGCGCTCGCCGTCGGCGGCCGGCGTCGCCGGCGGGCCGTACCGGCCGGTGTCGGCGTGGTAGCGCGCCATCCAGCCGTGCACCTCGTCGGACGCGTAGCGCAGATCGACAGACGAGCCCAGCAGCTCGAGCACCATCTTCCGGCTGTGGCGCACCCGCTCGGTGTCTGTGCGTACGACCATGCCGTCCTCGGCGCGGCGCGAGCACGCCGGGACCAGCGGACGCGACCCCTCGACCTCGACCACGCACACCCGGCACGCGTTGACGGGGTCGAGCACGTCCGAGTAGCACAGCGTCGGCGTGTCGATCTGCTCGCCGCGGCACGCGTCGAGCAGCGTGGCGCCCTCGGGCAGCGCGACGTCGGCGCCGTCGAGGGTGACGGTCACCGTGCGCGCCTCCGGCGGCGATGCCGGGTCGCGTGCGGCCAGGTCGGTCATGACGTGCCCTCCAACAGGCCCCGGTCGAGTGCCGAACGGATCGCCGTGCTCGCGGTGTGGCCCAACCCGCAGATCGAGGCGTCCTTCATCACGCGGTCGAGCTCGTCGATCAGCGAGCGGTCGGTGCCGTCGTGCCCGTTGCGCAGGTAGCGGTCGAGCGCCTCCTCGACGCGCACGGTGCCCACCCGGCAGGGCACGCACTGCCCACAGGACTCGTCGCGGAAGAACCGCGCGATGCGGCGGGCGGCGTCGGGCAGGTCGGCGCCGGGGCCGAACACCATGACGACGCCCGACCCGAGCCCGAGCCCCGCCTCGCGCGCGTCCTCGAAGGTCAGCGGCAGGTCGAGCTGGTCGGTGGTGATGAACGCACCGGCTGCGCCGCCCAGCAGGATCGCCTGGATCCGCGCCACCTCGGCGCCGGCGAGCTCGAGCAGCGCGCGCAGGGTCGTGCCCGACTCGACCTCGTAGACCCCCGGCACGCCCACCGCACCGGACAGGCAGAACAGGCGGGTGCCGGTCGAGCCCTGCGTGCCGATGTCGGCGAAGGCCTCGGCGCCGCCCGTGATGATCCAGGGCACGTTGATCAGCGTCTCGACGTTGTTGATCAGCGTGGGCTGGCCGAAGAGGCCGGCGACCGTCGGGAACGGCGGCTTGTTGCGCGGCTCGCCCCGGAACCCCTCGATGGAGTTCATCAGGGCGGTCTCCTCGCCACAGATGTAGGCGCCCTGGCCGCGCCGCAGCTCGATGTCGAAGCGGAACCCCGCGCCCATGACGTCCTCGCCCAGCAGGCCGCGGCGCCGGGCGTGGTCCAGCGCGGCGCGCAGCCGGGTGGTGGCCAGCGGGTACTCGCCGCGGATGTACAGGTAGCCGCGCTCGGCGCCCACCGCGAAGCCCGCGATCGTCATGCCCTCGATGAGCGCGAAGGGGTCGCCCTCCATGATCACGCGGTCCTTGAAGGTCCCCGGTTCCGACTCGTCGGCGTTGCAGATCACGTACTTCGGACGGCGGGCCGCCGTGGCCACGGCCTCCCACTTGACGCCCGCCGGGAACGCCGCGCCGCCCCGTCCACGGATGTTGGCGTCGGCGACCTCCCGCACGACCTGTTCGGGCCCCAGCTCGACGGCCCGGCGCAGCGCCAGGTAGCCACCGTCCGCCCGGTAGGCGTCGACGTCGGTCGGGTCGACGACCCCCACGCGGCGCAGCAGCCGCAGCTGCGGCTGCCCGGCCTGCGGGATCCGGACGGGACCGAGCTCGACCTGCCCGCCCCGCAGCACGTCGACGGCGTCGTCGGCCGTGGCGTGCACCAGCGTGGTGTCGTCGGTGCCCGCGAGCTGGGCGTAGCAGGCCGGCGCGCGGTCACACTGGCCGATGCACGGCGAGCGCTTCCACGCGGCGCCGTCGACCACCTCGTCCTCCGGCCCGACGCGCGCCTCGAGCTCGGCGATCAGCTCGGTCGCGCCGAAGCCGCGGCACCCCACGTCGTCGCACACGTGCAGCACCCGGGGCGGCTGCTCGGTCACCGAGAGCAGCGCGTAGAAGGTGGCGACCCCGTAGGCCTCCGCCGGCGGGACCCCCAGCCGCCGGCAGATGTACATCAGCGCACCCTCGCTGATCCACCCGATCCGGGACTGCACGGCGTCGAACGCCGGGAGCAGCTCGTCGCGTCGGCCACGCAGCGAGCGGCCTGTGCTGGCCACGCGCCGGTCGACCGGCGTCCGCTCCAGCCCGCCCACCCAGCTGGAGTCCGGCGGGCCGAGCACCGCATCGACGGCGGTGCGCTCGGCGTCGGTCGGCTCGGCATCGGAGAACCGCAGATCCACCTAGTCGCCACCCCTCACCCGCGTCATCATCGGATCACTCCGTCGCCGCCGGTCACCGCGTCACCACCTGCTCGTCGGCCTTCTCGATCCGCACGGCGGTCGCCTTGAACTCCGCGGTGCCGCTCTTGGGATCCCAGGCCTCGATCGTCAACTGGTTCACGTCGGTCTCGTCCGGATAGTGCAGGGCCATGAACACCAGCCCCGGCCGCAGGCCGTCGTGCACCTGCACGTCGGCGTCCAGTGCACCACGCCGCGACGTCACGGTGACGCGGTCCCGCTCGACCAGGCCCAGCCGGGCGGCGTCCTCGGGCGAGACCTCGAGCCTCGCGCCGCTGCGGCGCTCGCGGCGCAGTGGCGAGCGGTAGCCGTCGGTCTGCACCCCGGTGTTGTAGGCGTCGAGGTGCCGGCCGGTCGTCATGCGGAACGGGTACTCGTCGGTCAGCTCGTCGACCGGCGGGGCGTACGCCACGGGCGTGAACGGCGCCCGCGGGCCGGTGACCGGGTCGTCCCACAGACGACCGTGCAGGAACAGCTCGCCCGGGTGATCCTCGTCGTAGCACGGCCACTGCAGCCCGCCGTGCTCCTCCAGGCGGCGGTAGCTCATCCCGGCGTGGATCGGCGACAGGCTGCGCAGCTCGTCCCAGATCTCCTCGGCGGTCGGCGTCCCCCAGTCGTGGCCGAGCTCGGCGGCCAGCGCCGAGATGATCTCCTGGTCGGGGCGGGCCTCGCCGGGCGGGTCCAGCGCCTTGCGAACCCGCTGGATGCGCCGCTCGCTGGACGTCACCGTGCCCTCGGCCTCGCACCAGTCGGCGGCGGCCGGAAGGACCACATCGGCCATCTCGGCCGTGCGTGTCAGCAGGATGTCCTGCACGACCAGGACGTCGACCCGGTCGAGGAGCCGCCGCGCCCGGCTCACGTCGGCCTCCGCCTGCGCCGGGTTCTCGCCGATGATGTACAGGGCGCGGATCGCCCCCTCCTCGATGCCCTCGAACATGCGGGTCAGGTGGCGGCCCGGCGTCGCCGGGACCTCGACCCCCCACAACGCCTCGAACTTGCCCCGCTTGTCGTCGTCGGCGACGTCCTGGAAGCCGGGCAGCTTGTTGGGCAGCGCGCCCATGTCGCCGCCGCCCTGCACGTTGTTCTGCCC
>CAYVGE010000306.1:0-4246 GCA_964450395.1 uncultured Actinomycetota bacterium
GAGCGGTTCCGTGCTGCGTCCGCCGAGCACCCCGACATCGAGGTCGACCAGTTCCACATCGACATCCTCACCGCCCAGTTCGTCCGGCATCCCGACCGCTTCGACGTCGTGGTCGCCAGCAACCTGTTCGGCGACATCCTGTCGGACCTGGGTCCCGCGATCGTCGGCGGGATGGGCGTCGCCCCGGGCGGCAACATCAACCCGGAGCGCACCCACCCGAGCATGTTCGAGCCCGTCCACGGCTCGGCGCCCGACATCGCCGGCTCGGGCGTCGCCAACCCGATCGCGGCGCTGTGGACGGCCAGCATGATGCTCGACCACCTGGGCGAGGCCGACGCCGGTGCCGCGATCATGACCGCCGTGGAGGCGGTCACCGCCGCGGGCGAGGTGCTGACCCGCGACCTCGGCGGCGAGGCCACCACGGACGAGCTGACCGACGCGGTGCTCGACGAGATCCCCTGACCCCTGCCCGACCGACGTCAGGCGGAGCGCCTCGCGGCGGCGCCGGCGACGAGTGCGGCGACCGCGCCGATTGCCGCCCCGACCGCGCCGCGGTGCTTGGTCAGCCACAGCTGCGGGCTCGACGCGTGCGCCTGGTCGTCGAAGGGGCCGTGAGCGCCGCGATCACCCGACTCGGGCTCGAACAGGTTGTCGTGGCCCTCGGGATCGAGCGGTTGGCTGGTCTGCTGGCCGCTGTAGGCGTTGCGGGCCAGGTACCAGTCGGCGAGCCACGGGGCGACCTTCTCGCCGAGGATCGTGTAGACCGTCGACAGGCCCACGTAGACCTGCCGCCGCCGGTGGTGGGCGGCCCAGTGGATGGCGTCGGCCGCCACCTCGGGCTGATAGATCGGCGGCACCGGCATCGTCTGCTTCGGCAGCTTGGTGCGCCCCCAGGTGAACTGCGGCGTGTTCAGGCCGGGCAGCTGCACCATCGTGACGTGGACGTTGCTGCGGTGGTGCTTCAGCTCCGTCAGGACCGACTCGGTCAGGCCCTTGATGGCGTGCTTGGCGCCGCAGTACGGCGACTGCAGCGGGATGCTGCGGTAGGCCATCGCCGAGCTCACCTGCACGATCGTGCCCTGGTCACGCGGCAGCATCCGCTTGAGCGCGGCACGGGTGCCCCACACGGTCCCGAGGTAGGTCACCTCGGTCGCCCGGCGGAACTCCTCGGGCTCGATGTCCACGAACTCCGCGTAGATGGTGACCATCGCGTCGTTGATCCAGACGTCGATCGGCCCGAAGGCCTCCTCGACCGCACTGGCGGCCGCCTCGACCCGGTCTGGATCGGCGACGTCGGTGGGGATCGGCAGCACCGCTTCGGCACCCAGACCCTCCAGCTCCTCCGCCACCGCCTCCAGGCGATCGCCGTCGCGCGCAAGGAGCGCGATGCGGGCGTGGTCCTCCTGCGCGAAGCGACGGGCCGTCGCGCGCCCGATGCCTGCCGTCCCGCCGGTGATCACCACCGTCGAACCGTTCCGTGCCATGTCAGCCTCCTGCACGCCGGTGCTCGACTGGTGGCCGACGCCGCACATCCTGGTTCCCGATCCGGGGCATGAGACACATGCCGGCGTCCGACCCCGGGAGGTGATCCGTACGGCACGTTCGCGCGAGGCCGACAGCCGCCGCCGGCCTGCGGACGCCGGGCTGCGCACCGATGGCTTCGCGCCGATCGGCGCCTACGGCGTCGTAGGGGACGGGCGCGCCGCTGCGCTGGTGGCGGCCGACGGCGCGATCGACTGGCTGTGCCTGCCGGACCTGTCGGGCGGCGCGGTGTTCTGGTCGCTGCTCGACCCCGACCACGGGGGCAGCTGGACGCTGGCCCCCACGACACCCCACACGACCCGGCAGCGCTACCTGACCGGCACCAACGTGCTGGAGACGACGTTCACCACCGCCGACGGCGAGGCCACGGTGACCGACGTCTGCACCCTGCAGGAGGGCCGCCTGCTGCCCTGGCTCGAGCTGGTGCGCCGCGTCGAGGGCGTGTGGGGGACGGTGCCGTTGACGTGGCGGCTGACGCCCCGCTTCGACTTCGGACGGGCGCCCACCAGGTGGCACCGGGAGCGCGGCCACCCGGTCGCCCGGGCCCCCGGCGCCGCGGTGGCGCTGCTGGTCGACGGCGACGACGCCGCACGCGACCGTGCCATCGCCGGCGACACCCTGCGGGGCGGTCTGACGACCGGGACGGGCACGACCACGACGTTGTGCCTGGCCGCGGTCGCCGACGAGCCGCTGGTGTTCCCGCACCTCGACCAGGTGGCCCGCCGGGTGGACGGCACCGCGGACTTCTGGCGCCAGCGGGCCGCCAGCGTCGGCTACCAGGGGCGGTGGCGCGACGCGGTCGTCCGCAGCGCGCTGGCGCTGCAGCTGCTGATCCAGCAGCGCAGCGGGGCGATCGCCGCGGCGGTGACCATGGGGCTGCCCGAGCGGATCGGGGGGTCGGCGAACTACGACTACCGCTTCCAGTGGGTGCGTGACGCGTCGTTCATCCTCGACGCCTTCGTCGGGGTCGGGCTGCAGGCCCAGGCGCACGCGTCGTTCACGGCGCTGCAGCGGGCCACGCAGCACACCCACCCGCGACTGCAGCCGATGTACCGCCTGGACGGCGGTGCGCGCCTGCCCGACGCGGAGCTCGACGTGCCCGGCTACCGCGGCTCCAGACCGGTGCGGATCGGCAACGGTGCCGTCGGCCAGCTGCAGCTGGGCAACTTCGGCGACCTGCTCGACATGACCTGGCGCTTCGTCGACGCGGGCCACGCCCTGGACCCGGGCGCGGCCCGACGGACGGCCGAGGTGGCCGACCTGGTGACCGCGCTCTGGCGGTGCGACGACTCGGGGATCTGGGAGCTGCGCGACGCGCAGCGGCCCTACACCAACTCGAAGATGGCCTGCTGGCTCGCGCTCGGGCGCGCCGCCGACCTGGCGACCGGGGACCATGTCCCCGACGGCCGCGTCGACCGGTGGCGGCGCGAACAGGCCGCCGTCGGCGACTTCATCGAGACCCGCTGCTGGTCACCGCGGCGCCGCAGCTACACGATGCACCCCGACACCACCGACCTCGACGCCAGCGTGCTGCTGTCGGCACGCATGGGCTACGACGTCGCCCACCCCGACCGGCTGCGCACCACCATCGACGCCGTGCGGGGCGAGCTGGGCGCGGGCCCGTTCGTCTACCGCTACACCGGCATGCGCCGGCAGGAAGGTGCGTTCCTCCCGGTCTCGTTCTGGCTCGTCGAGTGCCTGGCGCTGACCGGGCGCGCCGACGAGGCCGCCGACCTCATGGACCGGGTCGTCGCCGCCAGCGGGCCGACCGGACTGCTGGCGGAGGAGATCGACCCGTCGACCGGTGCGCTGCTCGGCAACCTGCCCCAGGGCCTGTCCCACCTGACGCTGATCAACGCGGCGCTCGTGCTCGCCCGCGCGGGCGTCAGCTGACGGCCTTGATGGGCTCGCCGTCGAGGTCCGAACGTGGGCTCCGGTCACGAGGCCGCGGTCGGCTCCTCGTCGTCGGCCCAGATCTCGATGCGGTGGCCCTCCGGGTCGTGGATGTAGAAGGCCGCGGCGTCCCAGACGTCGCGGATCTCGGTCGGGTGCAGACCCTGATCGACCAGGCGCTGCCAGGTGGCCGCGACGTCGGCGACCTTCCAGCTGACGGTGATCCCCTGTCCCCCGACGTGGTCGATCGTGGCCCGCGACGCGTCGGCGAGGCTGATCGAGGCCTGCCGGGTGACCCGGAACTCGACGAACCAGTCGTTCTCTGCGAGCACCTCCAACCCGAGGTCCTCGCGGTAGAAGTGGACGGTCGGCGCCCAGTGCTCGCAGTACAGGATGGTGTTGTTGCGCTGCACGCTGACCGCGGGCGTGCGCACGTCCTCGCGGGCGTCGCTGCCGCCCGCGAGCCGGACCAGCTCCCCGCGCAGCAGCGCCTCGGTGGACGCGTCGATGAACGTGACGTCGGGGTCGCCCTCGTCGACGCGCTGCAGCAGGGCGGCGATGCGGTCATGGCGGCGGCGCAGCTCCTGCTCGGCCTTCAGGGGCGGCGGCGGGTTGTTGGCCAGCAGGCGCGCCTCGAGGCGCAGGCCGGCGAGCAGATCCTCGCGCCTGCGCCGGTCCTTGGCCTGTCGCGCCACGTCGTCGTCCACGCCGCATCCCATCGAGTCGTCGTCCACGCCGGATCCCATCGATCGGGGTACGGCGTCTCCCCCACCTTGGCACGGACCTGGCCGCTGCCCACCCCGGGGTCAGG
>CAYVGE010000307.1:0-4226 GCA_964450395.1 uncultured Actinomycetota bacterium
CGGCACCCGGCGGAGGTCTGCGACCGCCCCGACGTGCGCTGGCGCGACCGGGGCGGACCGCTGCGCTCCTATGAGGGCTTCCTGCGCCAGGTCTGTGGGTGGCGGGAGTACTGCTGGGCAACTACGCCCTGCTCGCCGGTGTGGACCCCGGGGACCTGACCGGCAGCGGCTGTCCGGCAATCGTCGCATGAGACCGATAGTGTCGACGTTGGACCGCGTCGATGCGGGCGAGCGCAGGGCCATCCGCGCCCGTGCGAAGCAGTTCCGCGCCGACGTCGAGCCGGAGTGAGGAGCGTTCCGGGCCGGGCGGTGCAGATGGCGATAAAGCCCGGATCCCGGACGCAGAAGTGTGCGTTGCGTGATCTTTGACCGGTCAACCGGAGCACGTGCTCACCGAGGGTGACGCTGGCGGCCCTGGAGTGACATACGCATCGAGTGCCGTCGATGCCGCCCCTGAGGCGTCGTGAGCAAATGATGTGCACAACGCGTGACTTTCTGAAACGAATGTGGAACAGTGTCAAGTCGATGGATACGTTGCGTGATGACATGCGTGGTGTGACAGCGATGTTCACAGAACGTGATGTTCTCCCAGAGCGGTGGCGACACGGTGCCTGACCGGCACCGGTCGGACGCCGGGTGGGATCGCGCATGAGTTGCGCGGTGTGCGGGGCGACCGCCAACGGCGGGCAGTACTGCGTCGGCTGCGGACAGCCGCTGGCGTCGGTGCTGGCACCGGCGACCGCGTCCGTCGCCGTGCGCGAGGCGCCCGGACCACCGCGCAACGCGTGGTTGGCGCTGCAGGAGATCCGGCTGCTGGCGTGCCCCAAGTGCGGTGCACCCAACTCTGCGGCCCGGTGGCACTGCGCCCGATGCGGCACCCGCTTCGACGAGCACGCGGTCGACGAACCCGCCTCGGCCGAGCCCACGGCCCCCGCCGAGGAGGCGGCGGCCGTCCAGCCCGAGGCCGCCCCGTGGCTCACGCTGATCACCGTGGTCGCCGGGGTCGCGGTCCTGACCGTCGCCGTCGCCATGCTGGCGTCGCGTGGCGTGGGGCCCTTCGAGGGCCAGCCCGAGACCACCGCGGTGGCCCAGGCGACGACCGTGCCGATCGCCGGCGTGCAGGCCTCGAGGGGGCTCGACGCCGAGTCCGGCGCCCCCATGCTGATCGACGGTGAGACGTCGACCGCCTGGCGTGCCGACGCCGACGGCAGCGAGTGGATCGAGCTCGAGCTCGCCCGGCCGGCCCGGGTGGACCACCTGCTCGTGTGGAACGGCGACCAGGCCAGTGACACCAGCTTCGACGCGACCAACCGGGTCACCGAGGCCCTGATCATCTTCCCGGAGATCGAGAAGGGGTACCGCGCCCCCTTCGAGGACATCGACGACAACTTCCGCATCGACATCCCCGATGCGCCCACGGCGGACCGCATCCGGATCAGGGTCCTCACCACCGCGGGTGGGCACGACGTCACGGCGCTCAGCGAGATCGAGGCGCTCGCGAGCACCTCGCCGGTGACCGAGTAGCCGGCTCCCGGCGCTACTGTTGCGGCATGGCTGACGACTTCGCCACCGCGCTGACCGACATGGGGTTCGGCGTCGCCGGCCGCGACCGCCGGGGCACCGTGCAGTACGCGCGCCGTCCGAACACCTACCTCACGCAGTGGGTGCACGACGACGGCGCACGGGCGCTGTTCACCTGGGAGTTCGACCTGGGCGACTACTTCGCGGCGCTCGGCTGGCAGATCGGCGCCGCCGAGACCAGCATGCAGATCCTGTACCCGCAGCACGACGTGCGCGTCGCCCGCGACGGCGCCGCCGTCGCCAGCGAGATCGAGCGCCTCGAGCTGCGGCTGTCCCGCCTGGATCTGCTCGACCCCGCGGTCTGAGGTGGTCCGGCGCCTCCCGCGCCGCGGCGTCGTCGGGACGGCGGTCGCGGGCCTCGCGGTGCTCCTGGTGGCGGTGGCCGTCGGCGCGTGCGCTCCGGCCGTCGCGACGCCGACCGTCGTGATCGGTGCCGGCTCGACCGACGAGCAGCGCCTGCTCGCCGCGGTCACCCGCGAGGCGCTGCACCGTGACGGCGTGCCCGTGGAGGTGGTGGCCGATCTGGGTGGCACGCTCGGGCTGCGCCGTCAGGCGCTGGCCGACCAGATCGACCTGTTCTGGGACTACACCGGGGCCGCCTGGTCACTGGGCCTGCGCGAGCCGGCACCGCCCGCCGATCCGCTCGACTCGTGGGAGCGGGTGCGCCGTGCCGACCGCGACCAGGGCCTGCGCTGGCTCGCGCCGACCGGTGCCAACGCGACCTTCGCGCTGGCCGTGCGACGGGCGGACCTGCCGGCGGCGGGGCAGCGCGGCCTCGGGTGGCTCGCCGGCGAGCTGTCGGGCGGCGGGCACCGCCTGTGCGCGGACCGCGACTTCATCGCCCGCGCCGACGGCCTGGCGTCGCTGGCGGCCGAGTACGGCATCGACCTGGCGACCCTGCCGACGCGCGCCGCGACCGAGGAGGAGGCTGTCGAGGCCGTGCGGGCCGGCGACTGCTTCGCAGGCCTGGTGACGGCGACGTCCGGTGCGGCGGCCGCCGCCGACCTGGTGCCCGTCGCCGACGAGCTGCGGGTCTTCCCGGCGTTCGTGGTGGCCCCCGTCGTGCGGGCGGGCTCGTCGGCGGACGAACCCGCCGTCGTCGGTGCGCTGCGCGCCGTCGCACGCGACATCGACACGGCGACCCTCGCGGCGCTCAACGCCCGCGTGGTCAGCGGTGAGGCGCCCGACGTCGTCGCGGCGACGTACCTCGACGATCTCGCACGGGCGGACGCGACGCCCGCGCCGTAGCCCACCGAGGGAGGAACGACCCGATGGCCGACCGGCAGGTCCCGACCGCGGGGGGCCGCACCCCGCAGGTCCGCCCCGCGCCGACGGCCGTGCCGATCCACGAGGTGCTCGGCGGCCGCTGGAGCCCGCGGGCCATCGATCCGGACCGGCCGGTCACGCGCGACCAGCTGGGGCGGCTGTTCGAGGCCGCGCGGTGGGCGCCGTCGTCGGGCAACGTCCAGCCCTGGCGCTTCCTGCTGTTCGACGACGACGTGCCGGAGGCACGCGACGCGGCGCGCGCCTGCCTCCGGCGCGGCAACGTGTGGGCCACGGCCGCGCCCGTCCTGGTCGTCGTGCTGGTGCAGCCGTGCTGGCCCGACAGCACCGACCCGAACCCGAGCGCGCGGCACGACACCGGGGCGGCGGCGTTGTCGCTGTGCCTGCAGGCGAGCGCCGACGGCCTGGTGGCGCACCAGATGGCCGGCTTCGACCGGGCGCTGGTGCGCGAGCGCTTCGCCGTGCCCGACGCCTTCGAGCCGGCGTCGTGCATCGCGATCGGCCACCCCGGCCCGGTCGCCGCGCTCGACGAGCGCCGGCGGGCCCGCGAAGCGGCGCCCCGCACCCGGCGACCGGTCGAGGCGTCGGTGTTCGTGGGCGGGTGGGGCGGTCCGGGCCTGGCGACCTGACGAGGGCGCTGGCGCGGACGGGACGGGTCCGATTTGGGCCCGGAATGGGCCCGGACATGCGTGGCCCGGGCAGGTCTGCGGTACACACTCCCGTAAGGGCTTGCGGCCGCGATCAGCCAGAGGAGCGAGGTTTGGCGATGAAGGATCCCGACACGATGCTCGATGGAATCCCCACTCAGCTCCCGGACGAGGATCCAGCGGAGACCAAGGAGTGGATCGCGTCGGTCAACGCCGTCATCGACCGGGAGGGCACGGACCGGGCGCGGTTCCTGCTGACGCGGGCGCTGCAGGCGGCCAAGGCGCAGGGGGTCAACGTCCCCGCCCTGACCTCGACCGACTACATCAACACCATCCCCCCCGAGCTCGAGCCGGAGTTCCCCGGCGACGAGCACACCGAGCGCCGCATCCGCGCCTTCATCCGCTGGAACGCCGCGGTCATGGTGACGCGGGCGCAGCGGCCCGGGATCGGCGTCGGCGGCCACATCGCCACCTACGCCTCTGCGGCGTCGCTGTACGAGGTCGGCAACAACTGGTTCTTCCGCGGCAAGGACAGCGAGGATCGCGGGGACCAGATCTTCTACCAGGGCCACGCGTCGCCGGGGATGTACGCCCGCGCGTACCTCGAGGGCCGCATCGACGAGGAGCGCCTGGACCTGTTCCGCCAGGAGCAGACAGAGGGTGGGCTGGCCAGCTACCCGCATCCGCGCCTGATGCCAGGGTTCTGGGAGTTCC
>CAYVGE010000308.1:0-4223 GCA_964450395.1 uncultured Actinomycetota bacterium
GGCTCTTCATCAACAACGCTGCTGGCCTGTGCGCCCGGATGCAGATCGCCTACTACTCCTCGTCTGGCTCCTGGCTGGCCACCCGCAGCGGCGGCACCGTGTGCGCGTCGAGCAACAACCTCAACACGTGGAGTGTCAGCCTCATGCCGTACGGGAGCCCGAGCGTGCACCACGCGCAGATCCGGCTCCAGACCGTCGGCACGAACGGCTCCGCCACTACGATTGACACCTTCACGGTGTACCGCTGACCGGGGCCAACGGCCAGGCGCTGCGTCGCAACCCTTCTCGGATCGAGCAACTTCCGCTGGGCACGAGAGGTCCGGAAGTGGCACGGCCCACTCGGTGTCTCGAGCGTCCGCGTGCAGCGACAGCAGCCCAGCGGTCCATCGGCCAGCCCAGGTTGCGCGACGGTCCGATTGTGATCCCTTCCGGTACTGGTGAGACGGGCGCCGAGGTAGGTCCGCGCGGCCAAGTTGGCCGTTGCTTCGACACCGTCACCGTGCCGAGCTTCACTGCGGGCGCGTTGCCTGAATGGCGGTGCCGTCGGTCGCGGTCCCCGTCTGACCGAGCGCGCCGTGATTGATGAGGGCCGCGATGGCCTCGTCGTTGGCATGATGTGGAGGTGGCGGCTCGGACACGGTCACTGCGGTGGGAGCGTGCAGAACCATCCCGCGGGGCCGCTGGCCGTCGCCGTGGGAGCGTTGAGCACGAGCAGCGCCAGGACGCCGACGCCGGCGACGGCCACCAGGTGCGGATGACGTCGTAGGACGGCCAGAGACCGCTCGGCCACGATGACGGCCGTGAGCGCGATGGACCACCACAGGTGCCCGGTGGTGGCGGTTGCCATGATGAGCATGACAGCCCAGCATGTCCCGGTGCACCGCCCGCCGTAGCGTGCACCGAAGCGGGCACACGAGCGGAACGCCTTCCAGCCCCTCGGAGCCAGCGGGATGCTCTTCTGGCAGCCGCGCAGGTGTCTGCGTTTCCACGGTGTGAGCTGCCAGACGACCGCGACGGCGAGCGCCGCAAGCAGCGGCACGTCCTGACGCGGCAGCAACGGCCCGATCGTCGCGTTCCAGACCGTCAAGCCTGCGAGCGCCACGACTCCAAACACCGCCCAGACCGCGACGTAGGAGCCGAGGAAGGTGGCCACCGCGCGGTGACGGCGCCACCGGAAGCTGTTGTCGGCAACGTGGCGGACGGCCGGCAACGCGGCGGGCACCATCATGGCGATCGACATGACGATCCACAGCGGCCATGCGAGTGCCGCGGTGCCCCAGATGACGCTGCCCACCGCGGTGCCGCCGGGCGACACCTCCGGACCCACGGCGCTGGTGGGAAGCGCCGCGTGGACGCCCACGATGACAACCCATGCAAGCCCGATGGTCACGTGGACGGCACGCTCCGGGGAGCGTCTGACGTCCACGCTCACCCACTGCGCAGTGTGACCCGACCGACGGTGATCGGAACGACGTCGGCGTCGGGCACCGACTCAAGGTCGTCAGCGGATCCTGCCTCGAAGGTCAGCTGCTCGAACGTGACGCGCATCGCCTCGAGCGCGCCCGGCCCGCCGACCTCGGCGGCGACATCGCTGACGTCGTACACGAACTGCTGATGGTGCGGCCCCTCCTCGCCGCGCTCCTCATGAAGCTGCTCGATGCCGAACAGTGCGAGATTGCCGACGTGGTGGCGACGCCCACCGGGCGCTTCGACGTAGACCGCGTAGACCTGCTCGGGCGTTGCCTCGGCGTCGACGTGCTCGAGGGTCAGATACAGGCGCGCGCCAGTGTCAGCCGCGCGGGTCTCCAGCGCACCTTGCGCTGCCCGCGCGTCGATGGGCACATCGACCGCCCGCGAACCGCCCTCCAGCACGACGGACTCGTCGGCCGCGCCGACCATCTCGGGCTCCGACCCCGCCCTGGGCGTTTCGGACATCGCCTCCAAACCTACCCGTGGCTCGGGAGGAGCCGGCGCCACGGTGTCGTAACGGTAGCCCAACACGCCGACCGGGTCGTTGGTGTCGCTCAGCGGTCTCGTCTCGGGCGCGCCGTTCTCGTCGAACAGCTCGAACGTCTGACCGGTCCATCCCGTAGCCGTCGGGTTCGCGCCGCCGCCGGCGTTCCATTCCATCCACAGCCTGTCGATGTTGGCGTGGTGCAACCAGAAGATCGGATCCAGTGCTGCCGTGTTGGGATTCGCCATCAGTCCGCCCACCAAGACGTGCACATCGTTGTGCGGGGTCCGCTCCAACGCTCCGAACGCATTGAAGAAGTGATGGGTGGCGCTGGTCTGGCCGCCGCCAAAACCGGGCAGCGGCGGGGGAAGAAAGTTGCTCATCCCCATCGCGGTAGCCGCTGACGTCGCGGCCGGTGGCAGCCCCGCGCCGGCATTGATCCGCGCCCTCCGGTTGGTGACGAATAGCGGGTTTGGTGACCCGTCGGAGAGTGATGGCGCCCGAAACGATGGCGGCAGCGTGTTGGAGTTACCTCCAGCGTCATAGTTCCAGTACGGTAACGCCCAATCGTCCGGTCCGCCCTGGGCCACCACAACCGACCGGATGATGCGCTCGAAATAGTACAGATACAGCCGGTGCCACGGAAGAAAGTACCACGCACCGTGTTGGCACTGGTTCCACCCCCGCGCCGGCGGAGAGCTGGCTGTGCCGTGGATGGCAGCCTGATACACCCAACTCGTCTCGTCGCCTTGTGCTCGCTGCTGAAGGTCGCGAACCGCCCGCGCATACGCGACGAGGATCGGATGCCACGGCTGCTCATCCTCGAGCTCCCACACGCTGCGCCGCACCAGCGTCACGTCGACGTGGTCCGACAGGAGTCCAAGCAGCTCCGCGATCGTTGCTGGGTGCAGCTCGCCTTGAAACTCGGCGCCGAGTTCGTCTGTCGGGTCCTCAAGTCGCTCCCGGAACTCCTGGCTCCGAGTGGGCGTGATGCTGGTGAACAGCACTCGGAGCCGCCGTCGTCTTGCGCTCAACTCCTCGACGTCGGTCGCCGCCAGGCGCAACCGCAACTCGCCGAACACCGCCGCGACGATTGAGTCGAAGTCCAGCGGAGATACGAGCCCCTGGGCCACCAAGGCGTCCAGGCCCAGCGCCATGGCGGTCGTGGTATCGACCGCGCCGTGTTCCGGTAGGCCGTTTGCCACCTGAAACCTCGCCAGGGCGCCCACGGTGTTCCTGCCGAAGATGCCGTCGACCACCAGGTTGGGTTGGGCGCCGAACGCGTTCAGGGCGTCCTGGACCGTCTCCACATGCTGGCCGACCGAGCCCACCACAATGCTCACGGTCCGGTGCTCCTGATATCGTCATATGGTAAAAGAGCAGCTGCGATCGTGCCGACGATGCTTTCGCTCCCGTTGGTGCATTTCCAATCATCCGCCGGAACTGAAGCGCTGTCAACAGTGCAGCATTCGAACGCGCGTAACGAGCACGATTTGGTCACGCTGCGTGGTCATCGCCGAAGTTGGCCTCTCCTGTTACGTAGTCAGTCGCCGACGCGTCGGGTGGAAGTCAGCTGTCGAGCAGCATGGCCGGAGGCCCGATCTCGACAACGTTCATCCCGGCACGGCGGCGGCGACCAGCCGACGGCCACCACGCCCCGCGAGATCGATCCGACCGCACGTCACTGCCCGAGCACCTTGGGGTGTTCGACTCGTCGCGCGGCGGCCACGTTGCGTGGACGCGGTCCAGCAGTGCGCATCTTCACGCCTGGGCGGTGATGCCGTCCAACAGTCGACGCAGGCCCCACAAGTACTGCTCGGTGGTCACGAAGGTGGCGCTCGTGTCGGTCGCTGCGGCCGATCGTGGAAAGGCTGCGGCAGGGATCGCCGCGAAGCGTTGGCGTCGAGCGGCGACTCGGTCAGCTTCTGGTGGCAGGGGTCCGGCGTCGGGGCCGTGAGCGACGTTCAGTGCCATCGACCCGAAGACGTAGACGACGAGCAGATAGGACGCACGCGCTGCGTCGGGCAGGGTCAGGCCGGCGTCGCACAGCAGCTCGAGGAGCTGTTCGTGCAACGTCAGCGCGTTGCGCCCGTCCATGGGGCCGCCGACCATCAGCGGGACGGCAGCAGGATGAGCGAGCACCCGCTCCCTCAGATGCAGGGCGAGCGCCTCGACCCGTTCCCGCCACGGGCGCGCGACATCGACGACAGCGTCGTGCTCGACCTCGCCCAGGATCCGCTCGACGACGCCTTGGAGCACCGCAGCCTTG
>CAYVGE010000309.1:0-4167 GCA_964450395.1 uncultured Actinomycetota bacterium
ATCGGCGCCCCGGGTGAACCACTGCGCCAACTCATCGGGCTGCTTGGTCGGCAGGCCGCCGTACCCGATCTCGCCGGCCAGGTCGATCACCGTCTGCGGCCGCAGCCCGCCGTCGAGGTGGTCGTGCAGCAGCACCTTGGGCGCGCGTCGGATCGTGTCGGGATCGAGGGCCATCGGGGGCGCTCCAGCGCGGTCGGGGATGGGTCGGGCGATTATGCCGCCGCACATCGGGCATGCACATGGAGGGCTGACGGCGGGCGTCCACACGCGACGACGCGCCCTCCGCCGCGGTCCGTCCCGACGCGCGCCGGAGCCGCCGGTCGCGCGGCCAGCACCAGGGGTGGCCATGGACGCACCGTCACGGTACCGGCTGTCGTTCCCGCGCGAGAGCGGCGAGGATCTGGCGCAGGACGAGGCCTACTTCACGCTCAGCCGTGACGACGGGCCGCTGCGGATCCGGTTCCACGACTACCACGAGATCTACCGGTACCCGGGGCTGTACGAGCAGCTGTTCTACGACCGCCTGAAGTGCTCGTCGCCGCAGAAGGTCGTCGAGATCCTGCGATCGGCGGTCGCACAGTCCGACATGTACTTCAGCGAGCTGCGCGTGCTCGACCTCGGCGCGGGCAACGGCATGGTCGGTGAGGAGCTCAAGAAGGAGGGCGTGTCGCGGCTCGTCGGCGTCGACATCATCCCCGATGCCGAGGAGGCGGCCTACCGGGACCGGCCCGGCCTGTACGACGACTACCACACCGTCGACCTGACCGACCTCGACGAGGAGCGGCGCCGCGACATCGGGTCGTGGGGACTCGACACCCTGGTCTGCGTCGCGGCGCTGGGCTTCGGTGACATCCCCGCGCGGGCCTTCGTCGAGGGCTTCAACCTGATCGGCCCCGAGGGCTGGGTGGCGTTCAACATCAAGGAGACGTTCTTCGACCGCCGCGACGAGACGGGGTTCTCGCGGAGCCTGCGCGAGCTGATCTTCTCGAAGTACCTCGACGTGTACCACCTGGAGCGCTACCGCCACCGGCTCTCGATCGACGGTGAGCCGCTGTTCTACTTCGCCATCTCCGGCCGCAAGAACGCCGACGTGCCCGGTGACTTCCTGACCGAGCTCGGCGTCGACGATTGAGCCGTCCGGTGCCGACCGCCCCGGTGGCGTCCGATTGACCGTCGGCGGTGGTCCACCTACGGTCGCCGGACGAGCACGATCGCACAAGGAGCCGAGTCCCATGACCATCCCGACCGAGAACGTGGGGTCCTTGCCGCGGCCCGCGAGGCTGCAGGACGCCATCCGGCGGTACGACGACGGCACGATCACCAAGGAGGAGCTCGAGGCGCTGCAGGACGAGGCCTGCCGCGACTCGATCGAGCGCATGGAGGCGACGGGCCAGCCGATCGTGTCCGACGGCGAGCAGCGGGCGTCGAGCTTCGCGACCTACCCCATCGTCGACACGCTGGCGGGGACCGGGCTGGCCGACAACCTGGCGGCGGACGGGCAGTACTTCGCGATCTTCGACGATGGTCACCACCGCCAGCTGCCGCGCCTGACCGGCGGACCGTTCCGCTACCGGACCTACGCCGCGGACCTCCTGTCGAAGTCGCTCCCGATGGCGACCAGACCGATGAAGCAGGCCGTGATCGCACCGTCGATGCTCATGCTGCTGTACCCGCTGGACGAGGAGGTGCCCGGGTACCCGCGGGAGCAGTTCCTGGCCGACCTGTGCGACGAGACCGAGAAGGACATCCGCCAGGCGTTCGCGGCCGGGGCGCGGCGCGTGTCGATCGACTTCACCGAGGGCCGGCTGGCGCAGAAGAACGACCCGCGCAACCCGTGGACCGGCCGCGGCATGCTCGGCGAGTTCATTGAGCTCAACAACCGCGTGCTCGACCGGTTCACCGCGGAGGAGCGCGTCGACATCGGGGTGCACACGTGCCCGGGCGGCGACATGGACTCGGTGCACAGCGCGGACGTCGACTACGCCGAGCTGCTGCCGAGCATGTTCCAGATGAACGCCGGCTACTTCCTCATCCAGCTGGCCAGCGAGCGCGACAAGGAGCGCGTGTACCGGTTGATCGGCGAGCACAGCCGGGAGGACGCGAACGGCGTCGGCCAGGTCGCGTTCATCGGCGTGATCGATCCGCTCAACCCGGTCGTCGAGACGCCCGGGCAGGTCCGCGACGACCTGGTGACCGCCGCCAACCACATCGACCCGGAGCGCCTGGGCGCCACCGACGACTGTGGGTTCTCGCCGTTCAGCATCGACGACAAGCCCAAGCACGGCTCACCCGACTTCGCCCGCGACGTGGCCTTTGAGAAGATCACCAACCGGGTGCGCGGCGTGCAGCTGGCCTCCGAGGAGCTCGGCGTCTAGCGCACCTCGGTCGGCAGCAGCGCGACGATCTCGTCCGCGGCCCGGTCGCCGTACGCGGCGGACAGGCGCTCGCGGGCGATCCCGCGCGTCACGACGTACTCCTGCGGGCCGACCGACTCGAGCGCCATCACACCCAGCAGCGAGCCGAGCTGGGCGCACCGCTCCAGGGGCAGGTCCCATGCGAGCCCGGACAGGAACCCCGCGCGGAACGCGTCGCCGGCGCCCGTGGGCTCGAGGTCCTCGCCCTCGAGGACGGTGACGGCCGGCAGCGAGATCGACTCGTGGCCCGCGCGCTCGATCTGGCAGCCCTTGGGGCCGTGGGTCGTCACGCGGGTGCCGACGTGATCAAGGATCTCCTCACCGGTCCAGCCCGTCTTGCGCTCGATGAGCGCCAGCTCGTAGTCGTTGCCGACCAGGTACGCCGCGCCGTCGATCAGGGGGCGCAGGCCGTCGCCGTCGAGCCGGGCGATCTGCTGGCTCGGATCAGCCAGCACGTCGATGCCCAGCTCGAGCGCCTCACGCGTGTGGCGCTCCATGGCGACCGGGTCGTTGGGCGACACGACGACGAGGTCGAGCCCGCCGACGCGCTCGACGATGGGGGCGAGGTCGATCTTGCGGGCCTCCTCCATCGCGCCCGGGTAGAACGACGCGATCTGGCTCTCGGCCTGGTCGTTCGTGCACAGGAAGCGCCCGGTGTACAGCTCCTGCGACACCCGCACCGACGCCATGTCGACGTTGTGGTCCCGCAGCCAGCGCTCGTGCTCGGCCGGGAAGTCGTGGCCGACCGCACCGACGAGGATCGGCCGGTGGCCCAGCGCCCCCATGCCGAACGCGATGTTGGCAGCGACACCGCCGATGCGGACCTCGAGCGAGTCGACCAGGAAGCTGAGCGACAGCCGCTGCAGCTGGTCCTCGACCAGCTGCTCGTGGAAGCGGCCCGGGAACGTCATCAGGTAGTCGTTCGCGATGGATCCGGTGCAGGCGATGCGCATGCGCTGGTGGCTCCTGATCGGTGGGGCGGTCGCCCCGCTGCTCACGGGACGCGTCGCCGCCGTGGTCGTCCGGCAACGACCAGCGTTCCACCCGATGAACGAAACAGTCCTCGCGTCAGGCGGACGCGCTCAGCCGTCCAGGAGCGCCGGCAGCTCGCGGATGTCGTCGAGGTGGTCGTAGCCCTGCGCGTGGTGCTCGTGGCCGTCGACTTCCTCGTGCACCCACGTCACGTGGTAGGGGATGTGGACGGCCCGGCCGCCGATCCGGAGCACCGGCAGGACGTCCGAGCGCACCGAGTTGCCCACCATCACGAACGTGGCCGGGTCCACCCCGAGCCGGTCGAGCACGGTCCGGTAGGTGGCCGGGTCCTTCTCGGCCACGATCTCCACCGCGTCGAAGTGGTCGGCCAGCCCCGACCGCGCGACCTTCGACTCCTGGTGGAAGAAATCGCCCTTCGTGATGAGCACCAGGCGGTGGCGACCGGCGAGCAGCTCGACGGTCTCGGCCACGCCGTCCAGCAGGTCGACGGGATGGGCGAGCATCTCGTGGGCCCAGCCGATGATCTCGGCGATGTCGCCGGACCCGATCCGCTGGTCCGTGAGCTCGATGGCCGTCTCGATCAGCGACAGGGCGTAGCCCTTGACGCCGTAGCCGTACACCGACAGGTTGCGGCGCTCGGTGGCCAGGAGCCGGGCGTCGACGTCGACGTCGTCGACGTAGCGGGCCACCAGCGACCGGAAGCGTTCGTGGGTCGCGGCGAAGAGCAGCTCGTTGTGCCACAGGGTGTCGTCGCCGTCGA
>CAYVGE010000310.1:0-4153 GCA_964450395.1 uncultured Actinomycetota bacterium
GCGGTCTCCTCGCCGCAGATGTAGGCGCCCGCGGCGTAGTGCAGGGTGATGTCGTAGTCGAAGTCGCTGCCCATGATCCCCTTGCCGAGGTAGCCGGCCTCGTAGGCCTCCCTGATGGCCTCCTCGAGCCGGATCCCCGGCCACAGGTACTCACCGCGCAGGAAGATGAACGCACGGTGCGAGTTCAGCGCGCGGCACGAGACCGCGATGCCCTCCAGCAGCTGGTGGGGGTCGCGCTCCATCAGCTCGCGGTCCTTGAAGGTGCCCGGCTCGCCCTCGTCGGCGTTGACCACCAGGTAGACCGGCTTGCCGCTGTCGAACGGCATGAAGCTCCACTTGACGCCGGTGGGGAACCCGGCGCCGCCGCGGCCGCGCAGGCCCGAGTCCTTGACCTGCTGGCGCAGGTGCGCGGGGTCGGCGTCGAGCACGCTGCGCAGCACCTCGTAGCCGCCGGTCCGTTCGTAGCCGGCCAGCGTGTGGGCGTCCTCGACGTCCCAGCGCGACGTCAGGACGCGGATGGGCTCCTGGCGCTTGCCGCTGTAGTCGTCGCTGGTCTCAGTCATGAATCCCCACCCACCGGTTCGCTGCGCTCACCCTCGCCCGCATCGTCTCCCTCTCCGCTGTCGTCGCCGTCGGCGTCGGTCTCGGCGTCAGCCGGTGCCTCCGCCGAGCCGGGCCGGTCGGGCCGCGCCCCGGGCTGGCGCTGCCCCGTCGGGAACTCCTCGGCGTACCCGCCGGCCTCCTCCTCGACCTCGCCGGGCTCCTGGCTCGCGCGCTCGACCTCCCGTTCGGCGGCCTCGCCGTCCGGGCCCGGCGCGGCGTCCACCACCTCGACCTCGACCAGAGGTCCAACCTCGGCGGCGACGGGCGGCGGCGCGCCGCCGTCGAAGGCCCGGGCGTAGCCCAGCACCTCGCCGCGGTCGGTGTCGTCGGGGTGCGGCCCGAGGCCCGCGAGCCGGTGCTGCACCAGACGGATGCCCGGCGGCGGCGTCCCGCGGGTCGGCGGTGGCACGTCGCCGGCGGCGACGCGGTCCAGCAGGTCCTCGGCGCCGTCGGGCGTCACGCACTCGTAGTTGAGGTAGTCGATCGTCATCACCGGCGCGCCCTCGCAGTTGCCGAGGCACTCGGCGTGCTCGAGCGTGATGCCGGCCTCGGGGTTCGTCCCGTTGTGCCCGACGCCCAGCTTGTCGGACAGGCGCTCGTACACATCCGCCGCACCCCGCACCTTGCAGGAGAAGTTCGTGCACACGCTGACGAGGTGGCGGCCGAGCGGCTCGCGCTTGTACATGGTGTAGAAGGTCGCCACCGCCATGACCTCGGCCTTGGTCAGGCCCAGCAGCTCGGCGCACTCGGCGATGCCGTCGTCGGACAGGTAGCCGTCCTGGGCCTGCACCAGGTGCAACAGCGGCAGCAGCGCCGAGCGGCTGACGGGGTAGCGGTCGACCAGCTCGTGCGCCTTCTCGCGCAGCTCAGCGCTGAACACCACGTGCCTTTCCTACGAAGGAGCTGGAGCGTGTCGGGTGGTGACGACCGATGTGAGTTCGGGCGGCGGTGGACCCGTGCGAGAGCGACTCGGGGTGCCGCGAGCCCCCGGCGAGTGGCGGGGTCCCTGCTGGAGCGGCAGCACGGGTCCACCGCCGCGTCGTGCCGCTCACCGGTCGACACCGCCCATGACGGGGTCCAACGATGCGACACCAGCGATGACGTCCGGCAGGAGCAGGCCTTCGGTCAGGTCCGCCAGCGCGCCGATGTGGACGAAGGAGGGGTCGCGCACCCTCACCCGGTACGGCTTGTTGGTGCCGTTCGACGTCACCTGGTAGCCCAGCTCGCCCCGCGGCGACTCGACGGCGCAGTACACCTGGCCCTCGGGCACCGCGAAGCCCTGCGTCACCAGCTTGAAGTGGTGGATCAGGGCCTCCATCGACTGGCCCATGATCTTGGAGATGTAGGCGTCGGAGTTGCCGATGCCGTCGGGGCCCAGTGCCAGCTGCGCCGGCCACGCGATCTTCTTGTCGGCGACCATCACGGGGCCGCCCGGCAGCGATGCGACCGCCTGCTCGACGATGCGCAGCGACTGGCGCATCTCGTTGACGCGCACCAGGTAGCGACCGAACGCGTCGGCGGTCTCGGTGACCACCACGTCGAAGTCGTACTGCTCGATGCCGCTGTACGGCTGGGCCTTGCGCAGGTCGTGGGCCAGGCCGGTGGCGCGCAGCATCGGGCCGGTGACGCCGAGGTCCAGGCACTGCTCGGCGGTCAGGATCGCCACGCCCTTGTTGCGTTCGACCCAGATCGGGTTGCCGGTCAGCAGGTCCTCGAACTCGTCGATGCGGTCGCGCATCTCCGAGATGAGGTGGGTGACGCGCTCGCCGAACTCGGGCGGCAGGTCCTGGGAGAGCCCGCCGGGTCGGATGAACGCGTGGTTCATGCGCAGGCCTGTGACGAACTCCAGGATGTCGATGACCGACTCGCGCTCGCGGAAGCCGTAGATCATCGCGCTGGTCGAGCCCAGCTCGAGCCCGCCGGTCGCCAGCCAGACCAGGTGGCTCGAGATCCGGTTGAGCTCGGTCAGGATCACGCGGATCGCCGAGGCGCGCTCGGGGATCTCGTCGGTGACGCCCAGCAGCTTCTCGACGGCCAGGCAGTAGCCGAGCTCGTTGAACAGCGGCGACAGGTAGTCCATGCGGGTCACGAAGGTGACGCCCTGCACCCACGGCCGGTACTCGAGGTTCTTCTCGATGCCGGTGTGCAGGTAGCCGATCACCGGCTTGTTGTCGACCACCCGCTCGCCGTCGAGCGTCAGGACCATGCGCAGCACGCCGTGGGTCGACGGGTGCTGGGGCCCCATGTTGATGACCATGAGGTCGTCCTCGACCGCGTCGGGCAGGTCCTCCCACTGCCCCGACGCGACCGTGTAGGTGTGCGGCGCGACCAAGGTGCCGGTGGCGGCGGCCACGGCCCGCTCCTCCCTGGTGGCGTCGACCTGCAGCTCGTCGGCACCGGACTCCTGCGCGGGACGGTCCGGTGCGACTGGTGCGTCGTCAGACATCGCGGCTCCTCCCTAGTAGCTGCGCTGGTCCGGCGGCGGGATCGTCGCGCCCTGGTACTGGACCTCGACGCCGCCGAGCGGGTAGTCCTTGCGGTGCGGGTGGCCCTGCCACTCGTCGGGCATCAGGATGCGCCGCAGGTCCGGGTGGCCCTCGAAGTCGACACCGAGGAAGTCGTAGACCTCGCGCTCCATGATCTCGGCGGAGCGGTAGATGTCCGAGACGGTCCCGATCCTGGGCTCGTCGTCGGGGACGAACGTGCGGATGCGGAACCACAGGTTGTGGCGCAGCGAGCGCGGGATGTAGTCGAGCTCGATGCGCCCCGCCTCCTCGCCGAATTCGTAGCGCGGCCACCCCGTGGTCTCCTCGGCCACCTCGTCGCGCAGGCCGCCCGGCCAGTGGACGCCGGACAGGTCCGACAGCAGCTCGCACGACAGCTCGGCGTCGTCACGGCACAACGTCAGGATCCCGCGCACCTGCCCGGGTGCGCACTCCAGCGTCAGCTCGCCGCGGAAGCCGCTGATGGTCAGCCCGTCGAACTCGGCCACGATGCGGTCGCGCACCGCCAGCAGCCGGTCGCCCAGCTGCGTCTCGGGCAGGTGGCGCATCCGCAGCTTGGTCGCCTCGCCCGAGGCCATGTTCGGGTTGCCCGAACCGGATCCTGCCATCTAGCGGCTCCTCGCCGTCGTCATGCCCGTCACAGGTCGGTGCCGGGCGCGGCGCGGTGGCCGGACGTGCGCCCGGCGCCGGTCCCGGCCGCCACGCCGCTCTCGCCGCTCTTGCGGGTCGGCTGGTGTGCGGCCCAGCCCTCCATCTCGGTCTCCTCGGCGGTGGGCCAGCCGGTCCGCCGGCGGAACTCCTCCATCGACTCGCCCTTGCGCGGGCGCTCGACGAACTGCTCCCGCTTGATCTTCTCGTGCAGCTTGACGATGCCGTCCAGCAGCATCTCGGGCCGCGGCGGGCAGCCGGGCACGTACATGTCGACCGGGATGATGTGGTCGACGCCCTGCACGATCGCGTAGTTGTTGAACATCCCGCCGCTGGTCGCGCACACACCCATGGCAATGACCCACTTAGGGGCCGGCATCTGGTCGTAGATCTGCCTG
>CAYVGE010000311.1:0-3733 GCA_964450395.1 uncultured Actinomycetota bacterium
TACGAGGTGCTGCCGGTCTGCGAGCTCGAGGGCGTCGGCCTGCTGCCGTGGTCGCCGCTGGGCGGTGGCTGGCTGACCGGCAAGTACGCCCGCGACGCGCGCCCCGAGGGCGCGACGCGGCTGGGCGAGGACCCAGACCGGGGCGTCGAGGCCTTCGACGCCCGCAACACCACCCGCACCTGGGACATCGTCGACGAGGTCACCACGATCGCCGGGGCGCACGGTGTGAGCCCGGCCCAGGTCGCGCTGCGGTGGGTCGCCGACCGCCCGCAGGTGGCGTCGGTCATCCTCGGGGCGCGCACCGTCGACCAGCTCGAGGACAACCTCGGGGCGGCCGACCTCGAGCTGACCCCCGAGCAGACCGCCCGCCTCGACGAGGTCAGCACCCCACCGGGCATCGCCTACCCCTACGGCTTCATCGACGAGATGACCGCCGACCGGATCGGGACCTGACGGTGCGTGGGGACCACGCCCACAGCATCCAGCGCGTCGCCGACACCGCCGACCTGTGGTGGCGCAACGCGATCGTGTACTGCCTCGACGTCGAGACCTTCATGGACGGCGACGGGGACGGCGACGGCGACTTCGCCGGCCTGACCGAGCGCGTCGACTACCTGGCGGGCATCGGCGTCACGGTCATCTGGCTGATGCCCTTCTACCCCACCCCCAACCGCGACGACGGCTACGACATCAGCGACTACTACGCCATCGACCCGCGGCTCGGGTCCTTCGGCGACTTCACCGAGTTCATGCGCACCGCCACCGACCGGGGCACGCGGGTCATCGTCGACCTCGTGGTCAACCACACCTCGGTCGAGCACCCGTGGTTCCAGGCGTCGCGGGACCCGGACTCGCCGTACCACCACTTCTACGTCTGGCGGGACGAGATCCCCGACGACGGCCCGGAGGGGATCATCTTCCCCGACGAGGAGGACAGCCTCTGGGAGTGGGACGACGCGGCCGGGCGCTACTACCTGCACCGCTTCTACCACCACCAGCCGGACCTCAACGTGGCCAACCCGCTGGTGCGCCGCGAGATCGAGAAGGTCGTCGGGTTCTGGCTGGCCCAGGGCCTGTCGGGCTTCCGCGTCGACGCGGTGCCGTACCTGCTCGAGACCGAGGGCATCGCCCAGCAGATGCGGATCGCGCCCCACGACTACCTCGGGCAGCTGCGGGCGTTCATGTCCCGCCGTCGTGGCGACGCCCTGATGCTCGGCGAGGTCAACCTGCCGCCCGAGGACGCCCGGCCGTTCTTCGGCGGCGAGGACGGCGACGAGCTGCAGATGCTGTTCAACTTCCACGGCATGCAGGCGATGTACCTGTCGCTGGCCCGCGGCGACGCCCGCCCGCTGCGGGAGGCGCTGCAGAGCCTGCCGACGATCCCGCCGACCAACCAGTGGGCCACGTTCGTCCGCAACCACGACGAGCTCACGCTCGACCAGCTGACCGACGACGAACGGCAGGAGGTCTTCGCCGCCTTCGGCCCCGACGAGCGCATGCAGCTGTTCGGCCGCGGGCTGCGCCGGCGGCTGCCGCCGATGCTCGACGGCGACGACGACCGCGTCCGGCTCGTCTACAACCTGCTGTTCGGGCTCCCCGGCACGCCCGTGATCTTCTACGGCGAGGAGATCGGGATGGGCGAGAACCTCGACGTCGAGGGGCGCCGGTCGGTGCGGACCCCCATGCAGTGGGCGCCGGGACCCTGCGGCGGCTTCTCGACGGCCGACCCGTCACAGCTGCGTCGCCCACCGCCCGACGGCGCGTTCGGACCGGACCACGTCAACGTCGCCGACCAGCGCAACCAGCCCGACTCGCTGCTCAGCTACTTCGAGCACCTGATCCGCCAGCGCAAGGAGACCCCCGAGATCGGCTTCGGCGAGTGGGAGGTCGTCGAGGTCGAGCACGACGCGGTCCTGGTGCTGCGCTACCGCTGGGCCGATCGCACGGTCCTGGTGGCCGCCAACCTGGCGGAGGCGCCGGTGTCGGTCGGCGTCCACGTCGCCGACGCCGACGCCGACGAGGCGCTCCGGCTGCTCACCAACGGCTCGTCCCCGATCGAGGACGGGACGCTGACGCTGGACCTCGGGCGCTACGGCTTCAGCTGGGTGCGTCTGGCATAGCATGCACCGCGGCGGCCGGCCGGTCGCAGTCGCACGCTCCCCTGACGTCAGGACATCCCCGTCATGGTGCTCGTCCACAGCCTGGTCCGCTGGCTGGTCCTGCTCGCGGCGCTCGGCGCGCTCGTCGGCTACGCCCGCGCGCTGGGCCGGTCGGGCTTCGACGCCCTCGCCGAGCGCCTCGGCTCGGTCTACGCCGCGGTCATCGGCGTCCAACTGCTCATCGGCGTCGTGCTCTGGGTCATCGAGGGCCGGTGGGAGCTCGACAACGTCTTCCTGTCGATCATCCACCCGGTGCTGATGCTGCTGGCCACCGGCATCGCGTCGGCGGGCGCCGCGCGGGCCCGGCGGACCCGCAGCGCGGTCACCGGGCTCATCGGGGTCGGGCTCAGCCTGGCGCTGGTCGTGCTGGCCATCCCCTCCTCGGCCTGGCCGCTGTGACACCACTGGCGGCGCTGCCCGGTGTGTGGGAGGGACCCGGCGAGGGCCACTACCCCACCATCGAACCCTTCGGATACCGCGAGCAGCTGACCTTCACCCGGCTCGGCGGCAAGCCGATCCTGCACTACGCCCAGCGCACGTGGCACGCCGACGACGACCGCCCCCTCCACGTCGAGTGCGGCTACCTGCGCACCGAGGGCGACCGCGTCGAGCTGGTCGTCGCCCAGCCGACCGGCTTCACCGAGACCCACCACGGCCGGGTCGAGGGCGGCGTCATCGACTTCGGCCTGACGGCGTTCGCGCGGACGGCGACCGCCCGCCCGGTGCAGACGCTGCGGCGGCGCTGGGCGCTGGTCGACGGCGGGCTGCACGTCGACCTGTGGATGAGCTTCGCGGGCGCCGTCGACGCCCACCACCTCCACGCCGAGCTGCGTCCGCAGGGAGGTTGACCGGCCGCCGGCCGGGCCGACCGACCGGCGGCCGGGGACCTAGACGCCCGCGACGGCCGGGGCCTCGGTGGGGCCGGCGCCGGCCGGCACGGCGTCACCGTCCAGCGCGACGACCGAGGCGTCGGCGAGCAGCGTGTCGGCGACAAGCCGGGCCGCCTCGGCGACCTCCGGCGAGACGCCGGCGGCACGCGCGAAGCGCTGCGCCTCGATCGTGACGACCGTCAGGCGCTCGGGCAGCGGGCCCAGGGCCAGCGCCTCGCGCAGCTCGGGCGACAGCCGGGTCGGCGAGCAGCCGAAGCCCAGCGGTCGCGGGTGCGGCTGGCAGCGGCCGATCGCGCCGGGGCGCACGCCCGGCATCGCCTCGACGACCGTCACGTCGGCGGCGTCGCGCCAGGCCGCGATCAGCTCGGCGGGGGCGCCGCAGCTCTCGCGCACCGCGATCGCGTCGCCCGCACGGGCCGCCACGATGCGGGCGACGAGCAGGCCGGCGACCTGATCGCCGTGGTCGTCACATCCGATGCCGATGACTGTCACTGCGCGCACGTCTGCTCCACTCGTTGCCAGGACCGCGCCGTGGCCACACAGGCCACACCATCGGCACGCGTGGGCGGACGTTAAGCGGTGCGTGCGCGCACGGACGACCGGGCACCTGTCCGGGCGTCCGCTCGTACGCGTCAGGCTGGCGGTTCACCTCCGGCCGGGCGTTGTTGGCCCGCGCCTGGCTGG
>CAYVGE010000311.1:3743-4137 GCA_964450395.1 uncultured Actinomycetota bacterium
GCGGTCGCGCTCGATCAGCTCGCGACGCAGGATCTTGCCCGACGCCGACTTGGGGATCGATTCGACCAGCTCGACCCGGCGGATCTTCTTGTACGGCGCGACGCGCTCGGCGACCCACGCCTGGAGCGCCTCGACGTCGAGGTCGCCGTCGGGCACCACGTACGCCTTGGGGACCTCGCCGGCCTCCTCGTCGGGGCTGCCGATGACCGCCGCGTCGGCGACGTCGGGGTGGCGCAGCAGCACCGCCTCGAGCTCGGCCGGCGCGACCTGGTAGCCCTTGTACTTGATGAGCTCCTTCACCCGGTCGACGATCGCGAAGTAGCCCGTGTCGTCGACGGTCGCGATGTCGCCGGTGCGCAGCCACCCGTCCTCGGTGTGGGTCGTCCCCCCGCCG
>CAYVGE010000312.1:0-4095 GCA_964450395.1 uncultured Actinomycetota bacterium
TCGTTGGCGACGATCACGACCTCCCGCCCGCTGACCCGGCCGATGCCGGTGATCAGCCCCGCCGCCGGCGCCTGGTCGTCGTACATGCCGGTCGCGGCCAGCGGCGACAGCTCGAGGAACGGCGTGCCCGGGTCCAGCAGACCGTCGACGCGCTCGCGGGGCAGCAGCTTGCCGCGCTCGACGTGGCGCTCGCGGGCCCGCTGTCCGCCACCCTGCGCGACGGTCGCGAGCCGGTCGCGCAGGTCCTCGACCAGCGCCCGGTGCCCGGCGGCGTTGGAACGGAACTCCTCGGAGGCGACCTCGGCCGTGGAGGTCAGCGTGGATCCGGCGGACATCTGGACAGGGTAGGGGATCGCGTGACCGGCGAACCAGCACGGTCGGCGGTGTCCCCCGATGCACGGCGGGGCACCATTGCGTGGCGCGTCGTCAGCTCCGGGCCCCACAGGCCCCCCAGCTCCCGAGGATCGGCGTCGACGCGCGCCCGATGACCCTGGAGGTGTGATGAGCGACACGGTGACCGCCGAGCGGAGCGACGGTCCTCCGCCCTGGCACGCGCGTGCCGTCGACGACGTGCTCGACCGGCTCGACGTGGTCGCCGACCGCGGCCTGTCCTCGGAGGAGGTGGAGGCACGCCGGGCGGAGCACGGCGAGAACGTCGTGACCGAGTCCGAGGACACCCCGTGGTGGAAGCTGCTCGCCCAGCAGTTCACCGACCCGCTCGTGCTGATCCTGCTCGTCGCGGCGGTCGTCGCCGGGCTGGTCGGTGACGTCAAGGACCCCATCGTCATCGGCGTCGTGCTGCTGCTGAACGCGGGGATCGGCTTCTACCAGGAGCAGCAGGCGCAGTCGTCGATGTCCGCGCTGCGTTCGATGCTGTCGTTCAGCGCCCGGGTGCGCCGCGACGGTCGGGAGGTGGTGGTCGACGGGTCCGAGCTGGTGCCCGGCGACGTGGTGCTGCTGGCGTCCGGTGACCGCATTCCCGCTGACGGGCGGCTGATCTCGGCACGGGGCGTGTCGGTCGAGGAATCGGCGCTGACCGGCGAGTCGGCGGCCGTCGACAAGACCGTCGATCCCGTCGACGCGGACGCGGCGCTGGCCGAGCGGTTGAACCGCATGTACATGAACACCACCGTCGCCCGCGGCCGCGCCGAGATGATCGTGACCGAGACGGGCATGGACACCGAGGTGGGGCGCATCGCCGCCAGGCTGCGGGAGGGCGGCGGCGAGCAGACCCCGCTGCAGGAGCAGCTGGGCCGGGTCACCCGGGTGCTGGCGATCGTCGCACTGGTCGCATGCGCGCTGGTCTTCGCGCTGGGCATCATCCAGGGCGATGACCTCGGTGAGACGGCGCTGGAGGCCATCGCGCTGGCCGTCGCGGCGATCCCCGAAGGCCTCCCCGCCGTGGTCACGGTCACCCTCGCCGTCGGCATGAACCAGATGGCGAGGCGCAACGCGATCGTCAAGCGCCTGGCCAGCGTCGAGACCCTCGGGTCGACGACGGTCATCTGCACCGACAAGACCGGCACGCTGACGCTGAACCAGATGACCGCGCGGGAGCTGGTCACCCACGGCCGCACCTGGCACGTCACCGGCGAGGGCTACGAGCCCACGGGGACGATCGGCGACGACGGCGAGGAGCTGCCGCAGGCCCGTGACGTGCTGCTGCCGGTCGTGCTGTGCTCCGATGCGACGATCACCGCCGAGGGCGAGCTGGAGGGTGAACCGACCGAGGGCGCCCTGCTGGTCGTGGGGATGAAGGCGGGCATCGACCCCGACGACGCGCGACAGCGCTACCCGCGCGACAACGCCATCGCGTTCGACTCGTCGCGCAAGTACATGGCGACGTTCCACACGCTCGACGACGACGAGCCGGTCGTCCTGGTCAAGGGTGCCCCGAGCGTGCTGCTCGACTGGTGCGTCACCTGGTGGGGCGTTGACGGGCGCGAGGAGCTGACCGACCAGATCCGCGCGCGGGTGCAGGACGAGATCGACGCCCTGTCGCGCCAGGGTCGCCGCGTGCTCGCGGTGGCGTCGCGCGCGCTGGAGCAGCCGGTGGACGGCGACGCGCTGGAGGACGACCTGGTCGATCATGTCCGCGACCTGCACCTGCAGGCCGTCGTGGGCATCGTGGACCCGCCGCGCACCGAGGCCGACGAGGCCATCGACCGCTGCGTGTCGGCCGGCATCGCGGTCAAGATGATCACCGGCGACCACAAGGTGACCGCAGCCGCGATCGCCGCCGACCTCGGCATCGAGCCCGAGGCGGTCGAGGGCCGCGAGATCGACGATCTCAGCGACGAGGAGCTGTACGGGCTCGTCGAGCGGGCCGGCGTGTTCGCGCGGGTGAGCCCGCAGCACAAGGTGCGCATCGTCGAGGCGCTGCGGCACGAGGGCGAGATCGTGGCGATGACCGGCGACGGGGTCAACGACGCCGCGGCCATGCACGCTGCGCACATCGGTGTGGCGATGGGCCGGTCGGGCACCGACGTGGCCAAGGAAGCCGGTCAGATGGTGCTGACCGACGACAACTTCGCCACCATCGTCAACGCCGTCGAACGCGGTCGGGCGATCTACGACAACATCGTCAACTTCGTCCGGTTCCAGCTGTCGACGAACTTCGGTGCGATCATCACGATCCTGCTGGCCCAGGTGATCGGGCTGCCCGCCCCCTTCACGGCGATCCAGATCCTGTGGGTCAACCTGATCATGGATGGCCCGCCCGCGCTGGCGCTGGGGGTGGACCCGCCGGACCCCGATGTGATGGAGCGCCCACCGCGGGACCCGGCCTCGCAGGTGCTCGACCTGCGCCGCGTGCTGCACCTGCTGATGATCGGCGGGGTGATGGCGGCCGGCACGCTGGCGATGCAGCGCTACGGCCTGACGACCGGCGACGAGGCGGTGGCCGGCACGCTGACGTTCACCACGTTCGTGCTCTACCAGGTGTTCAACGCGTTCAACTCCCGCGACGACGTGGTCACCGCGTTCCGCCGCCACAGCCTCGCCAACCACCGGCTGCTCTGGGCGCTGGTGGGGGTCGTGACCCTGCAGATCGCGGCGGTCCACCTGCCGCCCCTGCAGGCGATCTTCGACACCACCGCACTGACGCCGACGCAGTGGGGCCTGTCCGCCGCAGTCGCGGTCACCGTCCTGATCGCGGAGGAGGTGCGCAAGGCGATCGTCCGGGCGATGGGCGGCACCGAGCAGGCGTGACCCGGGCGCGCGGAGCGCGGGCACCGTGGTGGTGCGCCGGCTCCCCGGTCGCGGTCAGAGAGCCTTGGCGAAGCAGCGCGACATCGGCGAGTGGCGGTGGATCCCGAACCCCGGGATCCGCCGGTAGCCCTCGTCGGTGTACAGCGCGAGCGCCTCGGGCTGCGCCGTGCCCGTCTCGAGGATGATCCGCCGGTAGCCCATCGCGAACGCCCGCGCCTCGACCGCGCGCAGCAGCGCCCGGCCGTGCCCGCGCCGCCGGTGGCGGTGCCGGACGTACATGCGCTTGAGCTCGACGGTCTCGGTGTCGTGGCGGCGCAGGCCCACGCAGCCGATCGCCTCGTCACCCAGGCAGGCGAGGAGGAACATGCCGCCGGGTGGGGCGAACTCGTCGGAGGTGACCGGCGTCGCATCGACGTCGCCGTAGCGCATCACGTACTCCTGCTGCACCTCGGCGATGAGCTCGGTGGCGGTGGCGTCGTCGTACGCGGCGTCGCGCAGCACCAGATCCATCGCCGCACAGGATCGACCCGGCGGCGCCGGTCGGCAACCGTCCACCGGGCGCCGGCAGCCCTCCTTGTGCAGGGGCCGCGCGGGCCCGACGATGGTGGGTGCAGCGGCCGTCGCAGCCCATGCTTCACGAGCTTCCACGACGGACCGCCCGTCCGGCCGCTGTGCGACGGGCCGCCCAGCGAGCGTGGGCAGCGCGGGTAGCCGGACCGTCATTGGGCCCTTGTGCGCCCCAGGGCGCCGGGCCAGCATGGCGCCGGTGCCGAAGGACCGCTCCGACGGGCAACGCCCCGACCGCCGCGACGAGCTGATCGCGTCGTGGCGGGCTGGCCTGCGCCGCACCAGGCGAGCCGTCGTCGACGGCAGCGCCGACCTCCC
>CAYVGE010000313.1:0-4063 GCA_964450395.1 uncultured Actinomycetota bacterium
CGCGGGCTGCCAGCACCGGCACCAGCCGCCCGTGCGCCGCGTCGGCGGCCGCGACCTCGCTGGCGACGGCGTCGCGCAGGCGATCACCGATCCTGGTCGCGAAGCCGAGCAGGAACGCCCGCCGGAACGAGCGGGTCGTCGACCGGCCGGCGGCGTCCCGCCGGGGTCCCTGGCGCGCCATGGCACCGGTCGCCTGGGCCAGCAGCGAGGCGCTGAGCACCTCGACCGCGTCGAGCTCCACCCCGTAGCCGAAGACGGTCACCCAGCCGTGGTCGTCGCGGTGCACCGCCCGGCACCGGTTGGCGCGTGCGACCTCCGAGACGAGCAGCGCCTTGGCCCGCTCGTACGGCGAGGTCACTCCGATCCGGCGGACAGCGGGAGCGCCCACGTCGTCGGGATCGCGCAGCAGTGCGGTGTCGATCGCATGGCGGGCGATCAGCTCCTGCGCCTTGGTGCTCAGGGCCTCGGCCTCCTCGTCGAACGTCGTCGACTCGGCCTTCGCCAGCAGGGCGCGGACCCGGGCGAGCACCTTCTCGTCGAGCCCGATCGCGTCGAGGTCCACCTGCTCGCCCGGTCGGGGCAGGCTCGCCGGGATCGGTCCCAGACGGGTGAGCAGGGCGAGCACCGGCAGCGACGTGCGGATCGGCGCGTCGGCGGCGTCCGCGGCGGCGGCCAGCCCGTCGAGCTGCGCGCGCCATCGCGGGTGGCACCCGACGCCGTCGTGCGCACGCCGGGTCGCGTCGGCGGTGATCGCGCTGGCGGCGACGGCGACGTGCGCCGGTGACAGGCGCCGCGCGACGACGTGCGCGACCTCGGCGGGTGCCCAGCCGCGGCGCCACAGGGCGTCGACCTCGGCCGTGAGCCGCCCCGTCACGAGGTCGTGGATCGGCGCGCCGCCGTCGGCGAGGTCCTCGAGCAGGCGCAGCACCGTGGGGTACACCTCGGGCGCGGTCTCCCAGGCGCCGACCGCCGCGCCGAGCAGTTGCTCCGGTGAGGGTGGCGGCCCCGCGGCGCGCGGGCGGCCCCGTCCGGCGCGGCGCTGCCGTCGCTGTCCGTCGTCCCGTGGCCTGCGGTTCCTGCGCATGGGTGGCAGTGTGCCGCGCCGTCGCCGCCGCCGGCGTGACCCTGTGGACGACGCCCCGAACCGCGGTGTGGGGAGGCGGCCGCCAGCCCTGGTCGATCAGGCCGGGGGGCGCAGGGGACCGCGCAGCACGCTGTCGGCCGAGTGCGACGGGTCGCCGTCGGTGGGCTCGCGGGAGATGTCGACGACCGAGTACTCGCCGGTGTCGACCGTGGCGGGGATCTCGTGTTCCTGGGCACCGTCGACCGGACCGAGTGACACGAGCCGGTCGCCGTCGGGCGTCAGCAGCCACAGCTCGTAGTAGCCGTCGGTGTCCGGCAGGCCGTCGGTGTCGACCGTCAGCACCCGGGCGTCCCCCTGGGTGGTCAGGACGGCACTGGCGCCCGGCACCGACGCGAGCGGCTCGAGCGTCGCCTCGGCGACGACCTGCTGGTCGTCGAGCGGCAGCAGCGCGACGGCGACGAAGACGGCCAGCGCGACGAATGCCGCGGCGACCGACGCGGGCACCCACCAGCGGGGTCGGGGACGCCTGCGGTCGGCGAGGTCGTCGACGGGCGCCGGGTCCAGGTCGCCCGATCCGGCCAGCTCCCGGACGACGTTGTCCCAGATCGACTCGGGCGGCGCCGGCGGCGTCTCGTCGGGACGCGCCCTCCGGGCTCGGGCCGAGACGGTGCGCAGCAGCTCGACCTCGCGGCGGCAGCGGGCGCAGTCGTCGAGGTGCGCGCGGTCGTCCTCGTCCCCGATGTCGGGTTCGATGGCGATCGCGGCGAGCTGGTCCGGGTGCAGGTGGTTCATCATCGATCGAAGACCATTCGTACCCGAAGCGCGCGTGGACGCGTCGCGATCCGCACACATGATCAGACCTCCAGCGTCTCGGGATCGAGGAAGCGTCGCAGGCGCTGCAGCCCGCGACGGGCGTGGCTCTTGACCGTCCCCAACGGCATGCTCAGCTTGTCGGCGATCTGCTGGTGGGTCAGGTCGTCGTAGAAGGCCAGCTCGAGCACCTGCTGCTGCTCGGGCCGCAGCCAACCCAGCGCCTCGGCGACCAGCAGCCGGTCGGCCGTGCTGGCGGTCTCGTCGATGCTGGGGCCGGGCTGCCGCGCGGCCTCGGTGCGCTCGCGCTCGCGCTGCAGGCTGCGCAGTCGGTCGATCGCCTTGTGGCGGGCGATGCCCAGCAGCCACGTCAGCAGGCTCGCGCGCATCGGGTCGTAGCGGTGCCGCTGGCGCCATGCCGACACGAACACCTGCTGCACGAGATCCTCGGCGTCCTCGTTGGAGGGGAGCAGTCGCCGGCCGTAGCCGTAGATCGCCCCGCCGCAGGCGTCGAAGGCCGCGCGCAGCACCGTCGGGTCCCCGCTGCCGAACCGCGTCTCGATGTCCGCCTCGAGTGGCGTCCGCGACGTCAGCAGCGCGGCACGCCGGTCCAGGTGGTCGGCTGCGGGATCGGCCATGCGTCGGCTCAGGGAACGGGCGTCGCGATGACGACGAGGTTGTCGCGGTAGCGGCGGCTGGACTCGTCGAACGTGCCGCCGCAGGTGATCAGGGCGAGCTGGTGCGGCCCGTCGCGGCGGAACAGCTGACCGGCGGGCAGGTCGACCTTGGCGACCTGGCGCACCTCGTCGACGACGAAGGACCGTGTCGCACCGTCACTCATCTCGACCTCCACCGCGTCGCCGGGTGCGAGGGCATCGAGGTGGTAGAAGACCCCTTCGCCCTGCGTCCGGCTGTCGATGTGCGCCGTCAGCACCGCTGATCCGTCGTCCTCGCCCGGCGATGGCCCATAGTCATACCAGCCGATGCGCCGGATGTCGCTCGGGATCTCCATGGTGCCGTCGCCGTTGACACCGACCGGGTCGATCGGTGCGGTGGTGATGTCGATGGCGCCGATGGTCAGGCGCCGCGGCATGGCACGCTCGTCGGCCTCGACGTCGGCCAGCCGAGCCGACCGCGTCGCGATCACCGGCGGGACGTCGGCGATCACGGACGGTGTCGCCGCGGACGTCGTCGCCGGTGCCGCTCCGGGCGGCGCCGGCACCACCCCCGCCGACGTCGACGCGGCCGCCACCGGCTGGGCGGCACCGGCGGCCCGGGCGCCGCCCAGCCGGACGACCGGCACGATCACCGCAGCGGCGATCACCCCGGCGCTTTTAGCCGCCGGTCAGGGTGGGGGGGGCAGCCCCGGGATAACGCGCAAAGACGGGAGGCAGGGGGCGGGCCCCCCGCCCCACGGGGGGCGCCGCCGGCGGGACGCCGGGTGCGGATCGACCCCTCGGACGTCCGCACCCGGTCGGCCATCGTGGTCAGCGGCGGGCGCGGACGGTCGCGCGCCGGGCCGCGACGGTTCCACCGCCGGCGAGCGTCAGCAGCCCTGCAGCGGCCAGCCACGCCGTCATGGTGGCGGACTGCTGCTCGGCCGCCTTCAGGCCGCCGGTGCCTGACTCGACGCTCGAGGGGCTGCCGTTGAGACCGGTGATGGTCTGCACGAGCACGTCGAGCGTGCCCTCCTCGGCGCTGCCGATGGCGTAGACGATCGTGTTGACGCCCTCGGCGACGTCGACGTCGACCGGACCGAGCACGGGGTCGGTCTCACCAGCGAGCGCGACCGCCGCCGAGATGGTCCCGGCCGGCAGCTCGGCGCTGCCCTCCTGGCCGTTCTCGACGCCGGTGAAGACCGCGTCACCGTTGGCGAGGATGTCCACGGCGGGTGCCGCGGCGGCGTGACGGACGGTGATCCGTCCCTCGCCGGCGGGGATCTGCGACGTGTCGTTCGGGAACACGCCCAGCGTCGGGTTGCCGTCGGCGTCGAGGTGGGCCACCAGCGACACGTTGGCGCCGGCCTCCAGGTCGGCTGAGCCGGCGATGACCGGGTCCTCGTTGTCGACGTTGGCGCCGGCCGGATAGATCTCCACGTCATAGGAGCCGGCGGGCAGCTCGAGCGGGTCGGTGATGGTGCCGGGCTCGAAGCCCTCGAGGGTCGCGTCA
>CAYVGE010000314.1:0-4050 GCA_964450395.1 uncultured Actinomycetota bacterium
GCCGCGACCCGCCCAGTAGATCCGCCCACCCCGCTCGCGTAGGCGCCCGTCGGCGACCGCGGCGTCGACCAGGGGACCGAGGTCGGCGGGGGCGAACCAGTCCTCGTCGGGGTCGAGTGGCAGCTCCCATGCCGCGCAGTCGAGGTGCGGCGCCAGGATGTGCGGGTTCGCGATGTCGCTGCGGGCGTGTTCGATCGGGCGGCCGAGCAGGCGCTCGGGGTGCGCCAGCAGGTAGTGGTCCAGCGGGTTGTCGTCGCCGACGAACACGACCAGCGCTTCGTCGCCTCGGCGGCCGGCCCGTCCGGCCTGCTGCCAGAACGACGCGGCGGTGCCCGGCCAGCCCACGATGACCACGGCGTCCAGGCGGCCGATGTCGACGCCGAGCTCGAGCGCGTCGGTGGCGGCGACGGCTTGGATGCTGCCGTCCATCAGACCTTGCTCGACCGCCCGGCGCTCGTCGGCGAGCAGCCCCGCCCGGTAGGCGCGAACCTCCAGCTCGGGCACCTGCCGTCGGGCGTGCAGCGCCAGTAGCTCGACGCCGGCGCGCGAGCGGGCGAACGCCAGCGTCGACCGGCCGGTCGACGCCACGCCGGCGAGCAGCTCCGAGGCCTCCGCGAGGGTCGAGCGGCGGGTCTGCAGCTGGTCGTCGATCAGCGGCGGTTCCCACAGGCCCAGCACGGTCCGCGACCGCGCGGCAGTGTCGGCGGTCACGGCGTGCACCTCGTCGCCGACCAGGGTGCTGGCATGCTCGGCGGGGTTTCCGATCGTCGCGCTCGCCAGCGCGAACGTCGGGTCGGAACCGTAGTAGGCGCACAGCCGGCGCAGGCGTCGCAGGATGATGGCGACGTGCGACCCGAACACACCCCGGGCCACGTGGCACTCGTCGACGATCACCAGCGACAGCCGGTGCAGGAAGTCGCCCCACCGCCGGTGGTTCGGCAGGATGCCGATGTGGAGCATGTCGGGGTTGGTCAGCAGCACGTTGGCGGTGCGACGGATCGCGTCGCGCTCGGCCCGCGGCAGGTCGCCGTCGTAGGCGGCCGCCCGGATCTGCGGCAGCTTGAAGTCGCGCAGGGCACGCACCTGGTCGCGGGCCAGCGCCTTGGTCGGCGCGAGGTACAGGGCGGTGGACCGGTCGTCGGTCAGCACCTCGGTGCACAGCGTGAGCTGGTAGCACAGGCTCTTGCCGCTGGCCGTGCCCGTCGCGATCACAGTGTGGTGGCCGTCGCGGAGCCGGCTCGCCGCATCGGCCTGGTGCTCGTAGAGCGACTCGATGCCCGCCAGACGCAGCCGCTGTGCCACCAGCGGCGGGATCCACCCGGGCAGGTCGGTCGTGCGCGCCGCCCGGGCGGGCAGGGCCTCGAGCGCCTGCAGCCGGGACCGCTCCAACGCGTCGGGATGCCGCTCGGCGGCGTCCTCGGCCAGCATCCGCAGCAGCGCGTCGGTGTCCACGTCGTCCCAGGCTAGGCGGGTCGGCCAGTACGGGGCCGGCGCCGCGCTCGCCGACCGTGCGCACGGGACCCAGCTCGTCGGCACGGAACAGGCCCGCACGGTCTGCCGTCCGGCGTCGCCGGTCCCTTGCCAGCTTCGTGGATCCGCGAAGTTTGTCGGCCTGCAGCCCCGGATACACCACCGAACGGCAGGCATGGCGTGGACTACCCCGGCCGGCACCTGGATTCCCCCTACGGTCGCGGGACGACCGCATCTGAGCACCAAGGAGTCACGACGTGGAGCTGACGCTGGAACACCGCACCGAGGGCGACAAGACCGTCCTCGAGGTCGCCGGTGAGGTCGACGTGTACACCGCGCCCAAGCTGCGCGAGAAGCTGGTCGAGCTGGTCAGCGACGGGCACTACGACCTGGTGGTCGACATGACCCGCGTCGAGTTCCTGGACTCGACGGGCCTGGGCGTGCTGGTCGGCGGGCTCAAGCGCGTCCGGTCGCACAACGGCTCGCTCGAGCTGGTGTGCAACCAGGAGCGGATCCTCAAGATCTTCCGCATCACCGGACTGACGAAGGTCTTCCCGATCCACGACTCGATGGACGAGGCGCTGTCGTAGGCGGCCGCATGCAGCGCACATGACCTACGCCGAGCTTCGCATCCCCCGTCGACCTGCCTTCGTCGGGCTGGCGCGGCTGGTGGTGGCTCAGGCCGCGCGCCTGGCGGGCGTGCCGCAGGATCGTGTGCAGGACGTCAAGATCGCCGTCGACGAGGCGCTTGCGAACGCGACCGGCACCGAAGAGCTCGGCGACCGGGCCGCCCCGCTCGACCTGCGGTTCGGCACGACGTCCGGTGGGTTCGAGGTCGTGGTGCAGGGCCTCGACGAGCCGACCACCGACGCGACGCCGTCCGAGCACAGCGGCCTCGACCTGCTGGATCCCAAGCTCAGCTTCACCCTGATCGAGGGGCTGACCGACGAGTTCAGCTACGAGCCCGACGGCAACCGCATGCGGCTGCGGTTCGTGATCGGCCTGACCTGAGTCGACCGACCTGCCCGGACGTCGGTGTCGCCGAGGTCCCCCGCGGTCGCACGGCGCGGGGCGAGTTGGCATCATCGAACCTCCAGCGGCACGATCTCGAGAGGCGGGCGTGGATCCACGGACCCAGGAGACCATCGCGGCCTACGGCCGGGCGGCGCAGGAGTACCACGACCTGTGGAAGGAGCGCCGGCCGCTCGACGCCGTGCGGATGTTCGGCACGCTCGCCGGGCGCAACGCCACCGTGATCGACGTGGCGTGTGGCCCGGCGCTCGATGTGCGCGTGCTGCGCGACCAGGGGCTGGTGGTGGTCGCCGGGGACCGCAGCGAGGAGCTGATGCGGATCGGCCACATGCTGTTCCCCAAGCGCCCGCTCGCCCGCTGGGACTTCCGGCGCCTGCCCTTCGCCGACGACACCTTCGACGGGGTCTGGGCGGCGGCGGCGCTGCAGCACCTCCCGCGGCGTGAGATGCGGGCCGCGCTCGGCGAGCTGCGTCGCGTCCAGGGGCGTGGGCCGATCTTCGTCTCGTTCCGGGAGGGCCGAGGCGACCTCGAGCTGGTCGACGAGCCCGCGGTCGGCGAGGTCTACCTGACCACGGTCAGCGGCGACGAGCTCAAGGCACTGCTGCTCGACCAGGGCTACCAGCAGGTCGAGATCCAGACCCGCCCGGACCCGCTGGGTCGCCCGGGCGTGTCGTGGGTCTACGGCTGGGGTCGCTGCTGACCGCTGCGGGCCTCGAGCAGCAGCCCGGCGACCACCGCCGCGACCACACCGCCGCCCGCACCGAGCGCGGCGCCGACGGGCGGCCCGACGAGGGCGTCAGACCAGCTGCGGCCGGCACCGGCGGGCGAGGGCCCGCCCGCCGTAGCGCCGGGTGCCGCGCAGGAACAGCACGGCCGCGCGCCGGCTGAAGCGCACCGGATCGCTGACGCGCCGCCAGTTGCCCGCGAGCTCCCCGAAGACGGCGTCCACGCAGTCGCGCGCGACCTCGCGCCCGCTGCCGTGGCGGACGGCGAGATCGAAGACCGCCGGTGCCTGTTCACGGTAGAAGGCCTGGAAGTCGTCGGCGACCTGCTGCGAGGGCATCGGGGCTCCATCCACGTCGAACGGCCGGGGCGGTGGCGCTGCACCGCGGATGCCAGCCATCTTCGGCAGTGGGTGGGCCCGCCACCATTGGCCGATCGACGGGCGCCGACCCGACCGACAGGGCCGGGTCCCATCGGACGGGTCCGGAAGGTCCGCGGGCGCCCATGTGCGCAGATGGGCACGGCGCCCACCACGTCGCCAACTCGGGAACCACACGGCGACGGCCGGGTCGCGTGTGGCGTCCCGGCCGTCGGTTGGGTCGTGTGCCCGCCGCGTCGGCGGGCGTGCTGCGCCTAGACGAACGCCGTCGCGAAGATCAGCGACACGATGGTCATGACCTTGATCAGGATGTTCATCGCCGGGCCCGAGGTGTCCTTGAAGGGGTCACCAACGGTGTCGCCGACGACGGCCGCCTTGTGCGACTCGGAGCCCTTGCCGCCGTGATGGCCCGCCTCGATGTACTTCTTGGCGTTGTCCCACGCGCC
>CAYVGE010000315.1:0-3418 GCA_964450395.1 uncultured Actinomycetota bacterium
AGGAGAACGACCTGAGCACGCTGCAGGACGTCGCCGACTTCGTCGAGCAGAACCCCGACCAGGCGACGCTGTGCCTCGACAGCACCTTCGCCTCCCGCGACGACGGCCTGGTGCTCTTCGAGGAGACCTACGGCGTCGACTGGCCCGATGACCAGCTGACGGTGCAGGAGTTCGCGGCCATCTATCAGTCCACGGCCGACGGCAACCCCTGCAACTTCGGTGAGGTCTTCACGACCGACGGGCGCATCGAGGCGCTGGACCTGACGCTGATGGAGGACACCGAGAACGCCTTCATCAGCTACCTGTCCGCGGTGCAGATCAACAACCCGTTCTACGAGGACAACCCGGAGATGGCCGACGTCATCGCCGACATCGGGGCGGACATCGACGAGGAGACCATGACCGCGATGAACGCGCAGGTCGACGTCGACGGAGAGTTCCCCGAGGACGTCGCCGCCCAGTACCTGCAGGAGCAGGGCTTCATCGAGTAGCTCTGTTATCACTCGAGGTGACGCCGGCCGCTGCTGCCGGCGTCATCGCGTTACGACCCACAACCATCCCCCGCTGACCGTTGCGCCTCGGGCCACACATCTCATCATAAGTAATAGCCTAATCACTCTCTGCACTCCTCCGTTGCAGATGAGCAAATCGCACGCAGTATGGAATGCGTCACGACGCCGGGATGTTGCTGCGATCTGATCTTGAATCTTCGGAGGACGAATGCAACACGTTGACGACGATGCGTATCGGCTTGCACTCGGGCTCGCCACCATGCACCTGGCCATCCAGCTGACGGAGCGTGAGGCCGACGACCGCCGGCGCGACCGCAAGGTCGCCGTGGTCACCGAGAAGTGGGACGTGCTCCGCCGCACCTTCCCCGTCGAGCTCGACGCCCTGCAGGGCTACGGCGGCACCGGCCCGTCGATCCGCCAGCTCGCCGATGCGTACCGCAACGCGATCGAGCTGTGGCCGACCGCCCACCGGCGGCTGCTGCTCATCGACGTCGTGATGGGTGATCCGTTCGCCCCGTACGAGCTGAAGGTCCCGGTCGACGACGCCGTCGCCGCCATCCGCGAGCTCGCCGAACCGACGGGGCTCGATGCCGGCGACCTCGACACGGCCTGGCGGGTGTGGTCCGACGCCCTGGTGGCCTACCGTCCGTCACGGTGGCGCCGCCCCAACACGAAGGTCAAGCAGATCCCCGCGCTCGCCGCGGACGACTTCGTGCTGCCCCCGGCCCCGGGCCAGACCCCGCAGGAGACCGACGGCGACGGCGACGGCGATGACGCCGGAGCGCCGGAGCTTAGCGAGCACCACCTGGCGCTGATCTCCGGCGGGAGCCTGTCCGGCGCCGAGCCCGACCTGGCCGGCGGGCTGTGGCTGGGCGAGATCGAACCTGCCGCGGGCAGCGCGGCCGACAACGAGCGCGTGCGCCGGCTGCTGTCCCTACCACTCGCCCAGGCGAGGACCGAGCTGGTCAAGCTCGCCATGGCACACGCGCTGGTCGTGCGACCCGGTCACGTGACGACCACGACCACGACGACGGTGCTCGGCGCGCTCGGGCAGCTCCACCTCGTCGTCGACGACCAGCTCGAGGTCGAGCAGGAGCGCAACGACGACGACGCGCCGCGGATCCGCACGCTCGAGGAGCTGCTCCGCGCGGTCGACGTCGCCCGGGCGCACGTCGAACGGGTGCGCGACGGGGATGAGGCGCTGCTCGCCGAGGAGGAGGCCGCACGTGAGGCTGCGGGTGACCTCCCGCCGATCGCCGGCTCGCCGGAGCCGCCGGACGAGCTGGCGCCCGACGTCGACGCCGCCCCGCCCGTGGACGACGGGCCCGCGGCGACCGGGGTCGACGCCACCGGGACGGCCCCGACGCCCCTCGGGGATCCCGCACCCGACGCGTCCGGCAGCGCACCCGGTGGGCGGGGCGGCGCACACGAGGCCGGTACGCCGGGTCGCGCGCCCCAGCCCACGGGCGCCCTGGACGGCGAACTCGTCCTCGATTTCCTCGAGGCGCCGGCGGAGGGCACCTCCGCGACGTCGCACCGCCACCCTGCCAGCACCAACCTCGTGGCGGCCGTCGTCGCCGACGTCATGGCGATGGGCATCACCGACATCGCCGACACGCCGGTCGACGAGGAGCCCGAGCTGTCGCCGGCCGCCGCCGAGGCCTTCGACGCGAACGCACCGAACCCGCTGCGTGCACCCGTCGCGGCCGCCAACGCCGCCGGCACCGACGGTGGGGGCGATGCGCCGGCCGACGGTGGCGATGCGCGGGCCGACGGTGGCACCTCGGACAGCGCGCCGACGGACGATGCCGGCCCGGCCCTCACCGCCCGACGCCCCGAGAGGGGCGCCGCCTGAGTCAGGAGGCGGCGTCCCGCACCGGGATGTCCGCCTGCTCGCGGAGGAAGGTCACGATGCCGTCGAGCATCGCGTCACCGTCCAGCAGCGCCCGGTCGTTGTGGCCGGCTCCCGGGACGGTCACCACGCGGGCATCGTCGGCGGCGTCGGCGACCCGTCGGCTCAGCTCCGGCGGGATCAGCCGGTCCAGTTCGCCCGTGACCACCAGGACCGGACCGTCGAACGCCGCGACCCGGTCCGTCGTCTCGAAGCGGTCGCGCAGCAGCAGGCGGACGGGCAACCACGGGTACAGGCGTGCGCCCACGTCGGCCATGCTGGGGAACGGCGAGCGCAGCACCAGTGCCGCCGGCTGCCGCTCGGCGGCCAGCCGGGCAGCCACGGCGGACCCCAGCGATTCACCGAAGTAGACGACGCGCTCCGGCGGCACGCCGCTGCGCCGCCGGAGCGACTCGGCGCCGGCTCTGGCGTCAGCGATCAGCCCCTCCTCGTCGGGCCGGCCTCCGCTGCCGCCGTAGCCGCGGTAGTCCAGCAGCAGCGTCGCCAGGCCCCGCCGGGCCAGGGCCGCGGCGAGCGGGCCCCGACCGGCCCGGTTGCCGGCGTTGCCGGGCAGGACCAGCACGGCGCCCACCTGCTCGCCCTCCGCCGGGACGTACCACGAGGCCAGCCTGGTCCCGTCGGCGGCCGTGACCTCCAGCAGCTCGGCGTCGGGCACCCCGGCGGCGGCGGGCGGCGGCACCGCGACCGTGGGGTGGTACAGCAACCGGCGCTGCAGGAGCGCCATCAACGCGACGACCCCGACGACCAGCCCGACCACGATGGCCACCGTCACCACGGTGATGCGCCGTACCCGTGCCACACGTCCCACCCGCCCCGTCGAACCCCACCGACGCTACCGGCCTGGCACGCCACCCGCCTGCGGGACCCTACAGCGGCCCGGACGCCCAACCCGGGTCGACTTCGCCACACATCGCGCCCGAACCCACCCCACAGCGGCCCGACGCCCAACCCGGGTCGACTTCGCCACACATCGCGCCCGAACCCACCCCACAGC
>CAYVGE010000315.1:3518-4033 GCA_964450395.1 uncultured Actinomycetota bacterium
GGCCTGGGCGCGGGGCGTGGCTCAGCCCTGTGCGGCGCGGGCGGCGGCACGACGGCGGTCGGCCTGGCTTAGCAGCACCTTGCGCAGCCGGATGGCGTTCGGGGTCACCTCGACGCACTCGTCGACCCGGCAGAACTCCAGCGCCTGCTCCAGCGACAGCGGCCGTGCGGGCACCAGCCGGACCAGTTCGTCGGCGGCGGCGGCACGCATGTTCGTCAGCTTCTTCGGCTTGGTCGGGTTGACGTCCATGTCCTGGCTGCGGGCGTTCTCGCCGACGATCATGCCCTCGTAGACCTCGACGCCCGGCCCGATGAACAACGTCCCGCGCTGTTGCAGGCCGTACAGCGCGTTGGCGGTCGACTCGCCCGCCCGGTCGGCCACCAGGCTGCCCGTCGGCCGGGTCCGCAGCTCGCCGTACCAGGGCTCCCAACCCTCGAACACGTGGTGCAGCATCCCCGTGCCCCGGGTCTCGGTCAGGAACTCGGTGCGGATGCCGATCAGGCCGCGGGCCGGCA
>CAYVGE010000316.1:0-4028 GCA_964450395.1 uncultured Actinomycetota bacterium
GCGGGCGCGCAGCTCACATCGTCCGCGATGTCGACAGCGACCACGTCTGCCTGCGGTGGGTTCGGGCGTGGGCGGGTACGCGACGGCCGCGGGCTGTGGCCGCCCGCCACCGCACGCCGCCGACGATGGCCTGACGAGCTCCCATGGAGCGGCACTCTCACCCGCCGCCGGCACAGCGGGACGGCCACATCGTTACGATCCCAGGGACAGTACGGGACCGACCGACCTACACTGCAGCCGCAGCGGACCGTCCGGGCGCCGCGGCCCGGACACCAGCGGAGACCAGGAGCGGACCGTTGCCCGTGCGCATGACCCTGCTGGGCGCGCCCGTCATCGAGCGCGACGGGTTCCCCGTGGCGTTCGACACCCGCAAGGCGACCGCGATCCTGGCATACCTCGCCGCCACCGAGCGGCCCCACGCCCGTGCGACCCTCGCCGCCATCGGCTGGCCCGACATCGACCGCGAGCGCGCGGGCGCGGCGCTGCGCCGCACCCTGTCGACGATCCGCACGACCGCGGGCGCCGACGTCCTGGTGACCGACGGCGACACCGTCGCGCTGAACCGCGCGGTGGTCGGGTGCGACCTGTGGGACGCCCGTGAGGCGGCGGCAGGGACCAGTGACCACGGCCACACCGCAACGACCTCCTGCGCGCGGTGCGTGCCGCCGTTGACCGCTGCGGCGGCCCGCTACCGCGGACCGTTCCTCGACGGCTTCGCGCTGCGTGACAGCCCCGAGTTCGAGGAGTGGCGCTTCCTGACCAACGAGGCGCTCGGCCAGGAGCACGCCGCGCTGCTGACGCTGCTCGCCGACGCCCACATCGAGGCGGGCGACCTGCCCTCGGCCCTGGCGGTCGCCCGGCGGCGCCTCGACCTCGACGCGTTGCACGAGCCGACCCACCGGTTGGTGATGCGCCTGCTGGCGTGGAGCGGCGACCGCGCCGCCGCGCTGCGGCAGTACCGGGCGTGCGTGCGGGCACTCGAGACCGACCTCGGGGTGCGACCGTTGGCCGAGACGACCGAGCTCTACGAGGCGATCGTCGCCGACCGCATGCCGCCTGCGCCCACGGCGGGGACCGCCCCCGACGCGGCGGCCGGCGGCGATCGGCCACGGCCCGTGCTGCGCGCGACGTCCGTGGTCGGCACCTCCGGCCGCCGGCAGGCGCGCAAGCTGGTGCCCGTCGGCACCGACGCCGGAGGGGACGACCGCCCACCGCCGAGGGCGCGGCCGACGACGGCGTTCGTGGCGCGGGACGCGGAGCTGGCCGCGCTGCGCACCGCCATCAGCGACACGCGCGACGCGGGGGCGCTCGTCGTCGTCGAGGGCGAGGCCGGGATCGGCAAGACCCGGCTGCTCGACGAGCTGCTGGGCGCCCCGGGGGCCACGCGGCGTCCGGTGCTGCGCCTGGCGTGCCGGCAGGACGAGATCGGGCTGGCGCTCGGCGCGGTCATGGACGCGCTGCAGGACGCGGCCACCGGACCGCAGGCCGCCGGTACCGGGCCGCGCACCGACTGGCGCGAGGCCCTGCCACCGCACGTCGTCCGCGAGGTCGGCCGGGTGCTGCCGGACATGGTCGACGGCAGCAGTGTGCCACCGGCGACCGACCCCGGCGCGGCGTGGCGGTTGCGCGACGCACTCGCCGCAGCGATGGCCGCCGCCGTCACCGTGCCGGGCGGGCCGCCGGGACTGCTGGTCGTCGACGATGTCCACTGGATCGACGAGTCGTCGCTGGACGTGCTCGCACACCTCGCCCACCGCCTTGCCCGGTGGCCGGTCACGCTGGTGCTCAGCTGGCGCAGCGAGCTCGTCGACCGGGGCCACCGCCTGCGTCACCTCCTGGCCGATGTGGCGCGCGAAGGGCACGTGACGACCGTGCCGCTCGCCCGGCTCGACGCCGCGGCCGTGCGCCGGCTGCTGCCGGCGCCGGCCGACCCCGCAGCTGCCGATGCCGACGCGCTGACCGACCGGGTCATGGCCAGCACCGAGGGCGTGCCGCTGCTGGTCGTCGAGGACCTCGCCGCGCTGGCCGTCGACCCCGGGGCGCTCGACGGGCCACCGCCGCGGGGCGCCGACGACCTGTTCCGTGCCCGCCTGATCGCCGTCGGCGAGGCCGCGCGGCAGATCCTGACGACCGCCGCGGTGATCGGACGCTCCTTCGATCCCGACGTGGTGCGCCGGGTCAGCGGGCGGTCCGACGAGGAGACCGTCGACGCGCTGGAGGAGCTCGTCACCGCCGGGTTGATCACCGAGCTCGACGACGACGCCGCCCGCTACGACTTCACGCACGCGCGTCTGCGCACCGCCGCCTACGACGACGCGGGGCTGGCACGCCGGCGACTGCTGCACCGCCGGGTGGCCGTCGAGCTGGAGCGGTCGACCGCCACCGGGCACGAGGGGCCCGCGGCCACGATCGCCGCCCACCACCGCGCGGCCGGCGACGACGGGCTCGCGGCCGCCTGGCTGGTGCGCGCGGCGGAGCACGCGGCCGCGATGCTCGCGATGCCCGACGCGATCGACCTCTACGACCGCGCCCTGGCCCTCGGGTACCCCGACCCCGGGCCGGTCCACGAGGCCCTGGGCGCCCTGCACACGCTGTCCGGGCGGTACGGCGACGCGCTGCGGCACCTCGAGGCGGCGGCCGCCCTGGCCGGCGACGAGCGCTACGCCGAGCTGGAGCACCGCATCGCCGGCGTCCACATCCGCCGGGGCCAGTGGGTGCTGGCCAGCCAGCACCTGCGGGCCGCGTCGGCGTTCCTCGACGACGAGCCCGCCACGATGGCGCTGCGCGCGCGGATCCTGACCGACCGGGGGCTGGTGGCCCACCGCCAGGGCGACGACGACGAGGCGGGGACGCTGGCGGCCGACGCGCTCGCCGCCGCCGAGGCCACCGACGACCTGGCGGCACTGGCCGGCGCGCACAACCTGCTGGGCGTGCTCAGCCGACATGATCTCTCCACGGCCCGCCACCACTTGGAGCACGCGCTGGCCCTGGCCCGCCGCCTCCACGACGTCACCGCCGAGGTCGCAGCGGCCAACAACCTGGCGCAGGCCCACGCCGCCGCCGGCGCGACCGCCCGGGCGCTGCCGATCGCGCAGGCGGCGCTGGAGCGCTCGGCCCAGCTCGGCGACCGCCACCGCCGTGCCGCGCTGCACAACAACCTCGCCGACCTGCTCCGGGCGGAGGGTCGCGACGAGGAGGCCATGGTGCAGCTCAAGCAGGCCGTCACGCTGTTCGCCGAGATCGACGAGGATCCCGACCAGCAGCCCGAGGTCTGGAAGCTCGCCGAGTGGTAGCGCCGGGAGCCTGACTCTTCGTCGTCATTGACCGTAGGCGGTGACGGTGGTTGGCTGCTGAGAACGCTGCGACGTGCACACCGTGGACGGCCGCTGCTCAACGGGGAGCAGAGGGCGTCCATCCCGCGCCGCGGTCGTGGTGCGTGACGGGACGTCTGGCACGAACAGTCGAGGCCGGGCAGGCTCAGGATCCCCGGCTACCCACGCCTGCTGCGAAGGCGATCGGTGATCTCCTCCACGCCGATGCGCCCATCGGCCACGCCCGTGACCAGGTCGAACGCGTCATCGTCATCGATATCGACGGAGTGATCGTTGACGTCGAGGAACACGACGGCGGCCAACCAGCCCAACCGCTTGTTGCCATCGGCGAGCGCATGGTTGCGGCCGAGCGAGTGCAAGAGCGCCGCGGCCTTCAGCTCGATCGACGGATAGGCATCGGCGCCGAACGCCGACGAGCGCGGACGCGACCGCGGCGTCGAGGAGCCCGATGTCGCGGATCGGTCCGACGTCGAGCCGCCGGACCAGGCTGACCAGGTCCTCGGGCGTGAGGTACCCGACACTCGCGTCCCACGACACGACTCGCTGCACAGGACGCAAGAAACAGCGCCAGATGCCCGAGGGTGAGCGTACCGGAGAGGCATCTCGTGGTGGAGGTGGGATTCGAACCCACGAGGGCGTTGCCGCCCTACCGCATTTCGAGTGCGGCGCACTAGGCCGGGCTATGCGACTCCACCG
>CAYVGE010000317.1:0-4002 GCA_964450395.1 uncultured Actinomycetota bacterium
CTAGGCGACCTGGTGCCGTCGGTACTTCGCGAACGCGCTGACCGTCACAGCAGCCGCCAACGCCACCGTCAGCCACAGCCCGTACGCCGACAACCAGGCGTCGACGGGGGCCAGGAACGCCCCAAGCCGCCGCCCCGACGAGACATAGATGCTGCTCGTCGCCAGGTTGCCCACTCCCGTCACCGCGAGGAAGAGCCACGCCGAGGTCGTTCCCAGACCCAGCGCGGCGATGATCGGGCTGCTCGACCAGAAGAACGAGATGGCCAGTAGGCCACGCGAAGTTGTGGTGCGTGACAGCCCGCCCGTCAGGTCCTTGCCGATCCCGAAGCGCCGCAGCAGCGGTGCGGCGCCGTGCCGGACCGCGGCGAAGTAGGCCAGGTCGACCATCGTCCGACCGACAGCCGCGATCAGGACCGCCGTCACGGGAGCTACGGCATCAGCGACGAGGATCAGGAACGCCGGCGTCGGTCGCAGCGCCAGGGTCAGCAGCGGGTTGCGGCCCAGTTGCGATGGCGCCAAGATCAACCCCACCTGGGCGAAGACAACGACGGCGATGACTGCGGCCGCGGACACGGCCCGGAGCAGTCGTGAACGGGTCATGGCCGATTCCTTCCCTGTCGGTACCGCCACGGTGGCGGACATGGCTGTCCGCGCTGTGTCGGAGCCGGGTCGCTGTCCATCGGCGGGGACAGGACCCGGACAGCATCCCGACAGGCGAGGCAGCGACGTTGCCTCCACCCAACTGCCCCGCTGCGGGGTACGGACCGGAAGGCAAGCGAATGGAACCTCTCGAGCTGCTCCGCCAACTCATCCGCATCCGCTCGACCAACCCCTCCGGGGACCACACCACCGTCACCGAGGTCGTCGGCGGCTACCTCGCGGAGGCGGGCCTGCGGACCAAAGTGCTCACATCCCCGGCAGGTCACGCGAACCTCGTCGCGCGGCTCGAGGGGCCGACAGCCCGTCCAGCCCTCGTGCTGCTGTCCCACAGCGACGTCGTCCCCGTCGAAGAGCAACGCTGGACGCGGGACCCCTTCGGTGCCGAGCTCGTCGACGGGTTCCTGTGGGGCCGAGGCGCCCTGGACATGAAGAGCATCACGGTGATGCACGCCGCGGCGGCCGCGCAGCTGGCCGCCTCCGGCGCCACACCCGAGCGCGAGATCATCGTCGCGCTCGTCGGCGACGAGGAAGCCGGCGGCGACGAAGGCGCCCACTGGCTCCTCGAACAGCACTCCGACCTCGTCGGCTTCGGGGACCACCGCCCCGCCCCAGAGGTGATCGGGGAAGGCGCCTACGGGATCGACGCCGGCCTGGACCGGCCCGTGCTGCCCATCGCGCTCGGAGAGAAGACCGCGCTGTGGTTCGACGTCGCCGTGACCGGGGACGCCGGTCACGGCGCACTGCCCCCCACCCAGCAGGCAATCCGCAACCTCGCGGCCACCCTCGACCAGGTCGCCGGCTTCGGCACACCTCGCCTGCACCCGGTGATCCGCGAGCAGTTCGCGACGCTCGCGACGGCAGCGTCCGGCTCGACGGCCGCAATCTTCAAAGGACTTGCCTCCCCAGCAGGGCCCGTCCTGGTCCGCGCCGTGGCCGCGCGCCTCCGCGAGGCCGGCGCGCTCGGCCTCCTGCTGTCCGACTCCATCACCCCGACGACCATCGCCGCGGGCTACAAGTCCAACGTCGTGCCCAGCGAAGCGAAGGCGTCCTTCGACGCAAGACTGCTCCCCGACACCGACATCACGAGGCTCGTCGCATCGTTGCAGGAGCAGGTCGTCGCGCGTGGCGGCCACGTCACCAACGTCACCCAGAAGGGCCACGGCCCGGTCAGCGGCAAGGGACCGCTCTTCGACATCCTGCACGCAGCATCGACCCGGGTTGCCGAGGCCGCCCTCCCCACGGTGTCACTGAGCCCGGGAATCACCGACCTGCGGTTCTTCCGGGCACGAGGAGCTGCCGCGTACGGCTGGACCCCACTCGTGCTCTCACCGGAGCTGCTCGCAACGATCCACGGACACGACGAACGCATCCCTGTCGACGGGTTCGAGCGCGCCGCGACCATCATGTCCGACGTCGTCCATGAGGCCGCGTCTTGATCCTCGACCCCAACCATCGCCCGCGCCGCTCCCGTCGTGCGGGCCGACACTGAAGCAAAGAGCACCGCAAGGATCTCAACGATGAAGCACACTGCTGCACCTCTGACGCGCGGGCGGCGACTCGCGGTCCGCGTCGTCGGCGCGATCGGTGTGCTGCTGTTGGCGTTCTTCTCGATCGTCGCGCTCAATGTGCTGGGAGTCGTGGCGTCGGGAACTGAGGGTGCACCTGACGATCCTGCTCCATCGGTGGAAGCTCGCTACGGGGCGGCGCATCCCGGTGAAGCCGTCCACGCGGTGGGAGCCGTCGCGCTCGTGGCGATCGGAGCCTCCGCGCTCGTGGCGTTGCTCGTTTGGCCGGAACGTGCCGGCTCCGCGTATCAGGTGCTCGCTGTCATGACCGGCGTCCTGCTCACGATCCCCATCGTCGGTGACCCCGACAACGTCGGCGGCCAAGCCGGCCCCATCGACCCGTTCCTGCTCGTGTTGACGCTGCCTGCCTTTGTGGCGGCACTGCTCGCCGCACCCTGGCGGCGCCCGGAGGGGCTCTGGCGACCACGGGTCCTGATGCTCGCGGCGGTCGGGGCTGTTCCGGCCGCGTGGTACGGGATCGACCAGGCCCTCTTGCAGCGGAACACGTTCCCACCCACGGCCGATCCACATCACAACGCCCACTGGTGGGCCATGGCGATCATCGCGTTCACGGCCGTTCTCCTGATGGCCGCAGCGGCGCTCCCGGGTCGCGGTTGGCGGCTGGGCGCGAGCCTTGCGGCCGTGGCGGCAATAGGCGTCGGCCTGGCTTCACTGACGGCGGGCTCATCCGCCTCGGCGCTCGCGCCCCTCGGAGCGATTACCGCCATCGGCTGGGGCCTGGCGGGGCTTTGGCTCAGTCTGCACGACGCTGCCGCGCATCAGCGGGTCTGGCAGAGGTAGTCGAGCAGACCGGTGTCCCACCGGGCAACACCGTCGGCGGCGCGTGGTCGCGGAGGCGGTCGACCAACGTTGCCATCCCGATCTGGCGGCGGCGGTGCTGGTGGTTCGGGTGGTGGCGGTCATGGCGTTCCCTTTCAGCGTGATCCTCATGGCTCTAGCTCTTGAGTGGCTCGGCATGGCGTTGCCCCGCGTCGTGCGGCGCGCTTCGCGAGCTGGTGTGTTCACCTGCTGCCGTGCGACCCGGCGTTTGCGGGCTATCAGGGCGACGGTTGCGTCGCATGGCGAGGACGCCGAGGCCTAGGCGTGTCACACCCCAGCTGGCGGCGAGGTAGGCGATGACGGTCACCGCCCACCCGCCGTCGGGGTAGAAGTGGCGTGCCAATCCCAGTGGTGCGGCGAGCAGTCCGGCGCCGACGGCCAGGAAGGCCAGGCCGGGCAGCAGTGCCCGGGCCCATCGGCGGGCACCGTGGCCCTTCGCGGCGGGTAGCCCGTGCAGACGGAGCCTGGCCAGGTGACGGATGATGGCGCCGATCAGCAGGGCGACGATGAGCCAGAGGAGGATCGGCACGACGACGGTCATCAGCAGGGAGGGGTCGGCGGGCGGGGGCTCCTCGCCGAGGAGCAGGTGGGTCAGCCCGAGGCTGAGGTCGTACTGCGCTTCGTGGCTGGAGGCGACGAACGAGCTGGCGTTGGACACGACGGCGACGCCCAAGCCGTCCGCGTGTGGCGCGAGGAGCACGTGGGCGGTGAAGTGGCCCAGCGACCCGGGGTGGCTGACCACCGGCGTGCCGGCGAGCTCGTCAACGAACCAGCCGTGCCCGTAGCCGGCGTCGAGAGTGGTGGTCCACCCCGTCTGCGCGACTGTGCCGGTGGCGATGTCGGCGGCGGTGGCGGGGATCGCCGGGTGTCCGTCCAGGTGTGCCTGCATGAACCGGGCGAGATCCTGTGCGGTGGAGGCGATGTAGCCCATCGCCAC
>CAYVGE010000318.1:0-3256 GCA_964450395.1 uncultured Actinomycetota bacterium
TCGTCGGCACGCGCGGTGGCGGGCCACAGCGCGACATGCCGTTCGGCTCGGTCAGTCACCAGTGCCTGCACCACGCGTGCGGGCCCGTGGTGATCGTCCCCTGAGCAGCGGGCATCAGCAGCGTCGGACGTGCACCGCTCGCCGGACCTGCCGCGCAGCTCGTGCAGGCATCAGGCGGCCACCGCTCCCGGCAGCCACCGCGCAAGGCACCGGATGACGTCGGCATGACGCACGGCAGCCACCAGACCTGCCGGCCCGGCCCGGCAGGACCTCCGGGATCCGCGTCGGCGGCACGCGCTACAGCGCGGCGTCGGCGATGAGGTCGACCTGCTCGGGATCGCTGACGGTGGGATCGAGCATCAGCTCGTCGACCCCGGCGTCGGCGAAGGCCTGCACCGCGCCGGCGACGGCGTCGGTCGAGCGCAGCGCGCTGCCGGCGATCATCTCGGCGATGTCGCTACCCTTCGGGCCGTAGTAGTCGAGCAGGTACTCCCGCGACCGCTGCTCGGTGTCACCGAGGCCGAAGTAGACCAGCGCAACGATCTTCGGCTCGCCGGACCGGCTCGACTCCGCCCACGCGCTGCGGACCCGGTCCCCGAACGCCCCGACGTCGTCGGGCGCCATCCCACCCGCCGTCCAACCCTGGCCGAACTCGACGACGCGGCGGATGGCCGCGTCGGTGGTGCCGCCGATCAGCACCGGCACGCCGCCGTCCTGCACCGGCGGCGGCGACACCGGCCTGGTGCCGGCGAGCAGGGGCTCGCCGGCCCAGGCGGTCTGCAGGTCGCGCAGCTGTTGCTCGAACCGGTCACCCCGGTCGCCGAACGACCGGCCGGTCAGGTCGTAGTCGGACTCGCGCCAGCCGACGCTGAGCCCCAGCGACAACCGACCGCCCGACAGCTGGTCGACCGTGGCGGCCTGCTTGGCCAGCTCCGCAGCGCTGCGCGTCGGCGAGATCATGACGTTGGTCATGAAGCGGATGCGCTCGGTCACCGCCGCAGCCGCCGCGAAGACGGTCAGCTCCTCGTACGTCGGGTACTCGACCCCGCCGATCGACGCGAGGCTCGAGAAGCCCGCCGCCTCGGCGCGGCGCGCCCACTCGATCAGGTCGGCACCCGTCGTGCCCCTGATGCTGTTGGGGATGCCGATGCCAACGTCCATTGCAAGCTCCAGTGCAGGCGACGCTCCATACGTGCACGCGACCGGCGGCTCCCAAACCTGACTGCGGTCCGGTACGCCCAGCTCACGCGGCCGACCACCCCCGCCAGCGCGTGACCTCGATGACGATCAGCGGCCCGACGGGCGGCGAGCCGGCGTACGCGGGGTAGCGGGTCGCCAGCAGCGCCAACCCGGGGTGCGCCGGCTGGGGTGCCTCGACGACCCGGGCGTCGCCGTCGGCCCGCACCCACCACAGCTGCGACCAGTCGTCGTCGTAGTGGTCGACCAGCAGGGTGCAGCGCGGCTGCGCCGCCAGGTTCTCCAGCCGCTGCAGCTGCGTCGTCGTCTTGGGCTTGGCGTCGACGGCGGTGTAGACGGTGTCGCCGGTGGCCGCGAAGGTCACGGGCACCAGGTGCGGGGTGCCGTCGGGGCGGACCGTCGCCATCCGCGCGACGCGGGCGGCGGCGAACCGTCGGCGTGCCTCGTCGGTGTCCACGGGTCGCTCAGCCGGCCGCAGTCGGGTCCACGGTCTTGACGTTGCGGATGACCGGCAGCCCGAGCACCCTGCCGGACCCCTCCAGCCGCGCGGCGAGCGCGTCGAGGTCCAGCCACGGGTCGTTGGAGGCGAAGAAGCGGTGCCGGTCGAGTCCGTCGTCGTCCATGCCGCCCCATGCTACGGGAACGCGGCTCACCCGACGCGCCGAGGTCGCAACCCCGCGGCTGCGGGGTTCCGACGAACCGGCAGCAGGTGGACGGCCGCCGCTCCCGCCGCTCGTCTCGAGCAGCAACCGTCGCCGCCCGACGTCGTCGACGGGCGCTGGTGGACGGCCGCTGCTCAGCTCGAGCAGGGGTCGTCCGCTGTGCGTCGAGGCCGTGCACCGCGATGGCGCCGGTCGGGGCCGGGAGCTGCTCGCCGCACCGGCCGTGCTGCCCGTCTACCTGCTCGACGAGCGGCTCCGCAGACCGACCCGGCGGGTCAGTGGGGACTGCCGCTGATGTAGGCCTCCATGCTCTGCGCCTGGGTCTGCAGGTCGTCGATGCGCGACTTCACGACGTCGCCGATCGAGACGATGCCCACCAACCGTCCGTGATCGTCGACGACCGGGAGGTGGCGCGCCCGCTGGACGGTCATCGTCTGCATGACCTCGTCTGCTGTCGCGTCGGGGGTGCACGTCAGCACCTCGGCGGTCATCACGTCCTCGACCGACATCTGGAGCGCTTCGGCTCCCGAACGCGCGAGCCAGCGGACGATGTCCCGCTCGCTCACGATCCCGACGATCGCCTCGGCGCTGTCACACACCACCAGCGCACCCACGTTGTGCTCGCTGAGCACCCGGAGTGCCTCACTCACTGTGGTGTCGCCTGTGATCGTGACGACGTCGTTGCCCTTGCGGGAGAGGATGGCGGAGACACGCACGCTCATGCTGCCCTCGATCAGACGCTTTCAACTCTCCGCTGATCATTGCCGAAGATGGCGCGAAGTTCGACCCATCTGCGCAACCTGTCCGGGCAGCGACGACAGGCCCAGGGGGCGTACGACGACCCCGCGGGCACGCCGGGATGTCTGACAGCAAGCTATGCTCTACTTTCGGCACGACCGATCCGCGAGCTGTGGGAGGAGGATGCGGGCCGGATCCGTGGATCCGTCCGCAGGCCCAGTTGGGGGCAACACCGACAGCACCGCCCACGGTGCCGCGGCCGAAGATCGAGGTGCCGCGGCTACCGTCGAACACCCTTCCCCGCCGCAGGCTGCTGCAGCTGCTCCGGGCGGCGCATGCTCCGGCGGTTGCAGACGGCTCCAAGCCAGGCCGTCGGGCGGTCGTCGACGTCTGCGCGCCCGCAGGCTACGGCAAGTCCACCCTGCTCGCCGCCCACGCGGTCGAGCTCCGTGATCGAGGTGTGCCGGTCGCCTGGGTGAGCTGCGACCGCCACGACAACGATCCCGCCCAGCTGTGGTCCGCCGTGCTCCAGAGCATCGCCGCCGCGCTCCGCAGCGATGGAGCACGGACCACCGTCGCCGACCGGTTCGCCGACATGACACCGCCGCACGGCGAGATGGAGTCAGCCTTCCTCGCCGAGTTCATCGACGCCGTCGACG
>CAYVGE010000318.1:3266-3726 GCA_964450395.1 uncultured Actinomycetota bacterium
CACGAACTGGTCTCGCCGGTGGCGCTCGCCGGCCTCGACGAGCTGCTGCGGCACCTGCCTGAGCAGCTCCTCCTCTTCGTCGGCTGCCGCTTCGATCCGCCGCTGGCGCTGCCGCGGCTCCGCCTCGACGGCCTGCTGCACGAGGTCCGCGCGGACGATCTGGCCTTCACGTCCGAGGAGGTCCGCGCACTGCTCGAGGCGCAGCAGGTCGACTTGTCGGACGACAGCAGGTCACTGCTGCTCGAACGGACCGAGGGGTGGCCCGCCGCACTCCGGCTGGCGGCGCTGTCGCTGTCGGAGGAGGCGGACCCCGCCGCGTTCGTCTCGACGTTCGCGGGAGATCAGCGCGGCGTCGCCGACTACCTCGTGGCGGAGGTGCTGTCGCGCCAGTCCGACGAGCTGCGTGCGTTCCTGGTCGCGACGTCCGTGCACTGCGTGGTCGCACAGCGGCTCATTCGTC
>CAYVGE010000318.1:3736-3968 GCA_964450395.1 uncultured Actinomycetota bacterium
CTGGTCGCGACGTCCGTCACGGAGGAGCTGACCGTCGACCTCGCGGTCCTCCTCTCCGGCCGCGCGGACGCCGGAGCGATCCTGGACCGGCTCGAACGCGCCAACGCCCTGGTGACCACACTCGGCCCGGGCCGGCGGTGGTACCGCTACCACGCGCTGCTGCGCAGCTTCCTGCTCGCGGAGCTGCGCAGCCGCGACATGACCGCCGCACGGACGCTCCACGCCACCGCGT
>CAYVGE010000319.1:0-264 GCA_964450395.1 uncultured Actinomycetota bacterium
GGTGGCAGCGCCAGGGGCGGCACGCGGTCGGGGTCCGTGGCGATCAGCGCCGCCTCGCGCGTGTTCCACCGCGCCAGCAGGTCCGCCGAGGGTGCCGTCCCCATCAGGCCCGGGTGGACGATCCCGGTGAACGACACGTGCGGGATGTGCCGGCTGGTCGCCTGCTGGCCCAGGAAGTCCCAGATCACCTTGTAGGCATCGGGGAACTGGTCGGTCAGGAACCCGCCGCCGTTCTGCCTGGCGAAGATCCCCGTGTAGCCCCAG
>CAYVGE010000319.1:274-3714 GCA_964450395.1 uncultured Actinomycetota bacterium
CGTGCTCGGCGTCGGGCAGCGGCATGACGATTCGCGGCCCGGAGTCCTCCTGCGGGATCGGGCCAAGGTCGAGGATGTCGACGATCAGCAGGTCGCCGGGTTCGGCGCCCTCGACCGCGATCGGACCCGACAGCACGTGGACCGTCGACAGCGGGGCGTTGAGCACGTCGTCGGCCGAGTCGTCGTTGACGATCGCGCCGTCGAACCACTCGCGGCAGTCGACGCGGAAGACGTCACCGGGCTTGACCTGCACGTTGGCGGGGATGTCGGGGTGCCACCGGTTGTGACCCAGGTACTGCTGCTCGGTGAACGGCTTGCTCGAATCCAGCGGGTAGACGACCTCGGGCATGGTGGTTCCTTTCGGTCACGCGGCGATGCGGTCCGCCTCGACGAGCGGTGCCGGGCGTCCGACCCGGCGACGGCCACCACCCACCGCGTGACGGTGTCCGTGAGCTGCCACCTCAGGGGCGGGGCAGGCGACGCAGGGCCGGGTTCGCCGGCGCCGTCGGTCGCGACGGTCGCCGTCGGGGCGGTGGCGCGGCCACCACCTCCGGTGCCTCCCGGCTGCGCTCCGCCCGGTCGACGGCGGCCCCCACCGCCGGCGCGACCCGACGCAACGTCGGTGCGGTGAACAGCCGCCGGCTGCCGGCGTCGCAGGTCGGGCACACCGCCTGACGGGGCGCGGTGCCCATGGTGGCCCGGATCTCGAACGTGCCGTGCTCCGGGCACAGGTACTGATAGGTCGTCATGCGACGGATCCCCTCGGTGCGACGCCGGACCCCACCGATGGGCGAGCCTAGGTTCCCCCCATCACGGCTGTCAACGGGTGGTCCGGTGACGGCTGCCGGGCGCCCCCCGCCAGGGAGCGGACTGGGGACCGGCGTCAGACGGACCTCTCGTCGTGGCCGCCGAACTCGCTGCGCATGGCGCTGGTGACCTTGTTCGCGAAGTCGTCGCCGTCCTGGGAACCGAAGCGGGTGAACAGTGCCGCACTCAGCACCGGCGTCGGGACGCCCTCGTCGATCGCGCACTGGATGGTCCAGCGGCCCTCGCCGCTGTCGGACACGCGACCGCTGAACGCGGCGAGCTCGGGATCCTTGCGCAGCGCCGACGCGGTCAGGTCGAGCAGCCACGACCCGATGACCGAGCCACGGCGCCACACCTCGGCGATCTGGGCGGTGTCGAGGTCGTACCGGAAGAACTCCGGCTCGCGCAGCGGGGCGGTCTCGGCGTCGTGCTGGCGGTCCGCCGACCCGGCGTCCGCGCGCTTCAGCACGTTGAGGCCCTCGGCGTACGCCGCCATCACGCCGTACTCGATGCCGTTGTGCACCATCTTCACGAAGTGCCCGGCGCCGGCGGGGCCGCAGTGCAGGTACCCGTGCTCGGCCTGCGTCGGCTCGCCCTCGGCCGACGGGGTGCGGTCGGCCGCCTCGACTCCGGGGGCGATCGACGCGAAGATCGGCTCGAGCCGCTCGACCGCCTCGACCTCGCCGCCGATCATCAGGCAGAACCCGCGCTCGAGCCCCCACACGCCACCGCTCGTGCCGACGTCGAGGTGGGTGACGCCGCGGTCGGCCAGCTCCTCGGCCCAGCGGACGTCGTCGCGGTAGTGCGAGTTGCCGCCGTTGATGATGACGTCGCCGGCGTCGACGTGCTCCGCGACGTCCTCGGTGACCTTGTCGGTCAGGCCCGCGGGCACCATGACCCAGATCGCCCGTGGTGCGTCGAGGTGCTCCGCCATGGCCGACAGGTCGTCGACACCGATCGCGCCCTCGTCGACCAGGGCCTTGACCTTGTCCTCGTCGACGTCGAAGACGACGCACTCGTGCCCGTCGCGCATCAGTCGGCGCACCAGGTTGGCTCCCATGCGCCCCAGTCCGACCATCCCCAGCTGCATCGCTCGACCTCGCTGTCGCCGCGGTGCGACGCCGTCCGACGTCACACCTCCCGGTGTCCCCCCGAGGGGCTGTGGCGACACCGCGGACCGGCTCTGGGTCGATGTCGGCCGGCATGCGTGGAGAGGTCGACCCAGAAGGGTCGGACCGGCTCTGGGTCGATGTCGGCCGGCATGCGTGGAGAGGTCGACCCACGAGGGCCCGTGGGGTGGTGGTCAGCGGCTGGCGGCTCGCGTGTACTGGCGCACGGCCAGCGGCACGAAGACCACCAGGATGATGCCGACCCACAACAGGCTGTAGAGCACCGGGTGCTGCAGGGACCAGTAGTCGGGCACCGGGACTGCGGGGTTGGTGTTGCCGAACAGCTCCCGGGTGGCCTGCACGACCGCCGAGACCGGGTTCCAGTAGGCGAACGCCTTGAGCGCGGCCGGGAAGTTGTCGGGCGGCACGAACGTGTTGGCCAGGAACGTGATCGGGAAGATCGTGATGAACGAGGCGTTGTTGACCACCTCGGGGCTCGGGACGAGCAGGCCGATCCAGGCCATGACCCACGAGATCGCGTAGGCGAACAGCAGCAGGAGCAGGAAGCCCGCCAGCGCCTCGAGCACCGACGTGCGGATCCGCCACCCGATCGCGAGGCCGGTCGCCGACATCACGATGATCACGATGACGTTGTTGAGCACGTCGCTCGCCGTCCGGCCGACCAACACCGCCGAGCGTGACATCGGCAGCGACCGGAACCGGTCGATGATCCCCTTCTGCATGTCCTCGGCGAGGCCCGCGCCGGTGTAGGTGGCGCCGAACACCACTGTCTGGGCGAAGATCCCCGCGATGAGGAACTCGCGGTAGTCGACCCCTCCCGGCACGTCGATGGAGCCGCCGAACACGTAGGCGAACAGCAGCACGAACATGATGGGCGAGAGGAGCACCCACACCAGGAGCTCGGGGACCCGTTTGATCTTGATCAGGTTGCGCTTGGCGACGACGAAGCCGTCGGAAGCCGCCCATGCGAGCGCATTCATTTCGTGACTTCCTTTCTCCCTTGCTCGGCCGAAGCCGCGGTCCCGTAGGGCTCGGAGCCGTTGGGATCCTGGTTGCTGGTCTGAGTGCTGTGGCCGGTCAGGGCCAGGAACACGTCGTCGAGGGTGGGACGTCGCAGGCCCACGTCCAGCACCGTGACGGCGTTCCCGTCCAATCCCCGCAGGACTTCCATCAGGACTCCACTGCCTCCCGACACCGGAGCCGTGACGGTCCGGGTCTGCTCATCCACCGTGACGTCGCCCACCGCGATGGCACCGAGGGTCTCGCGAGCGATGGCGAGATGGGAGGGCGACTCCACCACCAGTTCCACCCGCTCTCCGCCTATCTGGCTCTTGAGGTGGTCGGCCGTACCCCGGGCGATGGCGCGACCGTGGTCGATCACGACGATGTCGTCGGCCAGGCGGTCGGCCTCCTCCAGGTACTGGGTGGTGAGCAGCAGCGTCGTCCCGCCCTGGACGAGCTCGCGGATGACGTCCCACATGTCGATGCGGCTGCGGGGGTCGA
>CAYVGE010000319.1:3724-3960 GCA_964450395.1 uncultured Actinomycetota bacterium
CGTGGTGCCCGAGCGGATCAGTTCCCGGATTATCTCCCACATGCCGACCCGGCTACGGGGATCCAGCCCGGTCGTGGGCTCGTCGAGGAACAGCACGGACGGTCTTGCGACCAGGGCACCCGCCAGGTCCAGGCGCCGGCGCATGCCGCCCGAGTAGGTCTTGACGGGACGGTCGCCGGCCTCGGCCAGGTCGAATCGCTCCAGGAGCTCGCGCCCTCGCGTGCGGGAGGCGGACC
>CAYVGE010000320.1:0-3950 GCA_964450395.1 uncultured Actinomycetota bacterium
GCGACGGTTACGGGATCGACGTCGACTACGCCGAGGTGGTCCACCCCGAGACCCTGGTGCCGCTGAGGGGCACCGGCCACCGCCGGGCGCGGGCGCTGGTCGCCGCCCGCGTCGGCTCGACGCGCCTGATCGACAACGCGCTCCTCGCGCTCCGCAAGGAGCGCGCGCCGCACCCGTCGATCGACGCCGACCGCGCGACCGGTGACGGTCCGGGACAACCGGGCGTCCGGCGCGGGGACAGCGCTGATCAGGAGGATCGCTAGATGCTGCTGGCGATGGACATCGGCAACTCCCAGACCGTCGTCGGCGTCTTTGACGGCGAACGGCTCATGCGCCACTGGCGGGTGTCGACGGAGGCGCGACGGACGTCCGACGAGCTCGCCATGCAGCTGCAGGGGTTGCTGACGCTGATGGACCTGTCGCTGTCGACCAGCATCACCGGCGTGGTCATCTCCTCGGTCGTGCCGTCGCTGACCGAGGCGTTCCGCCAGATGGCGGACCGCTACCTCGACGTCGTCCCGGTGGTCGTGGGGCCCGGCATCCGCACCGGGATGGCGATCCGCACGGACAACCCGCGCGAGGTCGGCGCCGACCGGCTGGTCAACGCGCTGGCCGCCTACGACAAGTACGGCGGGCCGGGCATCGTGGTCGACTTCGGCACCGCCACCAGCTTCGACGTCTACGACGCGGCCGGGGCGTTCATCGGCGGCGCGATCGCGCCGGGCGTCCAGACGTCGATGGCCGCGCTCAGCGCCCACGGCGCCCAGCTCGGGGCGATCGAGCTGGCGATGCCCAGCCACGCGATCGGGCGCAACACGATCGAGTCGATGCAGTCGGGCGCGATCTACGGCTTCGCCGGCCAGGTCGACCGGCTGGTCGAGGCCCTGGCCGACGAGCTCGCCACCCGCCCGGTCGTCGTCGCGACCGGTGGGTTGGCCCTGCCGATCACCGACAGCTGCCGCCACATCGATCACCACGACCAGTGGCTGACCCTGCGGGGCCTGCGGCTGGTCTGGGAGCGCAACCGCTGAGCGTCGGCGCGCGGTCGTCGACCGCCCGGTTCCCGTCCGGCGCAGCCGGTCCGTCACGAGCGTCGTGGATCCAAGCTCCGCGAACCCGTCGGCCGGTGGCGACGTGCGGCATCCTGGGGACCGCCCGACGCCCGACCCGGAGGATGCGCCCATGCCCCGCTCGGCCGTGATCGCGATCACGGTGCTCGGCGTGGTCGCGTTGATCGCGAGCACCACCTTCGCCCTGGTCCGGTCGGCGCAGCTGCGCACCGCGCAGGCCGAGCTGGCCGCCCTCCGAGCGGAGCTCACCGACGGCGACGCGGCGGCGCCGGCGAGCGAGGCGCCGTCGACGGGCGGCGGCGCGCTCGACGAGCTGCTCGGCGAGGAGGGCGCGCAGGCGCTGGACGACCTGCTGTCGGAGGACGGTGGCGTCGGCGACCTCCTCGGCGACGACGGGCAGCTGCTGGCGCGCTGCATCCAGCCGGCGGGCCGGCCCGGCGCGCAGGACGTGCCCGACGCCCCGGCCCGCGACCAGATCGCCCGGATCTCGGCCCTCGTGCAGGAGCAGCGCGAGCTCGCCTACGACGAGCAGCCGTCACCGACGTTCCTCGACGACGACGCCATCGGTGCGCGGCTGGCCGAGGAGGTGCGCGAGGAGTACAGCGCCGAGGACGCCGACATCGACCAGCGGACCCTGGCGGCGTTGGGTGCGGTCCCCGCCGGCACCGACCTGATCCAGCTGCAGACGGACCTGCTGACCAGCCAGGTCGCCGGGTTCTACGACCCCGACACGGGCGAGCTCGTGGTCCGTGGAGCGGCCGCCGACGACGGGCTCGAGCCGACCGCCCAGGCCACGCTGGCGCACGAGCTCGAGCACGCCCTGGCCGACCAGGCGCTCGGGCTGCCCGTCGACACCACCGAGGACCTGGCCGACGGCGACGCCGCGCTGGCCGCCCTGTCGGTGATCGAGGGCGACGCGACGCTGACCCAGCAGCAGTTCGTCGTGGTCGGCATGACGGTCCGCGAGCAGCTGGGGCTGAGCACCGATCCCGACGCGCTGGCTGCCCAGGAACAGCTGGCCGACGTGCCCCACTACCTGGCGCAGAGCCTGCAGTTCCCGTACCTCGCCGGCCTGCGGTTCGTCTGCGACCGCTTCGTCGACGGCGGGTGGGACGCCGTCGATGCCGCCTACGACGACCTGCCGACCTCCAGCGCCGAGATCATGGACCCCGCCCGCTACGGCACCGCGCCGGTCGATCCTCCCGACCCCGGCGGCCTGCGCGGCGACTGGGAGCGCGCGCGGGCCACCACCTTCGGCGCCGCCGACCTGCTCTGGCTGTTCGAGGCGCCCGGAGGCGACACGGGGCAGGGCCTCGACCGGGCCCGCGACCGGGCGCTGGCGTGGACCGGCGGTGAGCTGATCACGTGGACGCGGGACGACGAGACGGCGGTCGGTGTGGCGCTGACCCAGGCCGCCGACGGGCCGCTGTGTGACGCCGTCACCACCTGGTACGAGCGCGCGTTCCCCGACGCGACCGACGCGCCGACCCGGCGTGACGAGCGCCTGGTCCGCGAGGGCGACGACCAGACCGCCGTCGTCACCTGCGCCGACGACGACGTGCGCCTGGGCATCGCCCCGGACCTCGACACCGCAACGGCGATAGAGCGCTCGGTGATGATCAGATCCAGCCGAGCAGCCAGCCCACCGAGATGAAGGCGATCCACAGCGTCATCGCCAGCAGCAGCTTCAGCCAGAACGCGCGCATCAGCCGGTTCAGCCCCCGAAGAGCGTGCCGAACTGGTCGATCACGGTCACGACCGTGAAGTAGCCGAAGAACAGCACCGACCAGAACATGACGATCAGCCGGTAGCTGCGCAGCCTGATCTCGGCGGGCAGGGTTCGCCAGTTCAGCTGGATCAGCAGGATCGAGTAGATGAACATCACGCCGCCGTTGATCGACGACGAGATCACCAGCAGCACCAGCGGCTGGCTCTGGATCACCAGCAGTGCGAAGGCCCCGAACGCGATCTCGGCCCAGATGACCACGAAGTAGATGCGGCTCTCCGACCAGTCCTCGTTGTCGCGGAGGAAGTCGACCTTCAACACGTCCGCGGTGATGCGTCCCATGTGGTCGAGCACACCGAGGTTGGTCGACAGCAGCACGACCATGCCCGCCAGCCAGAAGAACTGCCCGAACCACGGCGCCACGACCTCCTGGAGCGCCTCGCCCTGCAGGCGGATGAAGTCGAAGTCCTCCGCCTCCGAGCCGGTCCCGATCGTCGAGTAGGTCAGCAGCGACAGCAGGATGATCGACAGGCCGCCGATCACCAGGAACATCCAGAACTGCTCGGCGTTGGCGACCTTCCACCAGCCCCGCCAGCGCCGCATGTTCTCGTCGTCGCGCCGGAAGAAGTACCCGGTCGAGACCATCGCCTCCTCCTCGCCGGTGAACGGCGAGACGATGCGGGGGATGCGGGCGCCCATGCCGATGCCCTTGTCGCGCATCCAGTTGCTCTGGACGAGGTTGACGGTGCCGCCGGCGCCGGCGAACGCCAGCGCGCCGAGCAGCGTCGCCGTCGGGATGCCATCGGGGATCCGGCCGAAGCTGGCCAGTCCCCGTCCGAGCTCGACGTAGGCCTCCCCGTCGATCGCGATGAACACGGCGATGATGAGGAACACCACGATGACGCCGACCAGCGCCATCTCGAACTTCTCGACCGCCTGGTAGACGACCGGCGACACGGTCAGCGCCACGCCGATCGCGATCAGCGCCGCGATCGTGATGTAGGTCACCGAGCCCGGGCCGACGCCCAGCGCGAACGTCAGCGCGGTCGAGGCCCCCGTGGCCCAGCCCGGCCAGCCCCACGAGATCAAGGCCATGCCGGCCATGATCACGCCCCACGGGCGCCACAGGCGGGTGAAGCCGGTGACGGCGGTCT
>CAYVGE010000321.1:0-2309 GCA_964450395.1 uncultured Actinomycetota bacterium
TGTGCGCCGCCGTGTCGGTGCTGACGACCGTCGGCATCGTCGTCATCCTCTTCACCGAGGCGTCCGGCTTCTTCCGCGAGGACGAGGTCAGCCTATCGGGGTTCCTGACCGGCACCACCTGGCAGCCGTTCGGCGGCTCGATGGGGTCGTTCGGGGTGCTCCCCCTGGTGGTCGGCACGCTGCTGGTCACCGTCATCGCGCTGCTGGTGGCGGTGCCGCTGGGGCTCGCGAGCGCGGCGTACCTGTCCGAGTACGCCCCGCCGCGGGTGCGCAGGGTGCTCAAGCCGGTGCTCGAGGTGCTCGCCGGCGTGCCGACGATCGTGCTCGGATACTTCGCCCTGACGTTCATGACGCCCCTGCTGCGCGCGACGGTCGGCCAGCTCACGACCGTGTCGATCTTCAACGCCGCCAGCGCCGGCATCGTGATGGGCATCATGATCGTGCCCACGATCGCGTCGCTGTCCGAGGACGCGATGACCGCGGTCCCGACCGCGCTGCGCGAGGGCGCGTACGGGCTCGGCACGTCCAAGCGCCACGTCGTGTCGCGGGTCGTGATGCCGGCCGCGCTGTCGGGGATCGTGGCCGCGGTGATCCTGGGGCTGGGGCGGGCGATCGGGGAGACGATGATCGTCGCCGTCGCCGCCGGCAACCTGCCGTCGATGACGTACAACCCGTTCGAGCAGATCCAGACGATGACCGCGTACATCGTGCAGGCCGTGCAGGGCGAGGCACCACGGGGCTCGCTCACCTACGAGTCCATCTTCGCGGTCGGCGCGCTGCTGTTCGTGATGACGCTGCTGATCAACCTGGCTGCGGCGCGCTTCGTCCGGCGCTTCCGCGAGGAGTACTGACGTGGTCACCGTGACGCACGAGGAGGTCCCGTCGTGGCAGTGAGCACACCGCAGCGCGAGGCGCAGGAGGCCCAGCAGGCGCTGGGACGCCCATCCGGCCGGGCCCGGCGGGAGCGGACGTTCCGCACGGTGCTGCTGGTCGGCACCGGCGTCGCGGTCATCGTGCTGGCGGTGCTGCTGATCGACATCCTGACCGACGGACTGCCGAGCCTGAACGGCGTGCGGCTGACCAGCTACGCGTCCCGGTTCCCCGAGCAGTTCGGGTTCCGCAGTGGCGTGACCGGCACGCTGTCGCTCATGGTGCTCGTCGCACTGCTCTCCTTCCCGGTCGGGGTGGGCGCCGCGTTGTACCTGGAGGAGTTCGCACCGCGGAACTGGTTCACCCGGTTCGTGGAGGCCAACATCTCCAACCTGGCCGGTGTGCCGTCGGTGGTGTACGGCCTGCTCGGCGCGGGCGTGTTCGTCTACTTCCTCGGCTTCGGTCGGTCGCTGATCACCGGTGCGATCACGCTGTCCCTGCTGATCCTGCCGGTCATCGTCGTTGCTGCGCGCGAGGCGCTGCGCGCCGTCCCGCAGTCACTGCGGGAGGCGGGGCTGGGTCTGGGGGCGACGAAGCTGCAGACCATCGCCCGCCAGATCCTGCCGCAGGCGCTCCCCGGCATCCTGACCGGCACGATCCTCGCGCTGTCCCGGGCGATCGGTGAGACCGCCCCGATCCTGGTCGTGGGTGCCCTCTTCTCGCGGCGCTCCGACAGCGTGCCGTGGGACATCGACGACGCGTTCTCGGCACTGCCGATCCAGATCTACAACCTGATCTCGCGTCCACAGGCCGAGTTCCAGGAGCAGGTCGCACCTGCCGGCATCATCATCCTGCTGGTGCTGCTGCTGCTGATGAACTCGATCGCGATCTTCCTCCGCAACCGGTACTCGAGGAGCAGCTAGATGGAGCAGCAGCCGCGCGTCCAGCCCGAGCCCGAGGGTGCGATGACCGCCGTACGGACCGATGTGGATCCGCACCGTCGCGAGAGCAGGCCCATCGACAGCGAGCTCGCCCGCCAGGCGTCGGCCGGGCCATCCGTCCGCGAGGACGCCGACGTCGTCTTCGACCTCGACGACGTCACCGTGAGGTACGGGGCGTTCCCGGCGATCCGCGACGTCACCATGCAGATCCGTGAGCGGATGATCACCGCGTTGATCGGGCCGTCGGGCTGCGGCAAGACCACCCTCCTGCGGTGCTTCAACCGGATGAACGACCTCATCCCGAGCGCGGCGGTCGAGGGCACGGTCCGCTACAAGGGCGCCGACCTCTACGCGAAGCAGGTCGATCCCGTCGAGGTCCGCCGCCGGATCGGCATGGTCTTCCAGAAGCCGAACCCGTTCCCGAAGTCGATCTACGACAACATCGCCTTCGGCCCGCGCGTCCTGGGCATCAAGGGAGACCTCGATGAGATCGTCGAG
>CAYVGE010000321.1:2319-3912 GCA_964450395.1 uncultured Actinomycetota bacterium
CCCCAAGGTCACCGGCATGACGTTCGACGCCGACGAGCTCGTGGAGCGGTCCCTGCGCGGTGCGGCGCTGTGGGACGAGGTCAAGGACAAGCTCGACGCCAGCGCGCTCGGCCTGTCCGGCGGGCAGCAGCAGCGGCTGTGCATCGCCCGTGCCATCGCCGTCGAGCCCGACACCATCCTCATGGACGAGCCGTGCTCGGCCCTCGACCCCATCGCGACCGGCGCGATCGAGAACCTGATGCGCGAGCTGCGCGAGGACTACACGATCGTCATCGTGACCCACAACATGCAGCAGGCGGCGCGCGCCTGCGACATGACGGCGTTCATCACCACCGAGGTCCAGCAGGACGACGCCGGACACGACCGGAGGTCCGGCCGGCTGATCGAGTTCGATCGCACGGACGTCATCTTCGGCAACCCCAGCGACGCCCGCACCGAGGACTACATCAGCGGCCGTTTCGGCTAGCTGTGCCGCCCCGGTACGCCCGCCGCTGCCGCGTCAGGTGGTGCCGTCGTCCGAGCCGAGCCGCCCGGCCAGGGCGTCGAGCTCGGCCGGCACGTCGCTGTGCACCTCGACCGGGGTGATCCCCGCAGCGGCGAACCACTGCGCCCACACCGCCTCGACGGCGTCGAGCAGCTGTGCGGGGGTGCCCGCCGCCGCGGCGCCGTAGGGCGACGCCGCCAGCGCCGCGACGTGCGCGGCGCGGTCGGTGCGGCGCACCCACACGAACGTCGGCCGGGGCGCGAGGCGCTCGACGACGGCCAGCAGCCGCTCCGGCGTCGGCTGGGTCAGCCCGGCCACCTGTCGGTGGAGCCGGCGCAGCTCGTGCCAGTGCAGGACCATGCCGAACACGCCCGCGCCGGTCGTGTGGTGGTGGTGCAGCGCGGCCGCGTACTCGTCGATGTGCTCCACCTGCCACTCGGCGAGCAGGTGGCGGGCCACCGTGTCGACGTCGAACCACGCCCGCACGTCGCCGGCGCCCATGTCGCGCAGCGCACGCGCGACCAGGTTCTCGCCCGCGCCCGGCGCGGCGCAGCACACGATGCTGCGCGAGGGCGCCGGTCCGGCGGTCTCGTGTGGTCCAGCGGCCTGGTCGATCAGCGGAGCGCTCACCCGTTGCCTGTCGGCGCGCGGGAGCCGTGCTCAACCGGTCGGCGGCTGCACGCTATCGTCGCATCGGGCCCCTGATGAACACGGCGGCAACGAGGAGCGAACTCCGGGTGAAATCCGACGACGCGAAGCGGTTGCTGCCGCCCGCCGGGGCGGACCCTACCTACACTTCGCCGCAGATGCCGAAGGTGCTGGTGGTCGAGGACGAGCCCTCGCTCGTGGAAGCGCTCGAGTTCGCGCTCGCCGAGGAGGGCTTCGCGGTCGCTTCGACCGGCGACGGCGATCAGGCGCTGACGCTGTTCGACCGCGAGCGCCCCGACCTGGTGCTGCTCGACCTCATGCTGCCGTCGCTGTCGGGCACGGAGGTCTGCAAGCGCATGCGGGCGCGCACCGCCACGCCGATCATCATGCTGACGGCGCGGGACAGCGAGATCGACAAGGTCGTCGGCCTCGAGGTCGGCGCCGACGACTACGTGACGAAG
>CAYVGE010000322.1:0-3905 GCA_964450395.1 uncultured Actinomycetota bacterium
GAGCATCTGGAAGCCCGGCCATGGGGAGCACAACGCCATCGCGTCGCTTGCTGCACGAAGGCGACCGCTACACCTTTGAAGACAGCCCGGCCGATGAGTTCACACTCGCTGTCGCTTTCCGAGAGGCCGACGTTCGTCGGCATGAGCGCACCTCCCGGACAACCGAAGGTGTGTGACCCGACCCCCGCGATGACGAGAGTGTGTCTTCTCGGTGATCAGGTTTCGATGCGCTCTGGTCAGCGCGTCAGGCTCACGCTTTTTCTTGCGATTGTGTTCAGGACGCCAGGACGCCTGCTTGGCAGTCGCACCGCAACGTTCCTGGAGGCAAGGGCGGCCCTATGACGTCAGCTGCGCTTGCGGAAGGTTCGACCGGCAAGCTGGCGTCGCTTCGGTTCGGTCTCGGATCTCATGGTGACCTGCGGGTCAGGTGGTGCGAGCAGGCCGGCTCGCTCGGACTCGTGCGGCGAGCACCGCGATGACGACGGCCGCGGCGAGGCCGAACAGCAGCACGATGGTTGGACCGACCAGGCCGGCAACGACCCCGGCGGTGATGCTCGACCCGACCGCTGTGCGCGCGTCGTCGGCCTGCGGCTCGGCAGCCTCGACAGCGACGGTGTAGTCGCCGGGTGTGGTGGCGTCGAAGGTGGCGACAGGCTCGCCGACCATGCCGGGCAGACGGTAGTGCACAGGCAGGTCAGAGGGGTCGGTGGGGACCTCTTGGTCGTCGGGGCCGGTGACCACGACCGCGAGGTCGGGATTCATCGGCACCGATGACGGCGAGCAGCACCGCGCCGAGCGCGACGAGGCCCGCGGTGGTGAACCGGCGCGTCACCGGTGGTCGACGTCGAGCTTCTTCGGGCGCGGGTCCGGCCGTCGATGCGACCCGGTTCCGGGTGTCAGCTGGCGTGTTCATGAACGCCTCCTTCCGCTCGAGCGATGGATGCGTGGATGTGCACCGGGGCATGGCGTCGGCGCAGCCACCCCCACACGGCCAGGTAGGCGACGGCGACGGCGATGAGCTGGACGAGGCCGCCGGGGCCTGCGAGCCAGCCTGGGCCCTCGACGTCCAGGCGCACGATTGCGGCGAGCTCCCCGTGGAAGTCGCCGGACAGGCCGAACAGCTGCGCGAAGCTGAGGTTGCCGGCGAGGTGGATGCCGATCGGCAGGCCCAACCGGCCGGTGTAGACGTAGGCCAGGCCGAACAGGGCGCCCATGGCCAACCACAGCAGCGCCAGGGTGGGGGTGGCGTCGGGGTGGAGCAGCTGGTTGGCGTGCAGCGGGGCGAACAGCACGGTGGCGATGATCCACGCGCCGATGACCGCGCGAGCGGGTGGTCGGGTGCGGGCCAGTGCTTCGCTTGCGTTGGACATCAGGTGGCCGCGGAACACCAGCTCTTCCCATGTGGCCACGCCGATGTTGACCAGCACGGCGGTGGCGACAGCTGAGCCGACTGCGGGTTGCGCCTGGCCGGCGGCCCACACGTCGGTGATCCGCGCCCAGCCGCCGAGGGTGACGATCAGCAGATACACCGGGGCGATCAGCAAGCCGGCGGCCACGCCGGCGCCCATGTCGGCCCACCAGCCGCGGTCCAAGCGCATCCCGTAGGAGCCGAGGTCGCGGCCGTCCAGCCGGCGGGTCAGCCAGGCGAACAGCGGGATGGCCAGCGCGAGTATCAGCACCGCACGCAGCGCCAGCGCCGGGGTGGGCTCAAGCCACAGCATCGTGGTCTGCGTCAACCCGACCGCGACGAACATGACCACCACGACGATGAGGATGCGCAGCCACACCCGCAGCCGCCCGTCGTGCTGGCGCCACCGCGACGATGCCGGTGTCGTTGTGGTGTTCATCGGTGTGCCTTCTCCGGCTGCCGGTCCGCGGTCTTCAGGGTCCGTTCCGGTGGTGGCTCGGCTCGGACTGCGTGGGGTGGGCGGGTCAGCTCCTCGGCGAAGGAAACCCCCTGGGGCCGTCGGGCGGCCCACACCAGCAGTGCGGCGTAGGCCAAGGCGATGACCGCCAGGTGCACGACACCACCCGGCGCGGCCAGCGCGTCGGGGCCGATGATCTCGGTGTGCAGCACCGTTGCCCGCTCACCGGCCTCGCCGACGAACCCGAAGACGTTGTTGACTGCAAGGTTCACGGTGAAGTGCAGCCCCATGGCCATGCCCAGCTGGCCGGTCAGGGCATAGGCAAGCCCCAGCAACCCGCCCAGCAGCAGCCACATCACGGCCAGCCCACCAAGGGGGTACGGCGTGTCCAGATAGGTGGGCACGTGCACGACGGGAACAGCACGCTGCTGATCACCACCGCGGTGATGACCGCGCTGACCCGCGACGTCCGGCCACCCAGGCCCTCGGCGGTGTTCTTGATCACCACCCCGCGCATGAGCAGCTCCTCCCAGAAGCCGTTGGTCAGCCACAGCAGCACCGCGAACGCGAACAGCAACCACAAGCCCTCAGGGCCGGCAGACCAGACCTCGGTGACCCGCCCCCACCCCGCCGCGATGATCACCACGAACGCCATCGCGTACATCACCAGACCGAGCAGCGCACCCAGTGCGAACTCTCGCCACCATCGCCGTCCCAGCCCCAGCCCGTAGCCGGCCACCGGACGGCGATCGAGCCACCTCGCGCCGGCGGCCACGACGATCACGGGCACCACGAGTTGCACACCGAGGGCCGTGCCCAGCCTCTGCCCCCAGAAGCCGAGGTCAACAAGCGCCGCCCCAGCCGCCAGATGCGCCGCGACGACCGCGACGAAGATGATCAACACCCGCCACAGCGCCCGAACGCGCCCCTCCGCGCCGTTCCACAACAGATCCGTCCAGCGTGCGGAAGCCATCGGGTCACCCTCCGAAGCACCCGGAGGTTCCGACCCTGCAGGTCAGCAAGGACCGACGCGGCCACTCGGCCGTTGTGAGATCGCCCGATCCCCTGGCAAACCGCCGGGGGACATACATGCGGTCCATCCCAGACCTACCCGGCGTCCAGCGTCGACATGCACAGACGAGACAACGTCGCTGCGCGCCTGTTGGCTCACCGAACCGAGTTTGGCACTGGCAGGATGATCGGTGTGGACGACGCCGACGAGTCGCTTCATGCGGCGCATGGCCTGCGATGGTGGAGCGCTGCCACCTGCGTTTGGTCGTTAGCCTTTGCGCCTCACTTCTATTGGGCCGCCGGAGGCCGTGCGGGCTTGGGCGCTGAGGCAGGTGCTGCCGACGCTGCTCTCAGTCAGTCGTGGTTTGCCGCCTACAACTTGGTCGTTGGGGTGCTGGCCTTGGTAGGTGCTGTGGTAGCGGCCATGGTGGTCCGGCCGCCGGGCGAGTGGACTCTGCGTGTCCTGCGTGCGGCCGCTTGGATCGCGTGCGCGCTGCTTTCCTTGCGTGGGGTCATTGGCCTCACGGCTTTGGCCTTCGAAGCTGTGAGAGGCGCCATCGACTCCCCACCGATGCTTGTTGCCATCGAACCGTGGTTCCTTCTTGGCGGCATTTTGTTCGGCGTGCTGGCCACCAAGTCGAGGCGCCGAGTGGAGGGCAGTTGAGGGTATGAACTACCCCGACTTTCCGAGGCCCCTATGACCTGGAAAGGATGTCGCCGCCTATGGGCACGGACAGCCTGTTCGAGGCCGATTGGTCGCCCGGGGAGCTCGGCTGTCAAGGGTGGTCGGGAGGCTGGCGTCGGAGGAGTACGGGTGGGGCGGTGGCGGCAGATGCAACGCCACAACGATGCCGCCATCGTCACCCGCCTCGCGCGACGGATCGGTATCGAGCGACGCGTGACACCACACGCGTTGCGGCGCTCCTACATCACCATCGGGCTGCTCCAAGGCGTGCCACTGCGCGAGATGTAGCGCGCCGCCCGCCACACCAGAGCCGACACGACCGTCGCCTACGACCAGTCCGACCG
>CAYVGE010000323.1:0-3901 GCA_964450395.1 uncultured Actinomycetota bacterium
AGCGTGAACGCGAGCTCCTGGGCCGCCGTCGAGCCGGCCTCGCGGATGTGGTAGCCCGAGATGGACAGCGGGTGGTACCGCGGCATGTGCTCGGCGGTGAACTCCATGAGATCACCGATCAGCCGCAGGTGCGGCTCGGGCGGGAACAGCCACTCCTTCTGGGCGATGTACTCCTTGTGGATGTCGGTCTGCAGCGTCCCGCCCAGGTCGGCGAGGTCGAAGCCCTGTCGCTCGGCCGCGACGCAGTACATGGCGAAGATCACGACGGCGGGGGCGTTGATCGTCATCGACGTGGTGATCTCGCCCAGCGGGATCCCGTCGAACAGCCGCTCCATGTCGTCGAGCGTGTCCACGGCCACGCCGCAGTGGCCGACCTCGCCGAGGCTCTCCGGCTCGTCGGAGTCGCGGCCCATCAGCGTCGGCATGTCGAACGCGACGGACAGCCCGTGCTGGCCGGCCTCGAGCAGGTCGTGGTAGCGCCGGTTGGTGTCGGCGACGCTGCCGAACCCCGCGAACTGGCGGATCGTCCACGGCCGGCCGCGGTACATCGACGGGTAGACGCCGCGGGTGAACGGGAACTGGCCGGGGAACCCGATGCGCTCGGGGTCGGGGGTGTAGTTGTGCGGACCCACCAGCGGAGGCACCTCGACATCGGACAGCGTCGTGCGGGGGGCGTCTCCGGCGCCCGCCCGCCGCAGCGAGTCCTCGTACCGCTCCTGCCAGGTCGCCTCGTCGTCGCCCACGGCCGCCTCCCTCGTCGCGTGCCCCCAGTGTCCCACCCTGCGCCGCGTCGCGTGCCTGTCGGCAGACTCCGGTGGGTGCGACGTCCGTCGTCCACCTCGGCGGCGTGGCCGCTAGGGTGTCGCGCGTCGGCCGGCACCCGGAGGGAGGCGCGTTCGCGCATGCGCGACTTCGTCGACGCCTACGCGGTGCTCGGCGTCCCGCCCGACGCCTCCGACGCGGCCATCAAGGCCGCGTACCGTCGCCGGGCCGCGCGCCGGCACCCCGACGTCGTGCCGCCGGAGCAGCGCGATGCCGCGACCCGGCGGATGCAGGAGCTGAACGTGGCCTACGGCCTGGTCGGCCGCCCCGAGCTGCGGCGCCGCTACGACCGGCTCCGGTCGATGCAGCAGGCGCGCGGCACGATCGCCGACGCCGAGGAGCTGTGGCTGCAGCTGCTGCGCGCGGCGGGCCGCTGGGTGGGGGAGCAGCGTCGGCAGGGCGGCGCCTACCGCGCCGGCTACGCCCTGGGGCGGTGGTTGCGCGGCTGAGCGGCGCGATCGGGTGCGGTCGAGCCCCGTGGCGGTCCGGCTGTTCGCTCTGCGCCGCCGGCGGTTCTATCGTGCGCCGGCATGTACACGACCCTGAAGTTCGTCCACGTCCTGGCCGCCGTCGTCTGGCTCGGCTCGGGCTTCTCGCTGCTGCTGCTGACCAGCCGCATGGTCCGCGCGCGCGACTACACCGGCGCGACCGCGCTGGCCGCGCAGAGCGAGGTCTTCGGGCGCACCGTGTTCGCCCCGGCGGCCATGACCACGCTGGTGGCGGGGGTGGCCATGGTGGTCGTCGGCCGGTTGTCGTTCGCCGACGCGTGGATCGTCATCGGCCTCGTGGGCGTGGCCGTGTCGTTCGTGCTCGGCGCCGTGCTCGCCGAGCGGGCGGCGCGCCAGCTGCGAGCTGCGCTGCCCACCGAGCAGCCCGCCGATGCCACCGCAGAGTTCGACCACGGGATCATCGACCGGGTCCGGCGCCGGATGGTGCTGATCTCCAGCCTGGACCTGTTCGTGCTCACCGTGGTCGTCTGGGCCATGGTCGCCAAGCCCGGCATCTGACCGGGCCGGCCGACCGGCATCGGTCAGCTGGTCGACCGGGCCTCCTGCTGTGCCGCGCGCTGCTCCGCGACCTGCGCGTGGACGGCGTCCATGTCCAGGTCGCGGGCCTGGCCGATCAGGTCGTCCAGCGCCTCCTCGGGCAGCACGCCCGGCTGCGAGAACAGGGCGACCTTGTCCCGGAAGATCATCAGCGTCGGGATCGACATGACGTTGAACAGCCCGGCCAGCTCCTGCTGGGCCTCGGTGTCGACCTTGCCGAAGGTGATGTCGGGGTGCTGCTCGGAGACGCGCTCGTAGATCGGTCCGAACGTCCGGCACGGCCCGCACCATGACGCCCAGAAGTCGACGAGGACGATGTCGTTGTCCTCGAGCGTCTGCGCGAAGGTGTCCTGCGTGAGCTCAACGGTTGCCATGGATGGATGCTCCCAGATCTGTCTGCCCGGCGGAACCGGCCCGCTGCCCGATGGGCGCGGCCGGTGTCCGCGATGAGCTGGATGTCATCCGGTGCAACACCCGGCGGCGTCCGGACATTCCGCACCGACGCCGTGTCGGCCGCCCGCGGCACGGTGTGCCGCGGACCGGGCGCGGTCAGCCGCTGCGCACGTCCCGCCACCTCGGGCGTTCCAGCCGCCGCACCTCGTCGGTCAGGATGTAGGCCGAGCCGCCGAGGCGGCCCACGGCGTCGAGGCGCTCGGGCGGGATGGCGCCGTCGTCGTCCCACAGCCCGTCGTCGACGTGGATGCGCACGACGTCGCCGAACATCATCCGCCCGGTGCCGATCTCGAGCACCTGCCGCAGCCGGCACTCCATCGCGGCGGGGGCGGCGGCCACCCGCGGTGGCGCGACGACGTCGGACGGTGCCCGCTCGAGGCCGGCCCACCCGAACTCGTCCTCGTCGGACGGGAAGTTGGCGGACGTCAGGTTCATCGCCTCGAGCAGATCCCGGGACACCACGTTGACGACGAACTCGCCCGTCTCGCGGACGTTGCGGAGGGTGTCCTTGTCGCCTGCCGATGTGACGTGCACCACCGGTGGCGCGGTGGAGATGATGTTGAAGTAGGAGTGCGGTGCGACGTTGGGCGTCCCGTCGACCGACAGCGTCGACACCCACGCGATCGGGCGTGGCACCACCAGCATGGTCAGCAGCTGGTAGACGCGGCGCTCGGGCAGGTCGGCGGGATCGATGACGCTCATGGCCGTGATGCTAACCCGCGGTCACCGGAACCGGACGCCCGCCGTCACGCCGTGACCTCGATGCCCAGGTGCGCCGCGAACGCCGGCGCGAACACCGTCAGCTGGGCGGTGCTGATCGTGGCGCCGCGCAGCGCGGCGACGTCGGTGACGGCGTCGATCTCGGCGCCGGTGAGGTCGACGTCGGACAGCTGGGCCCGCGTCGTGGACAGCCGCTCGACGCGGCACGACCGCAGCGCGACGCGGCGCAGCGTCGCGCCGCCGACGTCGAGGTCGGAGATCGTGCAGCCCTCGACGGTCAGGTCCTGCACCGCGGTGCCCCGCAGGTTCACGTAGCCCAGCCGGCTGCCGCGGATCGCGACGCGCCGCAGCCGGCTGTCGAAGGCCGTCAGCCCGCCGATCCGCGACCCGGTCACCTCCACGTCGCGCAGCTCGGCGCGGGACAGGTCGATGTCGGTCGCCTCGATGCGCTCCAGGCGCGATTCGGCGAGCAGCGCGCCGGCCAGGTCGGCGTCGTCCAGGGCGCAGTCGCGCACCCGCGAGCAGGTCAGCCGCACGCCGGCCGCACGCAGGCCCGCCAGGTCGCGGTCGTCGAACGCGGCTCCGTCGACGTCCCCGTCGGCCTCCAGCCGCCCACCACGCTCCAGCGGGTCGGGGAGGTCGATCATCGGGCCGCGGAGGGTGGAGCGAGCCATGGAGGTCTCCTCGGGACACCGCGGCGGCTGTGCCACGGAGGTCACCAGGTCGAAATCGGGCAGTGACCTGCGGTGCGGGCGGGCGTGCAGGGGCGTGACGACGACCTGCGGATCGTTGACCACGGGCCGTGTGAGGTGCAAGCTGACCCATCCTCGGAGGACGAGGTGTCGGGTGCGCCGGCGGGG
>CAYVGE010000324.1:0-1953 GCA_964450395.1 uncultured Actinomycetota bacterium
TGCCTCACCACGGGCGTGGGACCTGTGGGCGTGCTGCCTGGGGCCGTCCGGCCCTTCGATCACTCCCGGGGCCGTGCGAACGTCAGGGTGTCATGGCCTTCCCGTTCCTGGCAGTCGCCGTCGACTTCGACGGCACACTCACGACCGCCGGTCGTCCGGGCCAGCCGGTGCTCGACGCGATCCGTGAGACCCGTGCCGAAGGGCGGTCGGTGCTGCTGGTGACGGGTCGCATCCTGGCGGAGCTGCGTGACGTCTACCCAGACGTCGGCGAGCACTTCGATCTGATCGTCGCCGAGAACGGCGCGGTGCTGGCCGACGAGGACGATGTCCGCGATCTGGTGCCGTCGGTCGCGCCCGAGCTCGGTGGCGCGCTCGCGCATCGTGATGTCGCCGTCCGCCGCGGTCGGGTCCTGTTGGCGTGTGCCGCGCGGGACGCCGGCGTGGTGCTGGAGGAGATCGGCCGCCTCGGGCTGGACTGTCAGCTCTTCCGCAACCGCGGGGAGCTTATGGTGCTGCCCGCCGGCGTGACGAAGGGCACGGGCCTCATGCGCGGTCTGGCGGACCTCGGGATCTCGCGTCATCGCACGGTCGCGATCGGTGACGCCGAGAATGATCACCATCTGCTGGACGTCTGCGAGCTCGGGGTGGCGGTGGGCAACGCGGTCGAGGCGCTCAAGCGGCACGCCGACATGGTCCTCGACGCGCCGGACGGCGACGGTGTGGCCGCGTTCCTGCGGGGCCCCGTGCTGCAGGGAGTCTCCAGCGTGCGCACCAGACGCTGGCAGATCGAGATCGGACAGTTCGACGACGGACGCCCGGCCCTGCTGCCCGCCTCCCAGGTCAACGTGCTCGTCACCGGCGGCAGCCAGTCCGGCAAGTCCTACACCGCCGGGCTGTTCGCCGAGCGGTTGATGGCCCGGGACTACTCGGTGCTGATCTTCGACCCCGAGGGAGACCACGTCGATCTCGCGCAGCTGCGACGGGTCCTCGTGGTCAGCGCGACCGACGTCGCCACACCCGCCCCGGCGTTGGCGGACGTGTTGCGGCAGCACGCTGGCAGCCTCGTCGTCGACCTGTCCAGCCTCGACGCCGAACAGCAGCACGGCTACATGCGCGCAGCCGCGGAGGGGATCGAGCGGCAACGAGCCGCGACGGGACTGCCGGACTGGATCATCGCGGACGAGGCCCACGTGACCGACGTCTGGGACGGAGCAGGAGCCCACCGCGGTGCGACCGCATCCAAGGGGTACTGTCTGGTGACCTATCGGCCGGGTGTGCTCGATCCACACGTGCTCGACGACATCGACGTGATGATCGCCACGTTGGGCGGCGACGAGGAACGCGACCAGCTACCCGACACCATCGCGTCGTTCACGGGTCTGCCGCGCGCGGACGTCGTACCCCACCTGCCTGATCCCGGACCGGGCGCGGCGCTCGTGATCGACCGTCGGGACCCGGCACGCATGGAACGCTGCACCATCGGGGGACGCCGTACCCCACACATCCGTCACTGGCACAAGTACGTCGATGGGACGCTGCCGGCGCCGCGGCGCTTCTACTTCAGTGACGGAGCGGCCGCGGCGAACATCACCGAGTTCCACCGGCACCTGCGGTTCTGTGACCCGTCGGTCATCGACTACCACGCCGATCGCGGCGACTTCTCGCGGTGGATCAACGACGTGCTGCAGGACCATAACCTCGCGGCGCGGGTGCACCTGATCGAACGGCAGCTGAACACCGTCGGCGACGGCGACGCCATCCGCGGTGAGGTGGTCGCGGCCGTCGGCTCGCGCTACCTGGGCTGAGCCACCGTCAGCAGCCGGTCGGCCGCCGCGGAGGCCATCGATGCGCCCGCGAACAGCAGCCGATCGGACCACAGGAGGCGACCGTGCGACCGCTGTCGTATCCGGTGCAGCCCACTCGGAAACCTAGGGGTGCGACGCTGTTGGCCCC
>CAYVGE010000324.1:2053-3845 GCA_964450395.1 uncultured Actinomycetota bacterium
CCCACTACGCGGAGGCCGATGCCGACGTTTGGCGGCCACGCAAGGTTGGGTGGTGCACCGGCCGACGGTCGTTCCGCCGGGTGGTGGCCTCGGGCCGCGTCGCATCGTCGACGTCCGTACGATCGCACTGCTCGTGGACGCCGGCGTCGTCCGTGATGTGTGCAGGTGGCGGCGGCATCTCGGTCGTCGAGGACGGGGGCGGGCTGCGCCGAGGTGGAGGGCGGTCGTTGACAAGGACCTCGCAGCGGCGCTGCTGGCTCACCGGCGCGACGCGGACGCCCCTGCTGGTCGCTGACGTCTTTGCGGTCGAGCTCGACCGGGGTCTGCCGACGACGCATCCGCTGCGGCGGATGACCCCCGCCGGGCCGTGCCGGCACGTCCTCGCAGCCGGTCCGAGCCCCGTCGGATGGCCCGACCGGTGTCCCGCACGTGTTCGCGCCCGCGCAGGGCGCTTGGGCAGACGCGGCTGGGCAGCGTGTAGGGATGCGCCAGAGGATCCGGGTGCGGTGGTCTCGGTGTCCATGCTCATCGAGCCGCCGTGACGTTCGACGCGGGCGGTGCTGGATCACCAGGTCGTTCAGGACGTGACCGATCCGACGCGGTCGACGAAAACGGCGGCGCGGCGCCGTTCGGCCTGGGCGTGGTCGCAGTCCAACGCGAGCGCGGCCTGCGCGGCGAACCCCTCGGCTGCGTGGAGCTCGTTGGGAGTGAACGGCGGCTGACCCTTGCGCCGGGCCAGGGACAGCGTCCCGAGCTGTTGTTCGCGAACGCACAACGGCACGATCATCGCCGGCAGTTCGCCGGTCACATCACGGGTGCCTCGAGCCACGTTGGCGCCGCAGCGCCTCTTCGTGCAGGCGTGCGTGGTCACGGCGGCACAGCTTCTGGTCCTCAGGGGATGATCACCGTCGGCCCGCACGCGTGGTGCAGACACTGATGGCTGACCGAACCGAACGGCATGTCGGTCAGCGGACCGCCGCCGCGCGTGCCAATGACCAGCAGGTGGTCACTGCCGGACAGCTCGAGCAGGCTGCCGGCTGGTGTGCCGCACACGACCACCGTCTCCACGGTCACCCGGTCGCCGGCGATGTCGTGTTCCAGACCCCGCACGATGGCTTCCGCGGCGTGCCGGGCGGCTGCTGCCGCCTCCGGCGTCGCCGGCACGGTGGGCTGGTAGACGTGGGCGACGGTCAGCGTCACCGACCGACGTCGGGCCTCGTCGACCGCCCAGAGCAGCGCGCGGTGCGCAGCCGGTGAGCCGTCCACCCCGACCACCAGCGGACGTTGTGCGTCCATGTCTTCGGGGCCGCCGCCGTCGGTGCTGATCACCGCGACCGGTACCGGCGAGCGCGCCGCGGTGCGGTAGCCGGTGGATCCCAACCGCAGTCGATGGAACCCTTCTGCGCCACGGGCACCGACGACGAGGAGCTCGGCGTCGACCGCAGCGGCGATGAGGCCGCTGCTGGGCACACCGCCGACGGCGGTCGTCGCGGCGCTCCACTCGACGCGATCGAGCGTATCGCGGTTGCGGGTCGTGATCGCGTCGAGCCGTGTCTCGGCAAGCTGCTGCTCCTGCGCGCGGGTCACGGGACCGGCGCGGTGCCAGACGAAGCAGTGGACGATCTCGACGGCGGACGATCGCAGTCGGGCCTCACGCACCGCCCACCGCAGAGCGCGGTCGGCTGGTGGTGAGCCGTGGACGCCGACGACGATACGACCCATCTCAGGCGCGTCGGGGGCCGGCGCTGCGGGCGGCGTGTGCTGCGGGCAGTGTGCTCATCTCGCGTGTCCT
>CAYVGE010000325.1:0-1317 GCA_964450395.1 uncultured Actinomycetota bacterium
CACTCGCGCATGGAGGCCGTGGTCTACGCCGTCCGCGAGAAGCTGCTCGAGATCACCTGACCCGGCGGTGGGCGGTGCCCACGCGCACCGGCCGAGCTCAGCGGATGTGGGTCGCCCCGGACGCCCGCCGACCACTGGTTCCGCAGGGTGCTGGCGGCGCAGACGGAGGCGTGACACCGGTCCACAGCCCGGCGCCGGCGTCACGGGCGGGTCCTAGACTGGGCGTCTCTCCTGCGAAGGTGATCAACCGATGTTCCAGAAGCTGCTGCGCATGGGTGAGGGTCGCCGGCTGAGGGACCTGTGGAAGCAGGTCGCCGAGGTCGAGGCGCTCGCCGGGCAGTACGAGCAGATGTCCGACGACGAGCTGCGGTCCCAGACCCCCGCGTTCCGTGCGCGCCTGGCCGACGGCGAGGATCTCGACGACATCGCCTACGAGGCGTTCGCGGTCGTCCGCGAGGCCGCGCGCCGCGTCCTGGGCCAGTTCCCGTACCCGGTCCAGATCCTGGGTGGCTTCGTGCTGCACGACGGCGACATCGCCGAGATGCGCACCGGTGAGGGCAAGACCCTGACCGCCACGATGCCGGTCTACCTGAACGCGCTGGCCGGCGGGGGCGTGCACGTCATCACGGTCAACCCCTACCTGGCCGCGCGCGACCGCGACTGGATGGGCCGCGTCTACGGGTTCCTCGGTCTGCGCACCGGTCTGGTCTTCTCGGGCCAGTCGCGCGACGACAAGCGCGCCGCATACGGTGCCGACGTCACCTACGGCACGAACAGCGAGTTCGGCTTCGACTTCCTGCGCGACCACATGGTCCTGCGCGCGGCCGACATGATGCAGCGCGGCCACGTGTACGCGATCGTCGACGAGGTCGACTCGATCCTGGTCGACGAGGCGCGCACCCCGTTGATCATCTCGGGACCGGCCGAACAGGCCGCCGACGACTACATGCTGTTCGCCACGCAGATCATGCCGCGGCTGCAGCGCGACACCCACTACGAGGTCGATGAGGCCAAGCGCACGGTCGCGGTGACCGAGGAGGGCACCGAGAAGGTCGAGCAGCTGCTGCGGCAGCACCGCGGTGTCGAGAACCTCTACGAGTCTGTCAACACGCCCTACATCCACCACCTGCAGCAGGCCATCCGCGCCAAGGAGCTGTACCGGCGCGACACCGAGTACATGGTGACCGACGGCGAGGTCAAGATCGTCGACGAGTTCACTGGCCGCGTGCTCGAGGGCCGTCGCTACTCCGAGGGGCTGCACCAGGCGATCGAGGCCAAGGAGGGTGTCGCCATCAAGGAGGAGAACCAGACGCTGGC
>CAYVGE010000325.1:1327-3587 GCA_964450395.1 uncultured Actinomycetota bacterium
CGCCAAGACCGAGGAGGGCGAGTTCGCCCACATCTACGACATGGGCGTCGTGGTGGTGCCGACCAACGAGCCGATCGCCCGCGCCGACCACGTCGACGTCATCTACAAGACCGAGGACGCCAAGTACGAGGCGGTCGCGCAGGACATCGCCGAGCGCCACGAGGCGGGCCAGCCGGTGCTGGTCGGCACCGTCTCGATCGAGAAGAGCGAGAAGCTCGCGGGGCTGTTGACCCGCCGGGGCATCCCCCACGAGGTGCTCAACGCCAAGAACCACTTCCGCGAGGCCGCGATCATCGCCCAGGCCGGGCGCATCGGCGCCATCACGGTGGCGACCAACATGGCCGGCCGCGGCGTCGACATCATGCTGGGCGGCAACCCCGAGGCACTCGCGCTCGATGAGGCGCGCCGCAAGTTCAGCGGCATCCCCGGCCAGGAGCGCGAGGGCCAGGAGCCCATCGACGCCGACGCCTTCCACGCCTACCACGACGAGCAGCTCGCCCGGATGCACGATGACGTCAAGGCCGAGGGCGACCGGGTGCGCGAGTTCGGCGGGCTGTACGTGCTGGGCACCGAGCGCCACGAGTCGCGGCGCATCGACAACCAGCTGCGGGGCCGCTCGGGCCGCCAGGGCGACCCGGGGGCCTCCCGGTTCTACCTGTCGCTCGAGGACGACCTCATGCGGCTGTTCAACGCCAGTGCGGTCGAGTCGATCATGAACCGGCTGTCGGTGCCCGACGACATGCCGATCGAGCACAAGATGGTGACCCGCGCCGTCGCGCGGGCGCAGACGCAGGTCGAGTCGCGCAACTTCGAGCTGCGCAAGAACGTGCTCAAGTACGACGACGTGATGAACGAGCAGCGCAAGGTCGTCTACGAGCAGCGCAGCCGTGTGCTGCAGGGCGACGACGAGGACGTCGCCGAGGTCGCGCAGGACTTCGTGACCGACGCGCTGACCCTGCTGGTCGCCGACCACACCGCGTCCGGGCAGTTCAGCGAGGAGTGGGACCTGTCGGGGCTGCGGGCGGCCGTCGCCGAGCTGCTGACCGACGCCAACGCCGACGACGACGTCAAGGAGTCCACCCGGACCGCCGTCGCCGAGCTGTTCGACGGCCTCGACCTGGAGTTCCTGACCATCGAGGGGCTGACCGAGGACGTGCTCGAGCTGGGCCGTGCCGAGTACGCCGCCCGCGAGGAGCGCGTCGGTGCGGACATCCAGCGCCAGGTGGAGCGCCGCGCCATCCTCGGTGTCGTCGACCGCATCTGGCGTGAGCACCTGTACGAGATGGACCACCTGCGCGAGGGGATCGGCCTGCGCGCGGTCGGCCAGCGCGACCCCCTGGTCGAGTACCAGCGCGAGGCCTACGACGCGTTCCGGGTGCTGATGGCGCGGGTCAAGGAGGAGGCCGTCGGCTACTTCTACAGCCTGGTGGTGCGGACCGCCGACCTGACGACCGTCCGAGAAGAGATCGAGAACTTGCGGACCAGCGAGGGGCAGGTCCTCTTCAGCCAGGCCGCAGTTCTCGACCCCGCCAGCGGCACCATCCTGGTGGCGACGGAACCGAGCTGGGAAGGACAAACTCCTCCCGATGCGATCCGCGAGCAGTTGGACATGGCCGCCACTCGGACGTTCGCGGTTCACGATGACTCCCTCTTTTCACCGGGATCCGTGAGCATGATCTCCTACACACCGATGCGGACCGGGATGACCCAAGGCCCCGATGCCGTACTGATGGGTGTGAACCTTGAAACCCGCGTCGGCGCTTTGATCGAGGAACTTCAGATCTTCTCCCAACAGCGAGGCGTTTTCCGCGAGCAGGTCGGCACCACATTCCTGGTCATGGAACCCGGCACCATCGTCCAGCTCCCCCGCTACAGCATGGCCCCCGAAGCCACCACCGGGTCAACCCACGAGGTCTTCGGGCTTATGGGTGAAAACCCGACCGGAACCGCGACCTATGCGGGTCTGACCGGCGAATCTGTTCTCGGTGCTTACGAGTGGATCCCCGAGATTGGATTGGGGGTCGTGGTGGAGGTCCCGACCGATACGATCTTCGGCGAGCTGAACAGCTTGTTCCCCTTTATCGCCACGCTGATCGTGGTGACCGGGATGCTCACTGTGCTGATCGCCGTCATCGCGACCCGGCGGATGCTGCAGCCCTTGGAACGCCTGGCCATTTTCGGCCAACGCCTGGCCCGGGGCGACTGGGAATATCGTGTCCCGGAAGACCGGGACGACGAAATCGGAGTCGTCGCCCGTTCG
>CAYVGE010000325.1:3597-3833 GCA_964450395.1 uncultured Actinomycetota bacterium
CACATTGGAGGAGCGCGTTGAAGAGCGCACACGCCAGGTCAGAACGGCCAGCGAAGTCGCCCGAGCGGTGACCTCGATCCCTTCACTGGAAGAGCTGCTGCATCAGGCGGTCCAGTTGATTCGCGAGCGGTTTGACTATTACCACGTCTCGATCTTCCTCCTCGACGAGGAAGGGCAAAACGCGGAGCTGAGGCAGTCGACCGGCGAGGCAGGCCGAGCGCTCTTGGCGCGCGGCC
>CAYVGE010000326.1:0-3811 GCA_964450395.1 uncultured Actinomycetota bacterium
ATGCTCACGACGCAGCCGTCGCTACAGCGGTCGGTTATCTCGAGGAGCACGCCGGCTGGTCACGCCGCGGTGCGGGCGGCCACCGCGCCGTGCGGGGTCGCGGGTTCGTCGCTGCCGCGTTCGAGCACCGCGCGTCCCGTGACCGCAAACCCCCTGCTTCACACGCGCGTGCTTGTCGCCAACGTCATTCAGGCCGACGACGGCCGCTGGCGGAGCGCTGGATGCCTCCCGGTTGTACCGGCAGCCTGCCCTGGTGGCATTGGAGGTTGGCTGAGTCGCGCACGCAAGCCGCCGACTCCTCGCCTCGGCGTCCCCCGGTCGGGATCAGCGATCGCGGGTGCGGTGGCGCTGGTAGGGCCAGGGGCTCGGCTATGCGCTGTCTGTCCGGTCCACGACCAGGAAGTCCTCGACGCCGTAGATGCGGTGCATGCGCTGCTGGTTGCGCTGGAGCAGGTGGTTGGCCTCGTCGGCGGGCACGAGCGTGGGGTGGGCGACCTGGGTGGTCTGTCCGTCGTGGTCGAGGGTCGCCGAGCCGGCGGCGAGGACATTGCGGACCCAATCCGCGCGAGGGCCGTACGGGAGTGCGAACAGGAAGCCGTTGTCGGTGGGCAGCGCTACCACCGGGGTTCGGTACGGCCTGCCGGTGGTCCTGCCCGCGTGGTGGACCACCGAGGCCCAGGCGCCGGGCTGGCCTGCCCGTTGCAGCTGCCGCGGGTTGGTCACGTCTCGGTTGAAGCGCCGGATGGCGGCGTGTAGGGGAGCGAACTTCGTACGGAACCCCACGGTGAACGCGGCCAGCAGTACCCCGCTCCCGGCGAGCAGGCCACCCACGATGCCGGCAGCCGCGGTCATGCGCGGGCTCCGCGGGGGCGTGCCTGGCCACGCGGGAGGCGGCGGCTCCATGCGATGAGCCAGACCGCTAGCAGGACCTCGCCGAGGAACGTGAACTCGGCGATCGTCGGCGCCGTGTGTCCCACGAGGACGGCCGCCACGCTGTCGAACGCGTACCCGACGCCGGCCACTGCGAGCAGTGCCGCCAGCACCCTGGGCACGTACCCGGATCGCCACGCCAGCCAGCCGAGGAGGAGCAGGTGTAGGCCGAACAGCAGGAGGCCGGCGTTCCAGGTGTCGCGGTAGGAGTCGATGCCAAGCCAGGCTTGGGCCTGGGCCTGCTCGGAGCCGAGCACGGCGACCGACTCGGGGCTGCCGAGCAGGTTCGCCACGCCCGCGAGCTGGCTGATCGCGACCATGAATATCCCGGCGTACACGAGCCGGGCTGCCGCGGCGAGCGTCGAGACCCCGACGCTGACGGGGCGGAAGACGCGATACAGCGCCACCGCCACGACGACGTCGAGCAGGACGACCGCGAACAGGTTGGCGATGCCGAAGCGGAACAGCCCCTCGGACGCCGTGATGTCGGCGGCTGTGCGAGCGGCGTCGCCCGGGGTCACGAGCCCTTCGACCGCGACGAAGTTGCCGAGGAGCGCGGGAACGATCATCAGCACCAGGCCGATCCCGGCTGTTGCACTGGCCCGGCGCATCGACCAGCCCGTGCGGGCGAGCGTCTGGTCGGGTGGGTGCCCGTCACCGGGCGGTCCGTGAAGCGCCGAGGTGGAGGTGCCGCGCGGCACCTCCACCGTTGGCGTGGTCGTGACCTCCATGAGTGGCCTCCCGCGGCCCAAGCCGCCATACGTCGTAAGGGTTCGTACGTCGTAAGGTAACCCTACGTTGTAAGGCTGTCAAGGGCCGCAGTCGACGGCCGCGGGGAGGCGCGGCGCGCTCGTGGGTCAGGCGGCCGTCCGGCGCCGCTCGAGGCCGTCGAGGATCAGGTCGAGCCCGAACTCGAACTCGAACTGGTCGTCGCACCACCCCAGCGTGGCGTCGACGTCGTCGTGGGCGACCTCGGACATCATCCCGACGATGTGCGGGAACCGATCGGCCATCTGCTCGAGCATGGCCAGGGTCTCGTCCCCGGCGTCCGGCTCGTCCGGTTCGAACAGCTCCTGCGTGAAGCCGAGGGCCCGGCTGCCCAGCGCGTGCATCGCGTGGTGGGCAAGGTCGTAGGAGAACCCAGCCGCGCGGAAGATCCCCAGCAGCCCGTCGAAGTAGCCGACGATCGAGGGGCTCATGGTCGTGCGCGTCTCGAGCACCCGCGGCGCCCAAGGGTGGCGCAGGAGGACCTCGCGGGCCGCGAGGATCCTGCCCCGCATCGCCGCCCGCCAGTCGACGGCGGGGGAGGGCGCGTCGACGTGCTCGACAGCCTCGACGATCTCGTCCACGACCACCTCGACGGCGCCGCCCAGAATCGCGTCCTTATTGGCGAGGTGGTGATACAGCGACATCGCCTCGACGCCCAGCTCCTGTGCCAGCCGCCGCATGGTCAGCGCATCGAGCCCCTCGCGGTCGGCGAGGTCCACGGCGGCGCGCAGCACCCGCGCCCGGCTCAGGGGCGCGCGGCGCTCGGTCGCGGGATCGAGATCCGTCCGGGCAGCCATCGTCCACCTCCCCAAGGGACTTTACCCGTACAGGGTAAGACTGCCGGTGGTCAATGCTCGCCCGCTGCCCACCTCACACGGCCACAGCGACGTCGAACTCGACGACCGCCTGTGCCCACGAGCCGAGGGCAGACAGGCGGCCGGATGCCATCGGTCTATGGGTCACGAACCCGAGCGGCGGGGCGATCCCGACGACCCGTCAGCCCCATGCTCGGCACTGCTTGCCGTCATGCGTCACGCGAGCCGCCGCGGGCGTCGTCCCGACAGGCGCTCGGCACTGCCCGACATGCGGCGACCCGATCGACTCGCCACGACACGCGAACCGTCGGTACTGCTCGCTGACCTGACGCGATCGCATCGCCCGCCAGCGCCTCGTCGAACGCGGCCACCGCTGACCACAAGCACCTCCTGTCATACCGGCATCCGGGGCTGCCGATGGCTGGATGTGACGGTGACTGCCCACGATCCGCGTACGGCGCGCATCACGGCCTCCAACTTGTATGCGTACGGGTCGACACGCGGCCTGTGTGGCGGGGACGGGCGGACGCTGCGCGGCGGGGCACCGAGGCGTTACTTGGGCAGTGCTGGTGCGATCGCTGGTGCGGGCGGCTTGTCGACGGCCGGGACGTGGCGCCGTGTGGTCCACAGTGCGAGCCAGATGAACACGGCCTGGAAGGGGAGTCGCAGCCACGGATACAGGCCGCCGGGTTGTCCGTTGACGTCGACGCCGGCTACGGCGACGTAGACGTTGGCGGGGAACACGGCCACCAGGAACGCCGCGAGGGCGAGGCCCGCGAGCCGTCGGTGGGGTTGTGGGGTCAGCAACGCGGCTGCGAGCCCGATCTCGGCGAGGCCGCTGAGGACCACGAGCGGTTCGCGGGCGGGGACCCAGGGTGGGATGTGCTGGATGAACGGTGTGGGGTCCAACAGGTGTCCAAGTCCTGCGACGGTCATGCCGGCTGCGAGCGCGTACCGCCACTGGTCGGTTGTTCGGCCGCGGAGGCGGGGCACGAGCCAGGTCGCCGCGTATGCCGCGAGGATGACGCCGAGAACCAGCATGTCAGTCTCCTTGTTCCAACAGTGGATGTGTCGGGGTGTCACTGCGGGCGGGGCCGCGGCGGTGTCGGAGCGTCGGCGGTCGAGTCGTCGTGGTTGTCAAGGGTTGACCACGTCGACCCGTCCGTCCATGCCGAGGTGCAGGGTGCATGTGTAGGGATAGCTGCCGGCCCGGCTGAAGGTGCGCTCGTAGGTCCCGGTGGCGAGCACGTCGGACTGCCATCCGTCGCCGACGACGTTGTGGTCGGTGCCGGCGTCAT
>CAYVGE010000327.1:0-2805 GCA_964450395.1 uncultured Actinomycetota bacterium
CTAGTGGTGGCGTGACCCCCGGGATCTGGTCCGGGTGGTGTGAGAGTCTGATGCCCCGTTGTGGGGCAGGAGGACTCGACGTATGGCCAGCCGACGCCGGCACACGCCCGAGCAGATCATCCGCAAGTTGCGTCACGCCGAGCAGCTGATCGCCAACGGGGCCACCACCGCGGACGCCGCGAAGCAGATCGAGGTGTCCGAGCCGACGTTCCACCGCTGGCGCAACCGCTACGGCGGGATGAAGACCGATGACGTCAAACGGCTCAAAGAGCTCGAGCGGGAGAACGCGCGGCTGAAGAAGATCGTCGCCGACCAGGCGCTGGACATCGACGCGCTGCGGGAGGCCGCGAAGGGAAACTGGTGAGCCTGGCACGCCGCCGCGCCGCCGTGGCCATGCTCCAACGCCGGTTGGGGATGTCCCAGCGGCGGGTGTGCCGGGCGATCCGCCAGCCCCGCTCGACCCAGCGCTACCAGCCGGTCGACCCCGATCCCGACGCGCAGCTACGCGCGTGGCTACGCCAGTTCTCGCGGAAGCGGCCGCGGTGGGGGTACCTGCGCGCGCACGACGAAAGCGGTCAAGGCCGGCTACCGGTGCAACCGCAAGAAGGTCCAGCGGCTGTGGCGCGAGAAGGCCTGCGTGTCCCGCAGCGACGCCGGAAACGGCGGCGGCTGGGCGACTCCACCGTGTCTGCTGACCGCAGGGCCGCTGAGCACATCGATCACGTGTGGAGCATCGACGTTCAGTTCGACGTCACCGCCGACGGGCGGACCTTCAAGCTGTGCAATCTCGTCGACGAGTACACCCGCGAAGCGCTGGCGATCCACGTCGACCGGTCGATCGACGCCGACACCACCGTGGCCGTGCTCGACAAGGTCGTGGCCGACCGCGGCCGCCACCCCGGGGTTCATCCGCTGCGACAACGGCCCCGAACTGACCGCCCACGCCCTGCGCGACTGGTGCCGCCTCGGCGGCGCCGGCACGGTCTACACCGACCCGGCGCGCCGTGGCAGAACCCGTTCATCGAATCATTGCACTCACGGCTGCGCGACGAGTACCTCGGCGTCGAGCAGTTCGACACGCTCCTGGAGGCCCAGGTGGTCATCGGAGACTGGAGGATCGACTACAACTACAACCGGCCGCACTCGGCGTTGGGCATGCTCGCCCCCGCCGACTACGCGGCCCAACAAGACCCACCCGAACTCTCATAACACCCGGACCAACAACCGGGGTCCGCCCACCCCCATTTCGCGTACTTCCCTTGACAGACGTGCGGAGGTGGTCAGGATAGGCCCTGGTCACCGTGGCTGGCTTTGGGGGAGGCACCAGGATGGCGTCATATCGAACCGTCCGGGTGTTTCTGGTCACTGTCCTCGCCCTCGCTCTGGCGATGCCTCCGGCCCTGGCGTTCGCAGCCCGAGATGCCGATCCCATCGTCATCGCGCATCGCGGCGCCAGTGGCTACCGTCCGGAGCACACCCTCGCGGCCTACCGGCTCGCGATCCGCCAGGGCGCCGACTTCATCGAGCCGGACCTCGTCTCGACCGCCGATGGCCACCTCGTTGCGCGTCACGAAAACGAGATCGGCGGGACCACCGATGTCGCCGACCGTCCCGAGTTCACGGACCGCTACACCACGAAGGTCATCGACGGCCGGACCATCAGCGGCTGGTTCACCGAGGACTTCACCCTGGCAGAGCTGAAAACGCTGCGTGCCCGCGAGCGCATCCCCGACATCCGCCCCGACAACACCCGGTATGACGGGCAGGAGGCCATCCCGACGCTGCAGGAGGTCATCGACCTCGTCCGCCGGGAGGGGCGTGGACACGTCGGGATCTACCCGGAGACCAAGCACCCCACGTACTTCCAGGACATCGGCCTGTCGCTGGAGGAACCGCTCGTGGAGGTCCTGCACCGCAACGGCTTCCGCAACCCGCGGTCGAAGATCTACATCCAGTCCTTCGAGGTCGCGAACCTGAAGAAGCTGCGGACGATGACGGAGCTGCCGCTAGTCCAGCTGATCAACGCCAGCGGCCGACCGTACGATTTTGTGGTCGCCGGCGACCCCCGCACGTACGCGGATCTCGCCGCCCCGGGCGGTCTGGGGGAGATAGCCGGCTACGCGCAGGGCATCGGGCCGAACAAGGACCTCATTGTCCCGCGCGACGCCGACGGCCGGCTGCTTGAGCCGACCTCGTTGGTCGACGACGCCCATGCCGCGGGGTTGCTGGTCCATCCGTGGACGTTCCGCAACGAGAACATCTTCCTTCCCGCCGACTTCCGGGTCGGCGACCCCGCCGACGCCGACTACGACCGGCGGCACGGTGATGCGGAGGCGGAGCTCAGGCTGTTCTTTGAGCTCGGCGTCGATGGGGTGTTCGCGGACTTCCCCGACACGGCTGTGGCGGTCCGCAATGACCTGTTCGGGGCGCCTGTGGGCCCGCGGCTGCGGGATGCACGTGACTGACTGGCGAAGGTCAGAACGGGGGCACGTGATGCCTCTGACCTAGGGAGGGGCATGGCATGGAGTTGGATAGGTCACAGCTACCCGTGTGGGGCCAGATCGGCGGTCGCTCATTGCAGACCTGCCGGTGGAAGTGTGCGTATGACTGTTTCCACGACAAGGCCAACCGGTCGGGTAACGAGCCGTTCGGTAGCGTCGTTGAGCGCGGCCTGACCCGTCGTGGCTTTCTGAGGGGCGCCGGGGCAGTGCTCGTCCTAACCGCCGGCACCTCTGTCTTGGGCAGCCCGGTGGCCGCGCAGACCCCGCGCGGGTAGCAGCCCAGGGCCACGCGCGTGCCGTCCGA
>CAYVGE010000327.1:2815-3798 GCA_964450395.1 uncultured Actinomycetota bacterium
GGGGTCGTCCGGGCTTCGAGCCGATCACACCGACGACCGTCGACGACGTCGTCGTGCCCACCGGCTACGACGAGCGTGTCCTTCTGCGCTGGGGCGATCCGGTCCTGTCGGGGGCTCCGGACTGGGATGTCGACAACCAGTCGCCGGAGGCGCAGGCCCGCCAGTTCGGCTACAACTGCGACTTCGTTGCCTTCATGCCACTGCCGTTTGGCTCCTCGAAGAGTCGCGAGGGCCTGGTCTGGGTCAATCACGAGTACACCAATCCGGAGCTGATGTTCCCTGGGTACTCGAGCGAGTCGCCCACCGCCGCGCAGGTCGACATCGACCGGCTGTCCCACGGCGGGTCGATCCTCACGGTGAAGCGGGACGGTCACAGCGGCCACATGCGGTTCGTACAGGACGGTCGCTGGAACCGCCGTATCCACGCCGACACGCCGATGGAGCTAACCGGCCCCGCCGCCGGTGACGCGCTGCTGCAGACCTCGGCCGATCCCACCGGCACCGAGGTGCTCGGCATGCTCAACAACTGCGCTGGCGGCGTCACGCCGTGGGGGACGATCCTGACCTGCGAGGAGAACTTTCACCAGTACTTCGCCAACCGCGATGCGGTGGAAGACGAGCGCATCCAAGAGCTGCACGCCCGCATCGGCATCCCGACCGGCGCGTCGGAGCGCAAGTGGGAGCTGTTCCACAGCCGATACGACGTGGCCAAGGAGCCGCACGAGCCGTTCCGGTTCGGCTGGACCGTCGAGATCAATCCCTACGACCCGACGTTCACCCCACGCAAGCGCACCGCCCTGGGCCGCTACAAGCGCGAGGGTGCAACGACACGGCTCACCGCCGACGGGCGAGTCGCCGTCTACTCGGGCGACGACGAGGTGTTCGAGTACATCTACAAGTTCATCACCGCCGGCCGCTACGACCCCGACAACCGAGCGCACAACCTCGATCTGCTCGACGAGGGCACGTTGTACGTCGCCCGC
>CAYVGE010000328.1:0-2942 GCA_964450395.1 uncultured Actinomycetota bacterium
GGAACGATCCACGACCTGAAGGTCGACGTCTTCGGGCCGGTTGCGGTTGTGACCGGGATCCTCGAGTCGACGTTCGAAGCCGATGGACAGCGCGGATCGAGCACGATCCGCGTGACGTTGGTCTTTGCCGACAACGATGGAGACTGGCAGATCGCGCACGAACACCTTTCGACGTTCGCACCCAGCGCGTGAACCCGGAGCCCGCGCGCCGTGACGGCACGGCTGCGCTGGGGAGACGACCATCGCGCACGTTGCCGACGGCGGCGATCCTGACGTCTGCGGCGCCCATCATCGTCGCCCATGACCTGGGTCGGCCAGCGCACGTTCGTTCGCTCACAGCGATGCCGTTCGGGATGGGTTCGCAGAAGCGTCACGCTGCATCAGTAGCCGGACGACCGCTGCGCAACTGCGCCGTCTTGTCGCGCGGTGACAGGTGATCGACACTACGGCTGTGGAGCTGCTGCTCAGTCGTGCGCTCATCGGCCGGGACAGCGAGGTGAGCCGGATCGAGCGCCTCGTTGATGACGCCGTCGCGGGTACCGGTGGCGGACTGATGGTGGTCGGCGAGGCCGGTGTCGGAAAGTCGCGGCTGTGTCGCGAGCTCGGGCACCTGGCTGGCACGCGGGGTCTGTACCTCTTGTCCGGCCGGTCAGTCGAGGGCGCCGCCGAACCGTTCCGGCCATTGACCGATGCACTGCTGAGCGGCTTTCGGGAGACGGGGTATCCGTCGAATCGCGCGGTGCTGCCGCTGCGGCCAACGCTGGCGCATCTGGTTCCGGAATGGTCGTCCGCAGCAACCGGTGACGCGTCGGCCCTGGCGATCGCCGAGGCGCTGCTGGGGCTGATACAGGTCGCGTCCGACGACCGCGGTGCGCTGCTTGTGATCGAGGACGCCCACTGGGCCGACCCGGACACGCTGACGATCCTGGAGTATCTGGTCGACCACGCCGACGCGCACGGCGCGCAGATCGTCGTGACGTTGCGGTCCGAGCCGGCGACGCCAGCGCTGCAGCTGGCGCGCCGGCTGGCCGACCGGCGGGTGGCTGGGATGCTCGAGCTGCGACCTCTGGCGCCGCCCGCCGTCGACAGGATGGTCTTGTCGTGCCTCGGCCAGGATGCTGTCGCCGGCGAGCTGCTCAGGTTCGTGCGCGACCACAGCGATGGGATCCCCTTCTTCGTTGAGGAACTGCTCGCCGGCCTGGTGCGGGAGGAGGCGCTCGTACGCGACGCGACGAGCTGGCGATGGGTTCCGCGGCACCTGACCCCCTCCGTGCCCGTGACGCTGGCGGCGTCGGTGGAACGTCGGGTGCGCGAGCTTGACGACGCAGCCCTGCAGGTGCTGTTCACCGCGGCGGTGCTCGGACGGCGGTTCGACTGGCGTCTGCTGTCGGCGGCGACCGGTCTGTCCGAGGCCGTCATCACGTCTGCGCTACGAGAGACGACGTACGCGCAGCTCGTCGTCACTGTCGGCGAGGAGTTCCGCTTCCGTCACGCGCTGACACGTGACCATGTCATCGCGCTGATGCTCCCGTCGGAGCGCCGCCAGGTCGCCCAGCGCACGCTTGACGCGGTGCAGCGGGCACACCCCGAACTGACTGGCGGGTGGCCCGACATCGCCGCCGAGCTCGCCGAGCTCGCGGGCCGACCGGACCAGGCTGCGACGCATCTGGTGACCGCCGCGACCAGCGCGGCCGACCGCGGAGCACTGTCGTCCGCCGTGGCGCGCCTCGAGCGCGCACGCGGCCTGCTGACCGATCCCGACGCCGTCCTGCGGATCGACGAGCGTCTGGCGCGGGTGTACGCCCTGACAGGTCAGGCGGCGCGCGCCAGCACGCTGGGCGACGCCGCGCTGCGTGCGCGCCGGGCCCGCGGGGATGCGCCGGGCTCGGAGATCGACCTGCAGCTCGCGCTGGCCAGGGCGGCAATGACGTCGGGTGAGCTGCAGCGGGCGACCAGCCGAGCCGACACGGCGCGCGACCGGGCTGCCACGCTCGGGGACCGCACACGCGTCGCGCGTGCGACGTCGCTCGCGGCGCAGGTCGCCGTCGAGCACGGTGACCTCGACCGTGCGGCTGAGCTGGCGCGACAAGCGCTGCAGGACGCCGCCGAGTTGCCCGACGTGTGGTGCGAGGCCCACGAGACCATCGGCCGCTGCCTGCGCGTAACCGACGTGGTCGGCGCCGAACGTGCGTTCGCGGAGGCGCTTGCGTGCGCCGAGCGACACGGCCTGGCCGTGTGGCGGGCGCGAGCACTGCACGAGCTGGGCACCATCGACCTGTTCGACACCATGCGTACGGCGCGGCTCACCGCCGCCCGGCGCGCGGCGATCGGCGCCGGTGCGCCGGCGACGGCGGCGGTCGTCGACTTCCATCTCGCGTCGGCCTTTGTGGCGCAAGGTCGCACGCAGATCGCGCGGGACGCCGTCCAACGCAGCATCGCGGTCGCCGAGCGGCTCGGATTGTCGATCCTGGCGCCGGCCCTCACGGTGCTGGCCCGGAGCTACGCACACGAACGCCGCATCGAGCCAATGGAAGCCGCGATCGGTCTCGCGGAGGCCGCGGCGCCGGGCGATGCCGCCGTCGAGGCAGCCATTTGGGGCAACGTGCGCACGGTGCTCCACCTCAATCAGGCCGATCGGCGCGCCGCACGAGCGGCGCTCGACCGGGCGACGCACCTGCTGCGCCAGCAGCGGCCCGGCGAGCACTTCCCACACTGGGGCTTGTGGGCGTTGCTGTGCACCCTGGCGGGCGACGATGGACGACAGGCCCGGGCGGTTGCGGCGACCGCTGCGGGGTGTGATACCCGCCTCAACGTCGCCCACGGCCTGGTGGCCGACGCGATCGTCTCCGGACGCGAGGGCCACCTCGACGCCGCCGCGCGACGGTTCCACGACGCGATAGCCCGCATGGAGGTGTACGAGGGTTCGGACTGGCTGGTCCACG
>CAYVGE010000328.1:2952-3780 GCA_964450395.1 uncultured Actinomycetota bacterium
CTGCGCTGGCCGACCGGTGGGGCAAGCCCGTCACCTGGCTGCAGTCGTGCGTGCGGTGGTTCGACGCACACGGCCACGCACCCCTGGCCACGGACTGCCGGACCACATTGCGAGACGCAGGTGGCGCAGTGCCGCGTCGCGGCCGGGGCGTGTCGGCCGTCCCCGACGAGCTGCGCCGGCTGGGGGTCACGAGCCGCGAGATGGACGTCCTCGCGCTGGCGTCAGACGAGCTGTCGAACGGCCAGATCGCCGAGCACATGGTCATTTCACCGCGGACGGTCGAGAAGCACATCGCCAGCCTGCTGCGCAAGACGGGCGCATCGCACCGCGGCGAACTCCCTCACCTGGCGCGGCGTCTCGGCCGCTAAGTGCGTATCCCACGCGGTTAGGTGGGTGCGGGTACCCGGCGACGTCGATCGTCCCGCCGTCCACGCTGAATCCAGCACCTTCCCTGTTGGCGGTCGGACGCGACGGCTGGTCGACATCGGACAGGATGCGCACGACACCGCACGACCACGGAGGAGACAAGACATGAGTTTCATCAACCTGAGCCTCGAGCAGCCGGTGGCACGCGTAGGCGACACCGAGACCGGTGCGCTGCTGGCGATGGGAGCACGGTTCGTCATGGACGGCGGCGACGCCGAGAATCGGTTCGGCCTCATCGAGCACCCGATCGTGCCCCGCGGCCTGGCGTCTCCCATGCACCTGCACACCCGCGAGGACGAGTACTCGTTCATCCTCGAGGGCCGCTGGGGGTTCCAGCTCGGCGACGAGGTGGTCTACGGCGAGCCCGGTGACCTCGTGTACAAGCCACGCAACGTCTGGCAC
>CAYVGE010000329.1:0-3746 GCA_964450395.1 uncultured Actinomycetota bacterium
CGACACGCTGATCATCGACGAGGCGCACGAGCGCAGCCTCAACATCGACTTCCTGATCGGCTACCTGGCGCAGCTGCTGCCGCGCCGGCCGGACCTCAAGGTCGTCATCACCTCGGCGACCATCGACCCCGAGGCGTTCTCTCGCCACTTCGACGACGCCCCGATCGTGGAGGTGTCGGGCCGCATGTACCCCGTCGAGGTGCGCTACCGCCCCCTCGACGAGCCCGGGGTGCTGGATGGGGGCGGGCGTCTGCGAGCCGTCGGGCGGGGATCGGACGACGACACCGACGAGGACGCGGACGTCGACGTCGACCGTGACCAGCCCACCGCGATCGCCGACGCGGTGGTCGAGCTGTGGACCGAGGGCACCGGCGACATCCTCGTGTTCTGCTCGGGCGAGCGCGAGATCCGTGAGGCGGCCGACGCGGTCGAGGCCCTCGAGCTGACCGCGACCGAGGTGCTGCCGCTGTACTCCCGGCTGTCGTCGAAGGAGCAGCGCCGGGTGTTCGAGCCCCACACCGCGCGCCGGGTCGTGCTGGCGACCAACGTCGCGGAGACCTCCCTGACCGTGCCCGGGATCCGCTACGTCGTCGACACCGGGCTGGCTCGCATCTCGCGGTACAGCGCGCGGCTCAAGGTCCAGCGGCTGCCGATCGAGCGGATCTCGCAGGCGTCGGCCGACCAGCGCAAGGGCCGGTGCGGGCGCACCTCCGACGGGGTGTGCATCCGCCTGTACAGCCAGGAGGACTTCGCGGCCCGGCCCCGGTTCACGGAACCGGAGGTCCTGCGCACCAACCTGGCATCGGTGCTGCTGCAGATGGCCGCGCTGCGGCTCGGCGAGATCGAGCGGTTCCCCTTCCTCGACCCGCCCGACGCGCGACAGGTCCGCGACGGCCTGGCGTTGCTCGACGAGCTGCACGCGATCGAGCGCGACCCCGCGGAGGTGGCCCGCCGCCGTCGCCGGGGAGGGCGCGGCGGACGTGGCAGGGGACGGCACGGCGGACGTGGCGAGGACGGCCCAGAGCTGACCGACGTGGGGCGCACGCTCGCGCGGCTGCCCATCGACCCGCGGCTCGGGCGCATGCTGATCGAGGCCGACCGCACCGGGTGCCTCGACGAGGTGCTGGTGATCTGCGCCGCGCTGTCGATCCCGGACCCGCGCCAGCGGCCGACCGACGCGCGCGCCGACGCCGACGCGCTGCACGCGCGCTTCGCCGACGAGGGGTCGGACTTCCTCAGCTGGCTGCACCTGTGGGCGTACCTGCGCGAGCAGCGCGACGAGCGGTCGTCCAACCAGTTCCGCAAGCTGTGCCGGGCCGAGTACCTCCACCACCTGCGGGTGCGCGAGTGGCAGGACCTGGTCACCCAGCTGCGCCGCGTCGCCCGCGACCTGGGCATGCACCGCAACGCCACGCCGGCCGAGCCGGCGGTCGTCCACCGCGCCGTGCTGTCGGGGCTGCTGTCCCGGATCGGGGTGCGCGACGGCGACGGCCACGACTACCGGGGCGCGCGCGGCGCCCGGTTCGCGATCCATCCCGGATCGGTGCTGTTCAAGCGGTCACCGCGGGGTGCGGGCGAGCGTCAGCGTGCCGGCGGGAGGGGACCGGACTGGGTGATGGCCGGGGAGCTGGTCGAGACGTCCCGCCTGTGGGCCCGGACCGTCGCACGCATCCGGCCGCAGTGGGCCGAGGAGCTGGGCGCCCACCTGGTGGTGCGCACGCACACCGACCCGTGGTGGGACGGCGAGCGCGGCCAGGCCGTCGCCCACGAGCGGGTGACGCTGTACGGGCTGCCGCTGGTCACCGCGCGCACCGTCCACTACGGCCCCGTCGACCCGGCGCTTGCCCGCGAGCTGTTCATCCGCCACGCGCTGGTCGAGGGCGACTGGCGGCCGCGCCACGCGTTCTGGCGGCGCAACGCCGAACGCATCGCCGAGGCGGAGGCGGTCGAGGACAAGCTGCGCCGCCGCGACGTGGTCGACCCCGATGCGCTCTTCGCGTTCTACGACGCGCGCGTCGGCCGGGACGTGACCTCGGCCGGGCACTTCGACGGCTGGTGGAAGCGCGCCCGGCGCGACGACCCGCACCTGCTCGATCTGCCGCCGGAGGTGCTGCTCGGCGACGCGGCCGACCGCGTCGACGCCGACGCGTTCCCCGACCACCTGCGGGCGGGGGGAGCCGACCTGCCGGTGTCGTACCAGTTCGAGCCGGGGACCGCTGCGGACGGGGTGACCGTCCGTGTGCCGCTGGCGGTCCTGCACCGGCTCGACGCCGGGGCCTTCGACTGGTTGGTCCCCGGCCTGCGCGCCGAGCTGGTCACCGAGCTGCTGCGGACCCTGCCCAAGCACCTGCGGCGGCGGCTGGTGCCGATCCCCGACACGGCCCGCGACGTGCTCGCCGCGCTGGGACCGCCGGACGGTCGCCTGCTCGACGCCGTCGGCGACGCGGTGCGGCGGGTCAGCGGCGTGGTCGTCGACCGCGGCGACTGGCACCCCGAGCAGCTGCCCGACCACCTGCGCGCACACGTCGCCGTCACCGACGCCCGGGGGCACGTGCTCGCCGAGGGCGACGACCTGGCGGTGCTGCAGCACGAGCAGGCCGGGCGGGTGCAGTCGGCGCTGACCGACGCGTCCGGCATCGAACGCAGCGGGCTGACGAGCTGGGACCTCGGCGAGCTGCCACGGACGATTCGCCTGGAGCGCGACGGCCACACCCTCGTCGGCCACCCGGCGCTGGTCGACGAGGGCGACACGGTCGCGGTCCGCGTGCTGGGCAGCGAGCCCGAGCAGCGCGTCGCGATGTGGCTCGGCACCCGCCGGCTGCTGCGCCGCACGGCGGGGTCGCCGGTCGCCCAGATGGCGCGGCGTGTGGACAACGCGACCAAGCTGGCACTCACGGCCAACCCCCACGGCAGCGTGTCGGCGCTGCTCGACGACGCCGCGACGGCCGCGGTCGACGAGCTCATGCGCCGCCACGGCGCACCCGCCTGGGACGCGGACGCGTTCGCCGCGCTGTCCGAGGCCGTCAGGGAAGATCTGTCCGACCTGCTGGCCGACGTCCTGCGCACCGTCGCGCGCATCGTGCCGGCTGCCGCCGACGTGCGGGTGCGCATCGATGAGCTCGACCTGGCCGGCACCGGTCCTGCCCGCACCGACATGCGGGTCCAGCTCGATGGTCTGGTGCACCCCGGCTTCATCACGGCCAAGAGCGTGCGCCGCCTGCCCGACCTCGAGCGCTACGTCGCGGCCATCGGCCACCGGCTCGACACGCTGGCGCGCAACCCGGACCGCGACCGCGAGCGCATGGACCGCATCGCGGTGACCCAGCGGGCGTACGCCGAACAGCTGCGGCGGCTGGCACCCGCGCGGCGTCGTCAGGCCGACGTGCTCGAGATCCCGTGGCTGATCGAGGAGCTGCGCGTGGGCGAGTTCGCGCAGTCGCTGGGCACCGCCCGGCGGGTCTCGATCGAACGCATCCTGCGCGCCATCGACGAGCTCGCCGGCTGACCGTGGCGGGTGGCGCCGGGAACGCCGGTCCGTTGCCATGGGGGTGGGATGTGGCGGGTGCTGCCGGGATTGTCCGTGGCCGCGGTCAGGTGGGTGGGCCCTCGCAGCCCATGCCGTCGTGGTTGCCGTCGAGGGCGTGCGGGTCGGCGCCGAGGACGCGGACCGGCCCGTCGACGCGGTCGCAGTCGACGTCCGGTGGGTGGCGGGGCACGCAGCCCGAGTAGTTCGGATCGCAGCCTAG
>CAYVGE010000330.1:0-921 GCA_964450395.1 uncultured Actinomycetota bacterium
ACGCGGCAGGCACCCGCGTGGCACGTATCGTGCGGGGCGGCGCATTCTCGTGCGCTGGCTGGTCGGGCTACACGCGATGGCACGCGGCCGTCCTCTAAGCGTGCGACGCTGCTGGTCAACTCTCGCGACGACGAAGGATGCCACCATGCGATGGCGACGCGCGTTGCTCTTTGTGCTGGTGCTGCTCCTCCTCACCGCGTGCGCACCCGGGCCCAACCCCGAGATCGGTACTGCCGGTGCAGCGGAGGCGCCGGCGGGGTTCTGGCTGGGGCTGTGGCACGGTGTCATCGTGCTCGTGACGTTCGTCGTGTCGTTGTTCACCGACGACGTCACGGTCTACGAGGTGCACAACGCGGGTAACTGGTACGACGCCGGGTTCGTACTTGGTCTCACGATCTCGCTCGGCGGATCGTCCGCGGGAGGCGGCCGCGCTGCGCGACGCCGGTGACCGCGAATCGCCGAAGCAGCGTGGCGCCGCTAGTCACGCCGGCCTTGCCGCGGCGACATCGTGGCGGAGATTGCCAGAGTGGATCGGCTGCTCAGTCGCGGGCTGATCGGGGGCTTGAGCGATCCGATACGTCGATGAGCGCGGCGTACGAACCGGTCAGCTCGATCGACACGTGCGCGCCGCGGCCACTCGGTGCGGCCCCGGATCGCCGTCGTCGCGGCGTCGTCACGGATGTCGACGCAGTTGGTAGGCGCCGTGCTCGGCGGCGAGCGCCAGCCGGTGGTCCACGCGGTCCATGGTCGTCACCCGCCCGCCGCTGCGCCGTGCCAGCTGCACCGCAAGCAGGCCCGGCACACCGAGACGAACTCCGCCACCTGCTCGCCCAGCCGGACGTCGGCGAGCACCGCGTTTCAGCCCCACCGCCCGATGCGGGTGAAGATGCCGTGGACGGACGCGACGTCGTCGGGCAGCCG
>CAYVGE010000330.1:931-3742 GCA_964450395.1 uncultured Actinomycetota bacterium
CGGTCGACGAGCGCGGACCCGTGGTGGCTCACGCGCCCCACACCCCGGTGCCCGGCGACGGCCTCGATGCCGTCGCCGACCGCGTCGACGCGGCCGACCTCCTGGTACCCCCACGTCTCCAACGGGTAGGCGGCCGTGGGCGTGCCGTCGCGGAGCATGTTGCGCGCCACGTTCCACCGGCGTCCCAGGTAGGGGTTCGTGCCGCGGTACGATCCCTGCTCGCAGCCCTCACGCGACGCCGCCGGCGGGCTTGCGGCGGATGTGGTAGCGCAGCACCAGGAACGGCAGCCCGAAGACCCAGAACGAGTGGTCCGCGCGCAGCTCGCCGGCGTCGACGTAGATGTCGAGCTCCTCGCTGAAGCCGGGCACCCCCAGCGTCGTCAGCTCGCGCGAGCCGGGGTCGATGTAGGTCAGGTAGTGGCCGGTGTGCGGCAGCGGGCTGTGACTGGTCAACACCAGGCCGCCGTCGTCTCGTGCGCGCGGCGCCAGGGTGGCGGTGAAGCTGGCGTGGGGCAGGGGGAACCCGACACTGACGAAGCCGCGGTCGTCGTGGCGGTAGGTGGTGTAGATCCCGACGTAGATGGGTTCGCCCGTGGCGGCGAAGGACCGGATCCAGCCGCGGACGTCGACGATGTCGTCGTGGTCCACGTCGATCGTGTCGATCCGGCTGGCCACGCCGCGCAGGGCCTGGCGCTGGTTCATCGGCACGTTGGCCTGACCGAGCGGCTTGGCCACCAGCGAGCTGTACAGCAGGTAGCCGGGACGGACCCATGTCCGCCACTCCGGCACGATGTCTAACGCGAAGCGCGTCGTGTGCTCGTAGAACTCGCGGACCCGTGGATCCACGGTGCCGGCGTCGAAGTCGGGGCCGGCCAGTTGGTCAAGCGACGCGACGATGCCGGCATCGGCGGCGTCGCGCACGTAGGTGCCACCGAGCACCTGGGCCAGCGACCGCACGTAGTCGACGCCGACGTACCGGGAGCGCGCTTCCAGCGGGACGACGAACGGCAGGTCCGCGACGCCCGCGCGGACGGCCAGCAGCGTCACCTGGGCGTCTCGGAACACCGCTGCGGACACCGTCCGGTAGAGCACAGCTGTGACCGTGGCCACCGCGGCCGGGGACGGCCGGCGTCCACGCGCCTGCAACGCCTGACCGATCGCGGCGCCGACGAGCGGTCCGAGGACGACCTTCTGCGGACGGACGCCCAGCAGGCCCGCGAGCAGGCCCGTTGCGGCGCCGAGCTGGATCGGCGCCGCGCTGGTCGTCTGGCCCGCGAGCCACCCGAACGGAGCCGCCAGGGCGCCGGTCGACAAGATCCGGTACCACAACGCCTGGTTGTCGATCGGTGACCGCTTCCGTGCGCGAGCGACGGCCTTGGCTACCGCCAGCAGCGCGGCGCCACCGACCGTCGACAGCGCCACACGGCGCCTGCCGGACCGCGCCGCCAGCGCGGCACCTGCCCCACCGCCGATCACCGCGGCGATCACGACATCGCTCGCCTTCGGGGAGGGCAGCTCTGGCGAGGGTGCTGCGGCCATCTCGTGTCCCTGTCGCGTGTGCCGGGCAACGGTCATTGTGCGCCCGGCCGGCGCGCCGGTGCCTGCACTCGGCCCAAGGAACTGTTCGGCGTCCCTCGCGGGTCACTCGGCTGGGGCCGGGGTCAGCCCCTGGCAGCTTCGCCCTCACATCGCGACTTCAGGCCAGCGGCCTCGTTCGCGAGATAGCGATCGGTCAGGCCGCGATAGAACCGGCCCATCACCGACCCGAGCCAGCCGCCCTGCTCGACGGCGAGCGTCACCCGGCTGCCGCCACTTGGTAACTCCTCGACGTCGTGCCGCGCAGTGGTCGTCACCCCGGGGCCGGTGGCGACCCAGGTGAACGACCGCCCGGGGTCGAGCTTGGTCACGACATATTCGGTCTCGGGGATCTTGGGCTGATTGATCTTGGCCCGCGACCCGGACCGCAGCGGCCCCTCGTCGAGCCGCCTCACCCACGTCACCGTCTCGGTCCACTCCGACCACTGCTCGACATTGGTCAACACCTCCCAGACGCGCTCTGCAGGTGCCGCGATCTCGACCGTGATGCTCTGCTCCACACCTGCATCGTCGCGCAACTGTCGTTCGAACTCGAGAGGACGCCGTCACGGACTCCGCGCAGACACTGCGTCAACGACTCGGCACGCAGTGGTTGTCGTCGGCTCTGGTCTGGCCTGGGACGTTCCTATAGAGGTCAAGTTGGTTGTGCGTGGAGGTCGGCGACGAGGGTGCGGTAGACCTGTCGGGCGATGTAGCGCTTGAGGCAGCGGATGATCTCTTTGTTGGTCTTGCCTTCGGCGCGGCGGCGTTCGGCGTAGGCGCGGGTGCGTTCGCAGTAGCGCAGCCGGACGACGGCGATCATGTGCAGCGCGCGGTTGGCGTCGCGGTCGCCGCCGGGGTTGAGTCGATGCCGGATCGTTTTGCCCGACGACGCCGGGATCGGGTCGGCGCCGCACACGTGCGCGAACGCGCCGTCGCTGTGGAGCCGGTCGATGTTCTGCCCGGCGGTGACCAGCAGCTGGGCGGTGTGGTGGGTGCCGACCCCCAGCAGCGCGCTGGTGGTGGGCGCGACATCGGCGACGAGGGCGTCGAGGTGGGTGTCGTAGCCGGCGATCTCGCGGCGCAGCGCGACGATGCGCTGCGCGACGCCGCGCAGCGCGAACCGGGCGGCCTGCACGGGGTCGTTCAGGTGGGTCATGTCGGGGCGCAGCCGGGCGCACACCGTCGCCTGGCCTTGGAGCGTCTTGCGCTGTGCGGTGACGGTCTCGCGGACCT
>CAYVGE010000331.1:0-3466 GCA_964450395.1 uncultured Actinomycetota bacterium
GGCACGTCGGCGACGACGTCGATGCCCAGGGCCGCCAGCCGCCCGGCGTCTCCGACGCCGGAGAGCTGCAGCAGCTGCGGCGTGTTGAACGCGCCGCCGCACAGGATCACCTCCCGCGCGTGCACCCGCTGGCGGACCCCCGCCCGGACGTACTCGACGCCGGTCGCACGGGTCCCGTCGAACAGCACCCGGGTGGCCATGGCGCGGGTGCGGACGCGCAGGTTGGGCCGCCGACGCACCGGCCACAGGTAGGCGCGCGCCGCCGACAGCCGCCGGCCGCGGTGGATCGTGCGGTCGAACGCCGCGAAGCCCTCCTGGTGGACGCCGTTGACGTCGTCGGTCAGCGGGTGGCCGGCCTCGCGGGCCGCGGCCAGCAGGGCCACCACGATCGGGTTGGTCGCAGGCCCGCGCTCGAGCACCAGCGGCCCCGCGTGCCCGCGGTAGGCGTCGTCGGGGTCGGCGGCCAGGCACGTCTCCATGCGGCGGAAGTACGGCAGGCAGTGCGCGTGGTCCCACCGGGCCATGCCGGGCACGGTCGCCCACCGCTCGTAGTCCATCGGGTTGCCGCGCTGGAAGATCATGCCGTTGATGCTGCTCGAGCCCCCCAGCACCCTGCCCCGGGCGTGGAAGATGCGCCGGCCGTGCATCCCGGGCTCGGGTTCGGACCGGTACCGCCAGTCGTAGTGGCGGTTGCCGATCGGCATGGTCAACGCCGCCGGCATGTGGATCAGCACGTCGGCGAGGTGGTCGGCCCGACCCGCCTCCAGCACCAGCACGCTGGTCGCCGGGTCCGCCGACAAGCGGTTCGCCAGCACGCAGCCCGCCGAGCCGCCACCGACGATGACGACGTCGACGGCCGCCGCGCCGGCGCTCACGGCGCACCCACCGTGGCCGGGGAGATGTGCGGCGGGCCGGCGCGGTCGTCGGCCCCGGGAGCGGCGGGCGCCACGGTCGCTGCGCCGGGAGGTGGCGGCACCATCGGCCGCGGGTACCTGCGGGTGGCCTCCACGACGCGCAGGTCGAGGTGGTTGCGCACGTACTGGTTGGCGCTGTCGGGGACCGGCACGTGGTCCCACGCCGTGTAGCGCCCCATCCGCAACGCCCGGTCGACCACCCGGCGGGCGCGTTGGCTGGCGACCACCTCGGCGTGGATCCGGGCGGGATCCCAGCGTGCGTCGACCTCGCGGCGAAACGCCGCGGTGACCGACGCGTGATCCGGGTCCCCCGCGAGGTTGCGGCGCTCGTCGGGATCGGTCCGCAGATCGTACAGCTGGGCACCGTCGGGGGCCGACCACACGAACTTCCACCGGTGGCGGCGGACCATGAAGATCGGTGCCACCGCGCCCTCGCCCAGGTACTCCCCCAGCACCGTGCGGTCGGGATCCCGGTCGCCGTGCAGCTGCGGCACCAGGCTGGCACCGTCGACCTCGTGACCCAGGTCGCCTGCCGGATCGCCGCCCGCGAGCTCGACGAGCGTCGGCAGCAGGTCCAGCAGCGAGACGTGGTCGCCCGCCGCAACCCCGGCGGCGGCGCCGGGCGCCCGGACCACCAACGGGATGCGCGCCGCCGGCTCGAAGAACGCCATCTTGTACCAGAGGCCGCGCTCGCCCAGCAGGTCGCCGTGGTCGGCGGTGAAGACGACCACGGTGTCGTCGGCCATGCCGGTCGCCTCCAGGGCCCCCAGGAGCTGGTCGAGCCAGTCGTCGACGTAGGAGATGCACGCGTAGTACGCGTGGCGGGCGGTGCGGATCACCTCGTCGGTCAGCTCGACCTCGTCGATGGCCGACACGCGCCGCAGGCGCGCGCTGTGGGGATCGGGGTCGACGTCATCGCGGCCGACCCGCGGCAGGTCGACGCTGGCATGGTCGTACCGGTCCCAGTACGCGCGGCGCATCACGTACGGGTCATGAGGGTGGGTGAACGATACTGTCAGGAACCACGGGCGTCCGTCGTCGCCGCGTGCGAGGTCGCGGACGGCGCGGAGCGCGAGGTGCCCGACGTCGTCATCGAAGTCGAGTTGGTTGGTGGCCTCGGCGATGCCGGCGTTGACGACGCTGCCCATGTCGTGGAACCACCAGTCGAACCGCCCGTCGGAGTCGTCCCAGTTGGGCGTCCAGCCGAAGTCGGCCGGGTAGATGTCGGTGGTCAGGCGCCGCTCGAACCCGTGCAGCTGGTCCGGGCCGATGAAGTGCATCTTGCCCGAGAGGACCGTCTGGTAGCCCAGCGCCCGCAGGTGGTGCGCGACGGTGGGGATGGCGGCGGGCAGCTCCGAGGCGTTGTCGTAGGCGCCGATCCGGCTGTTGCGCTGGCCCGTCATCATGGTGAACCGGGCGGGCGCGCACAGCGGGCTGTTGCTGTAGGCGGACGTGAACACGACGCCCTGGGACGCCAGGCGCTCGACGGCCGGGGCGCGGACGACCGGGTGCCCGTGGATCGGCAGGAACGGCGCACCCAGCTGGTCGGCCATGACGAGCAGGATGTTGGGCTGTGCCATGGCCACACACTAGATCGCGAAATGTTTCTCCACAAGAAACATGTGCCCGTGTTCTTATCAGCACCACACCGGGCGCACGGTCGTGGACGGCGGTGGCTTTCGAGGTGGGGCCAACCTTCCTATACTTGTCGTACGATCTGCCCTGGGAGACGATCGTCGCGGCGGCGACGGCCCCGCCCGGACGGCCGGAAGGATCCCCATGCGCCCCGGACCGCGATGACCGTCGGCTTCTACCTGTCGCGTCGATGGGAGACGGTGCTCCAGTTGACCATCGAGCACCTGATCGCCGTCGCCATGGCGGTGGGCATCGCCACCGTCATCGGCGTGCTGCTCGCGATCCTGGTCTACCGCAACGATCGCGCGGTCACCGTGCTGCTCGTCGTCACCAACACCCTGTTCACGGTCCCCGCGCTCGCCTACTTCGGAGCCCTGGTCGTCATCGTCGGCCTCGGGTGGACGGCGGCCATCTCCGTGCTCGCCGTCTACGCGCTGCTGCCGATCGTGCGCAACACCGTCACCGGGCTGCGCGAGGTCGACCCCGCGATCGTCCGGGCCGCCACCGGCATGGGCATGTCGCGCACCCAACGCCTGCTGCGGATCGAGCTGCCGCTGGCCTACCCGGTGATCCTGTCCGGCCTGCGCGTCGCGACGGTGCTCCTGGTCGGGATCGCGGCGATCGCCGCCTACGTCGCCGGGCCCGGCCTCGGCGAGCTCATCTTCAGCGCCATCAGCTCGCTCGGGTCGGCACGAGCCCAGCCGGAGATCATCATCGGCACGGTGACCATCGTCTTCGTGGCGTTGCTCCTGGACGGCCTGCTGGCCCTGCTCACCAGGCTCACCACACCGCGGGGACTGCGATGACCATGCGATCGAACCGTACCGGCGGCGAGCCGATGATCCGCCTCGACGAGCTGACCAAGCGCTATCCCGGCCAGGAGATCCCCGCGGTCGACGCCATCGACCTCGAGATGC
>CAYVGE010000331.1:3476-3720 GCA_964450395.1 uncultured Actinomycetota bacterium
GAGTTCCTCCGCGCTGTGCTGCTCGGCATCGTGCAGGGCCTCGAGATGCCCGAGGGCGAGATCGTGATCCTCGTCGGCCCGTCGGGCTGCGGCAAGACCACGACCCTGGAGATGATCAACCGCCTGATCGAACCGTCCTCCGGCAGGATCTTCCTCGAGGGCGAGGACGTCACGCACGTCAATGCCGACCAGCTGCGCCGGCGCATCGGCTACGTGATCCAGCAGATCGGGCTGTTCCCGCACC
>CAYVGE010000332.1:0-3708 GCA_964450395.1 uncultured Actinomycetota bacterium
GTGCCGTGGGAGTGGTTCCGACGCATCGACGACCAAACCCCGCTGCACGCCGGCCACCCCCGGGAACGCTGAGTAGCCCCGGTACTCCGGCGCCTGAAGGCGGGCGGGCGACGGCATGAAGTCAGCGTTGGCCTTGCTGTCGGTTGACGTGGTGCAGCCGTGAGCGGACCTGGATTTGAAGCATCGTAGTTGCGACGCCGTCGAGGCGGCTGATGGCTTGAGCAAGACGTGCGACGAGCCGCGCCGTGGGCGGCGACCGCTCGGTGCTCGGTGCTGTCAGTCGGCAGCGGTGCGCCTTTTGCCAGTATGTCGGCAGTCAACCCGGGCAGCACCCGGTCACCGATGGACACCGGCACCGAACACCTCGTCATCTCCTGCTCGACACGCAGGCGCCACCGTGCACCACGCGACGCGACCGTCGCATCCGGAGAACTACCGGTTCAGCAACGACGGCGTAGGTGTGCATCACCCTGTGACGGCAGGTCACCCTGGTGCGTGTGGTGCTGGAAGCTTCGCGTCCCCGTTTCCGGTAGGTCCCTGCTGTCGGTCATCGGAGAAGCCGGCCGCCGGCCCGGGGTCGCAGCTCGCCCGCTGTTGGCGGGTCTTCTGGTGCCCGTGGTACTCCGAGGCGTCCCCGTGTCACCCCGATGGTCACCAGGCCGATGACGGCGAACGCGAGGATGTGAAGGACGCCGACGAGGTCGGCATCGGTGGGGTAGAGGACCCGTAGGTAGCCCGGCCCGAAGCCGGCGCCCGGCGCCACCGCGTTGCCCAGCGCGTGCACCAGGCCGACGAGGAACAGGCTTCCACCGGTGCGGTTGTACAGCCACCCGTTGAACGCCCGGTACGGGATGGCCACGACCGCGAAGGCCACCATGATGACCGCGCCGATCGCGGCACCGTTGCCGATGACCAGCGCAACGTGTTGCAGGGCGAACAGCGGTGCGGTGAACACGGCGGCGCGCAGGGGGCTGTAGCGGGACTGCAGGCGCGCCTGGACGAAGCCCATCCAGGCGACCTCCTCCCACAGGTTGTTCACCGCGAACCCGATCACGGTGCTCAGGAGCAACGAGGGGCCGATCGCGGTCACCAGCGTGGAGGCCGGCACGTCGGGGGTCCCGATGATCGCCAGCGCCAAGCCGACGGCGCACAACGGCATGACGACGAGCCCGACGGCGTACGTGCTCAGCGGTCCGCGCACCTTCGTGACGCACCGTCCCAGCGCGCGGAGCCCCTCCCGGCCATCGACGATCCACGTGATCACCAGGGTCGGCACCAGCAAACCGACCACCGTGCTCGCGTTGATGAACCACTGGTCGGGGATCGTGACGTCGAGGTACAACGGGGCGAAGGCGAACGCCTGACCGACGGTGAAGAACCACACGGCGAACGCCGTGATCGGACGCCGGCGGATCACACCGGCAAGCCCCTGCCGCTTTGGGTTCATTGCCAGTTCCTCATGATCCTGAGCCGCTCCTGTGTCGTCTTTGTCCTGCGGTGTGTGACCGGCGGCAACGGCTTGCGAGGCCACGCCCGTCCCGCAGCGGCGCCTGGCGGTCGTTGCTCGGCGTCATCGTGTGCGCCAGGACGTGGACGGCGCATCCGGAGAACTACGGACCACTACCAAGGTCGCCAGGTCGCTTGTAGTGCCGCTGATAATCATGGCACGGCATGACCTGAGCGAGGATCGGGCCCGTCAGGGGACTATTCACGCGGCGCAGCGGTGAGGCTCGCCGTGCGAGGGTACCCGCAGGTCTGCGGCTGCGACAACGCCTCTAGCGCGCCACGGTCGCGCTGTTTGCGCCACTCCGAGATCAGCGACGTGTACAGCCCTTCCCGGCGCAGCAGCGCGCCGTTTCCGGCCTTGTCCAGCTGCTCGTACTCGGCCAGCACCCGCAGCTCGTACTTCGCCGAGTACTGCCGCGAACGCTTCGCCCGCGCGGGCACCTCAGGGTCTGGCTCATCGGTCATGCCACCAGTGTGGACAACGCCCACGGCAGCGCTATCGGTCTTCATCGCATGGTGTCGCTTCCTCGCCCTCAGGACACATCAATCACGAGCGGAATGGTGCCTCACACGATGTTGACAGAGAGGGATCTCGCCGATGATCACCTCCGCCATACGTTTGCTGAGGGCTCCACTTGCTGTTGTCGCGTATGACCCGTCCGGCGGCGTCGAGAGGTCGTCGGACACGATGTCGGGCACGGCGATGGCGATCCAGTCGGCGCGCGGGCGGGGCCGCTGCATGGTTGGTCGGGTGGCGCCGGCGGGGGCGGCCACGGCCTCGGTGCAGTTGTAGTAGACGCGACCGACGTGAGCCTCGTTGTGCAGCAGCCGGCCGGTCGTCGACGGCGACTACATCGGTTTGCCCGTCGGCGAGACGATGCCGTCGGCGGCCGGGCCATGCACGGTCTGGCGGATCGAGCACCCGCGGATGACGTAGTCGTCGAAGATGCGCCGCACGACGGCGGCTTCGGGTTCGTAGACCTCCAGGCGCGCTCGTGGCGGGACAGTTCGTTGGATCAGGTCGAGCCCGAACTCGAACTTGGTCGTCGCACCACCCGAGCGTGGCGTCGACGTCGTCGTGGGCGACCTCGGACATCATCCCGACGATGTGCGGGATCCGATCGGCCATCTGCCTCGAGCATGGCCAGGGTCTCCGTCCCCGGTGTCCCGCTCGTCTGGTTCGAACAGCTCCTCAGCGAACGCGGCGGACCACGGGCCTATGCCGGCCGAAAACCCGAGGACAGTCAGTGGTCTTGACCCGTCGGCGTCACGCTGGCATCGTCAGACCCGCTGTTACCGACGGTGATGCGGTAGGGCCCGTCATGGAGCGCATGGATTCCGGCGGGGGCGGCCTTGCGGCGGTCCGCGTGATCGCCGAGCGTTACCCCGTCGGCAGCTTCCTGGTCGCCGCCTACGTCATCCAGTTGGTATCAGACATCCCGGTAGCGGCCGCGTCGCGTGGCCTTCTCAGCGACACGAACCCCGCACTCGGGCTCTTCGGTGTCCTGGCAGCCGTGGGTCCCGCGTTGGCTGCTGTCGTAGTCGCAGGACTCATGGCAGGGCGCGGCGGCGTGGACGGCCTGCTGCAGGCGCTGTTCCGGGGCGCGAGTCGACCTGCTTGGTATGTGCTGGTGCTGATGCTGCAGGTGGCATTGTCTGGACTTGCCCTGCTGTTCGCCGTGGTCACAGAAAGTGATCAGGATGTGGTGATCGACTGGGTAGCGTTGCCGGTCGTGACGCTGAGCGTGCTGTTCATGTTCACGCTGTGGGAGGAACTGGGCTTCCGAGGCTTCGCCCAACGTGAGGCACAGAAGCGCTACAGCCCGCTGATCGCCAGCCTGCTCGTAGGGCTGGCGTGGGCCGTGTGGCACGTACCGGTGTGGTTGACCGCCGGCGGCCCGGCCGCCGAGACTCCGGTCGTGCTGTTGCTCCTCGACATTGTGGGAGTCTCGGTGGTGTACGCGTGGGTGTACAACCGCACGGCCCAAAGCGTGCTGTTTGTGTCGCTGCTCCACGCAGCGGGCAACGCGGTCGGCCTCGCGGCCGCCGATGGTGGCGTGGATCTCGGCAGGTTCCTGGCGCTCAAGGTCCCGCTGGTCTGGCTCGCTGTCGCCGTCCTCATCGTCGTCTTCGGCCCCAACCTGCAGTGGTTTGCATCTGACTTCGTGACCGGTTCGGGGCGTAGATTCACCCGACCAGGCC
>CAYVGE010000333.1:0-3707 GCA_964450395.1 uncultured Actinomycetota bacterium
GATGGTCAGTGGCCGCGACCGATGCGGTGTACCGGAACCGCGAGTCCGAGCAGGCCGAAGAAAACGACGACCAACGCCGCCTTCTCCAGCGGGCCCGTCGTCGGCCCGCCCGCCGCCACGACCGTGGACAGCAAGAAGAAGAAGAGGACCACCAACAGGGCCACTCGGACCAATCGCAGCAGCCAGGAGGAGACCTCGGTCATGCCGTGACTGTCCGCGGCTGCACGTTCGGTGTCAAGGCCTGATCACGCGTCACCGATGTTCGTAGCCCCAGCCAGGCGACCTCGTGGCGGCAACCGGGGCTACCTGGTGGTGCGCTCGACCCCGCTCAATGCTGAACTCGACTGCCCCTCGAGTGCGTACAGCTGCCATGTGCCTGGGATGCCCCGCAGGTTGGCGGCCACGTGGGGGCTGAAGGACAACGCCGAACCAACGACGAGATCACGGACGGTGCTCGACACCACGACGCCGCCGTTGTCGGCGTGGTCCATGACCCGGGCGGCGATGTGCACGGCGAGCCCGCCGATGTCCCCGTCTCCGCGGAGCTCGACCTCGCCGGTGTGGATGCCCGCGCGGACCGTCAGGCCGATCGGGATGACGCCAGCGATGATGGCCGCAGCGCAGGCCACCGCTCGTCCAGGACCGTCGAACATCGCCAGGCAGCCGTCGCCCGTCATCTTGACCTCGCGCCCGTCGAAGCGGTCGAGCTGGGTGCGCACGATGCGATCGTGCTCGGCGAGGACGTCCAACCACTGCTGATCGCCCATCGACGAAGCGAGTGCCGTCGAGCGGACGATGTCGGTGACCAGCACGGTCGCCAGCACGCGGTCCGTTCGAGGCCGGTCCCGGCGGCCGGTGAGGAAGCTCTCGACAGCTTCGAGCACGGGACCGAAGTCCCCAGCGTGAAATGGGTTGGTGTCCTCGCCGTCGAGCACGCACAGCTCCGCTTTGGGGATGCGCTCGGCCATGTACTCGCTGTACTGCAGCCGGTTGAAGCGCGCGTCTCGACGCGATACGACGAGCGTCGGCGCCTGGATCAGCGGCAGCGCCGCGCGCACATCGAGGTTGGCGAACCAGTCGAACGTGGTCTTGACCAGTCCCATCGACACCGACAGGCGCTGGTAGCGGATCCACCACGAGCGGAAGCGGGCGTCATGGGCAACGCTCGGCGCCGTCAACTCGAGCATCGCGCCCGTCGCGCCATGCTGGGCCAGGTATTGCGCGGACAGCGCGTCGGCGACGCGACGGGGCATGCCGATCGGATAGTCGTCGCCACGAGCGAGCCGCGCCTGGGAATTGACCAGCACCAGCGACGACGTGCGATCCGGCCGGGTCGCCGCGACGAGCAGCGCCGTCATGCCGCCCTCGGTGTCGCCGTAGACGACGGCGCGCTCGGAGCCGACGGCGTCGAGGACCGCGACCGCGTCCTTGGCGTAGTCCTCCAACGGCAGCCACTGCAGCTCGCCGGGGATGGGGTCGGACACCCCCGATCCGCGCATGTCGTACACGATCACCCGTCCGAGCTGCGACAGGCGGTCGAAGAAGCGCACCGCCGACGGCTCATCCCACAGCGCGTCGATGTTGGAGACGCCACCGGTGATGAACAGGATGTCGCGGGACCCTGACCCGAAGACCTGATACGCCAGATAACCCAGGTCCGTCGCCACGAACCGGGTATCGGGGCGTCCGCCAGCCAGCACGGGTCGGATCCTAGTGCGGCCCCGCCCGCCACCGCGTCGACGTCGTAGCCGACCGCGTTCGAGACACGCCCCGACGTGCGTGGCGCTACGATACGTGCCTCGCCCGGTCACCCTCCGGCCTCGACGACCGGCGTGGCGGGATGCCCTACGCTGATGCGCGGACGGCGTGCGGTTTGTGCTGCGACGGCGATCAACGAGCGCTGCCACCGGCTCGAACGAGACCGCGCCCGAGCGGGTCGCGTAGCGGTGCACGAGTTCGCACCCGGAGCCAGCAGCACGGTTCAGGCCGGGTGAGGTCCCTCCCAGATCCAGGGCACTGCGATGATCGATCAGTTCGCCGTTGGCTCAGCGTGCGGTGGAGGTCTTCAGCACGAAGGTCGGGTCGCCACGAGTAGTGGCTGCCGTAGCGCGGCCGGCGAGAATCACGGCATGACCGGCACCCGTCTGTGCGCGGGTCTCGACTTGGAGTTCAGTTCGTAGCCGCGCGATACTCCCTGCGTGGGCAGGGTCGAGCTGCAGTCCGAGAAGCCGTGCACTCTGGTATGCGGCTGCACACCCCTGGACAGGCCAAGCCGTTCGAGATCGCCGAGATCGACACCAACGGCATCGTGCTGCTGCTCGGCAGTGGCCGGTGGCGCACGCCGATTCCATGGGATGCGCTCGAGGGACTCGCGGACTTGCTCCGCGGGCGGGGCTGGGTGAGAACGTCCGGCGCGTACGACCACTCCGACGACGTGACGACACCCAGCGGCTACCTCAAGCAGTATATCTACCGTGAGACATCGAACTGGTCATGGTCGTACTCGAGCAGGCGGGCGTCGTCGAACTCGACCGCCGTCGACCGATCAAGGCACGGCTCATCCGCGGCTTCTAGTCCACACGGCCCACGTGCTATCCGGCGTGCGCATCCGTCGCAGTGCCGGGGATGCCGTGACGTTCAGAGAGGGCCACCGTGTGCTCGACACGGTGAGGTACCGTCCCACTCTGATGCTCTCGCGCCTTGCTCGTGTGTGGCTCGTGGCGACGGTCGTCGTCGTGCTGGCCGCCTGCGGCGCCGGGAGCGCTCCGGGAGCAGACACGGCCGGCGGCCGGCTTCCTACCCACACGCGAGACTCGCTTCCTGACGCGGGCATGGGCGGCACACTCGCGGGGCGGGTTGATTGCCTCTGGCTTGAGAACACGGGCTCCTCGCCAAGGCCGCTCGTCTTTCCCTCAGGGATGACGAGCTCCCGTAACGGTGACGATGTGATCGTCACCGACGACCAGGGCCGCGAGATCGCTCGAACGGGTGACTCCGTGTCCGTCAGCGGAGTCGCCGACCCGGGTGCGTCCTCGTGCATGGCCGCGAGCGAGGCGAGTGCACCGTGGCTCGTGGGAGCCGTTGATGACGTATGCGCGACAACGGACGTCGTGGAACGAGACGGGGAATGTCCCGAGCCGTGACAAAGCACACGAGACAAACGTCCGCCGGATGCGATGGGCGTCCGTCACACGGCTATGGCGTTCGCCGGATTCGTCACGCCAGCACGAGGCCGATGGCTCCCGACCCACGGTCCGAGGTAGATGCCAAAGGGCGAGATGGTGTCGGCGCGCGGATCCGTGGCCGCGAACGCCAATGGGATGACGAGGCCGACAACACCACCGACGACGACAGCGCCGAGCGCGTGGCCCAAGTAAATGATCGCCGGACGCATCTCTTCACGCTGAGCACCGTAGCTCCGCCGGCGTCGCGACCTCATCGCCATCGGAGAGCCCCCGACGTAGTACGACCCGATGACCGCCCCCACCCGGTGGCTACACGCTCACTCATGCGCGCGCCTCGATGCTGTCGAGGAAGGAGCCGAGGAGGAGCGCCACCTGATCGAGCCAGGCGTCGAGCGGGCCAACGGCAAGCGCGTGCATCCGGGCGACCGCCTCAGCCCCGGCCGCGTCGGCCAGATCCTCGTCGGTGACGTTCTCAAAGTGCACCAACCACTTGCCGGCCTCCTGCTGCACCCACAGGTCGAG
>CAYVGE010000334.1:0-3704 GCA_964450395.1 uncultured Actinomycetota bacterium
TCGACTGACGATGGCCAAGCGGCGGACGGATGGCGACGGGTCGATCACGTGGGACGCGTCGGTGCAGCTGTGGGTCGGTCGGCTCCCGCGCGACGAACGCGGCCGCCGCGCGAAGGTCTCGGCAAAGACCAAGGCCGAGGTGCGGGCCAAGCTGCAGCAGCGGCTGCACGAGCGTGAACTCGGGCTGTCGACCGATGCCGGCCGCGCCACCGTCCAGCAGTTCCTCGACGCGTGGATCCGCGAGATCGTCGAACCGGGAGACCTGGCGAGCAAGACCAAGCAGGGCTACGAGCTCACGGTCCGCCGCCACCTCGTCCCCGGTCTCGGGCGCATCAAGCTGGCCAAGCTGACACCCATGCACGTTCAACGGTTCATCAACGACGAGCTGGCGTCGGGCAAGGGACGTAGGACGGTGCAGCTGTCCCACGCCGTGCTACGGATCGCGCTCGGCCAGGCCGTGATGTGGGGACTGGTACCGCGCAACGTCGCCCAGCTCGTCCGCGGCCCGAGCTACCGGCCGACCGAGCGGCGGCCGTTCACCCACGCCGAGCAGGCCGCGGTCCTCGACGCGGCGCGCGACGAGGACCTCGGCGTCGCGATCTTCCTGGTCCACGCCACCGGCATGCGGCTGTCGGAGGTCCTCGGGCAACGCTGGTCCGACGTCGACCTCGACGCCGGGCTGCTGCGCTTGCGTCACCAACTCGACCCGCTGTCGCCGGTGCTCACCGACGTCAAGACCGACAGCGGTCGCCGGTGGCTGCCGCTGCCACCCGTCACCGTCGAGATGCTCCGCGAGCACCACCGACGGCAGGCGCAGCAACGCGCCGACGCGGCCGTGTGGGACGACCACGACCTGATCCTGTCCACCCGCAACGGGCGGCCGATCAACCAGCGCAACCTGTCACGCGTGTGGCGTCGTGTCACCGAGCGTGCGGGCGTGGAGCACCGCGGCATCCACCATATGCGCCACACCTATGGAACCACGCTCGCGGAGAGCGGTGTGCACGAGCGGGTCGCCCAGCAGCTGCTCGGGCACGCCGACAGCCGCACCACCCGCGAGATCTACACCCACGTCAGCGAACGGATGATGGACCACGCCGTACAGGCCATCTCCGACGCGGTCGATCGCGTCGTCGGCGACGCCAGTGGGTCCAGGATTGGGTCCAGAGATGGCCCAGCGCCGCGCGACGGAGGCGATGAAGAAGACACCGCAGGCCGCTGACCAGCACAGATGCGAAGCGCGCCCTGAGGGATTCGAACCCCCGACCTTCTGATCCGTAGTCAGATGCTCTAATCCACTGAGCTAAGGGCGCTGGTTTTGGGCCTCTGACCTGCGGTTTTGTTATCCACAGGCCAGGTGGATGACCCTAGCACACCGGTACTACAGCGTCTAACTTGCCGGCCATGTCCCGTCGTGCGTCGTCACGCAGTGTAGGCCGTGTCCGCGAGCTTGTCCGCTCGTGGGAGCGATATCTGCGCGCCGGCAACCGGTCACCCCGCACGATTCAGAGCTACACCGAGACCGCGCTGCAGTTCGACGCCTGGCTCAACGACCAAGGCCTGCCGGTCGACGCCGGCCTCGTCGAGCGACGCCACGTCGAGGCGTGGCTGGCGTCGCTGCTGGACCGCTGGAAGCCGGCGACCGCCGCCGCACGCTACCGGTCGCTGCGGCAGTTCTTCCGCTGGCTGGAGGACGACGGCGAACTCGACGTCAGCCCGATGACCAAGATGCGCCCACCGCAGGTGCCCGAGCAGCCCGTCCCGGTGCTCACCGACGACCAGCTTGGCAGGCTGCTCGACGCGTGTGCGGGCAAGGCGTTTGTCGCCAGGCGGGACACCGCCATCATCAGGACACTGCTCGACACGGGCGGTCGGCTGTCGGAGGTCGCGCGGCTCAAGCTCGACGACGTCGACTTCAACCTCGACGTCCTCTACGTCATGGGCAAGGGCCGCCGCGGACGGTCCGTGCCCTTCGGTCGGCGCACCGGACTGGCGCTCGATCGCTACCTGCGCGCCCGACGCCGACACGACCACGCCAACAGCGTGGCGCTCTGGCTCGGCAAACGCGGGCCGATGACGCCGTCGGGCATCGGCCAGATGCTCGATCGCCGCGCGCACCAGGCCGGCATCGGCCACGTGCACCCGCACCAGTTCCGGCACACGTTCGCGCACACCTGGCTCGCCGAAGGCGGCACCGAGAGCGACCTCATGCGGATCGCCGGCTGGTCCAGCCCCGAGATGCTGTCACGCTACGGCGCGTCCGCGGCGACCGAGCGAGCACGCAAGGCGCACCGACGCCTCTCGCCCGGCGATCGGATCTAGCTCGCGGCCAACGCACGGTCACCGGCCAGGGCGGCGACCTGCGAAGTCCCCCTGCCGCGTGTCGCTCGGTGTGGGATCGAATCCTCGCCCGACACACAGTGAGCCCGGCGATCTCCACCTCACGTTGCCCGTGGTCGACGTCTGTACGTGCTCCGAATCACTGTGCTTCGATCGACCGGGCTGCCACCGTCGGGACCCTTCGCGGCACCGGCGCGGCAGGTGAGGTCCTCCTGGTGGGTCGCGTCGGCGCTCGGGCGCAGCGCCGAAGAACGGTGGATGGCGCACTTGCATTCCACTGGCACGGCCGAAGAAGCCGCCCGATCACCGAACTTGCAGACCCCTGGGATCGCCGCGGACGCCTGATCGGCGAACTTGCAGATCACTGGCACCGTCGACGCGGTCCGATCACCGAACTTGCACTCCACTGGCATCGCCGCGGACGCCTGGTCGCGGAACTTGCAGATCGCTTGCATCGCCGAAGCCGTCCGATCGCCGAACTTGCAGATCACTGGCACGGCCGCCGGCCGCCCGGAAGTCAAGTTGCAAGCAGATCTGCAAGCGGTTTGCCAGTGGCGCGGTCTGACTGCCGGTCGTAGATGCGCGCGTTGAGCGCGCCGCGAGCGATCGGAGGCTTCGTCATGTCCAGCGACCGTTGTCCATCGAGTGGGTTGTCACCGAGTCAGCGCAGCATGCGGGCGCGGTTGGCGGCGCACGCGATGCACGCCCGCCATGACAGCCGCGAGGCCACCGCCAACGCCCGCAAGGGGTTCGTGGAACGGTTCGAGCACGAGGTCGACCCCGACGGTGTCCTACCGGTCGCCGAGCGGCGGCGGCGGGCCGAGCACGCTATGCGTGCGCACATGACGCGGCTGGCGTTGCGCTCGGCGCGGGCGCGCCGCGCCCGCGCGGGGGGTTCGCGGTGACGGCCGGACGGGACGCGTGGTTCCAGGGCAGCCGCGTCCGGCTCGACCTCAACGCCCAGGCCGCCGTCCAGCTGCGCGACGCGCTCGACCGCATCCTCCGCAGCGACCCATCCCGCGGCACGGCGCTGGCCCGGTCGGACGTACGCCTTCCCGACGGCCGCCCGCTACGGCTGTCGGTCCGCCTGACCGACACCAACCGCGGGGTCGATGGTGCGCGCCGCACGTCGGAGGGTGTCGCGTACGTCGACGTGTCGGGCGATTTCGACACGCACGTCGCCGCCCGACAAGTGATCGATGCGGCGACGCGTCCGTACCTCGAGGTCCCACGGTCCGAGCAGGTCGCTGCAGAGCTCGACGCCGCTCGTGTTGACCGTGCGCTCCACGGCCGAGCGCCTACGGCCGCCGCGCTCGACGGGCAGACGCGTGATGTCGTGCGCGCTCGCGCGCAACGCGCCGCCG
>CAYVGE010000335.1:0-3700 GCA_964450395.1 uncultured Actinomycetota bacterium
GATGGCCGACAAGAAGCAGCTGGTCACGCTGGGCTTCCGGCGGCCACCGGCCACGATGTTCCCCGAGGTGCCCGACAGTGGCCTGGAGCGCGACCACCTGACGTTCGACCTGTCAGGTGGGGGCGCGGGCTTCAGCTTCCTCGCCAAGCTGCCCGGTCCCGCCCTGCGGCTTGGACGCACCAACATGCGGTTCACCTACGGCGAGACCGGCAGCCAGCTGATCGGGCCGTACGAGCGGCTGATCCACGACGCGCTGCTCGGCGACCGCACCCTGTTCACCCGCACCGACGGCATCGCCCGGACGTGGGAGCTGGTCGAGCCGATCCTGGACATCGGCGACCCGCACCCGTACCCGCAGGGGTCGTGGGGCCCAGAGGCCGCCAACGACCTGATCGCGCCGCGGAGGTGGCACCTACCGCAGGATCCCGCCCGGTTCAGCCTTCCCGAGATCTGAGCCGTCCATGTCGGTCAGCACGGACACGCGGCGGCGCGCCCGGTGGTCACGGTGGCTGGCCGCGCTGCTGACGCCCACGGGCCTGGCGCACGTCGCGCTGCCGGAGGCGTTCGAGCGCATCCCCCGGTGGCTGCCCGGCGGCCCCCAGCTGCTCAACCGGCTGGCCACGGTGGCGGAGCTCTGCTCGGCGACACTGCTGGTCTCCCACCGGACGGCCCGCACCGGTGGGGCACTCGCGTGCGTGACCCTCGCCGGCGTCTGGATCGCCAACGTGCAGGCGGCCGTCGATGGCGGCTACCGCGGACTGCCCGGTTGGCTCGGCGGCCCGGCCGTCGCGCGGATACGGGTGCCCCTGCAGCTGCCACTGCTGTGGTGGGCGTCGACGATCGCCCGCAGCACACCCGACGACCTGGAGGACCTGGAGACGTCATGACCAAGACAGCTCAGATCGGCGTCATCGGCCTGGCGGTGATGGGCCAGAACCTGGCCCGCAACCTCGCCAGCCACGACATCGGTGTCGCCGTCTACAACCGCACGACACAGCGCATGACCGAGTTCCTCACAGCGCACGGAGACGACGGACCGATCATCGGGGCCGAGACGATCGACGACCTGCTCGACGCCGTCGAGCGCCCACGGCGGCTGCTGCTGATGGTCAAGGCCGGCTCCGGCACCGACGCGGTGATCGATGAGCTGACCGGCAGGCTCGACGAGGGCGACATCATCATCGACGGCGGCAATGCCCACTTCGAGGACACGCGGCGGCGTGAACGGGACCTGGCCGAGCACGGCCTGCGGTTCATCGGAACTGGCATCTCCGGCGGTGAGGAGGGCGCCCTGCACGGGCCGAGCATCATGCCGGGGGGCCGCGCCGACGCCTACGAGGAGGTCGGTGACACCCTTGAGACGATCGCGGCGTCGGTCGACGGCACGCCGTGCTGCACCTATCTGGGCTCCGACGGCGCCGGCCACTACGTCAAGATGGTCCACAACGGCATCGAGTACGCCGACATGCAGCTGATCGCCGAGTGCTACGACCTGCTGCGCCACGGCGCCGGGCTGGGCGCTGACGAGCTGGCGGACGTGTTCGCCGACTGGAACGCCGGCGACCTCGAGTCGTTCCTGATCGAGATCACGGCCCACATCCTGCGCACCGCCGACCCGCGCACCGGGCGGCCGATGGTCGACCAGATCGTCGACGAGGCGTCGCAGAAGGGCACCGGCCGGTGGACCGCGCAGCTGGCGCTGGACCTGGGCGTCCCGTCGACCGCCATCACCGAGGCGGTCTACGCCCGGGTGGTCTCGTCGGACAAGACCGGTCGGCAGCGGGCCGCGGGCGTCCTGTCGGGACCGTCGCCGGACGGCGGCATCCGCACCGACGGCCTGGTCGACGACGTCCGCGCGGCGCTGTACGCCGCCAAGATCGTCGCCTACGCGCAGGGCTTCGAGCAGCTCGGCGCCGCCTCCGCGGAGTACGGCTGGGACCTCGACCCGGGCGGCATCGCGACCATCTGGCGCGGTGGCTGCATCATCCGGGCGAAGTTCCTGGACCGCATCAAGCAGGCCTATGACGACGCGCCCGACCTGGACAACCTGCTGCTGGCCGACTACTTCCGCGACGGGGTCGCCGAGGGCCAGGCCGCCTGGCGGCGGGTCGTGACCGGCGCGGTCGAGGCCGGCATCGCCGTCCCCGCGCTGTCGTCGGCGCTCAGCTACTACGACGGGGTCCGTCGCGAACGGCTGCCCGCCAACCTGATCCAGGCACAGCGTGACTACTTCGGCGCGCACACCTACCACCGCACCGACGACGACGGCACGTACCACCTGCGCTGGATCGACGACCAGCAGGAGGAGCGCCGGGACTGACCGACGCCCGACCGGGCGGAGCCGGCGCTCGGCTGCCCCCACGGCCGGGCGAGGTCACTCCAGCAGCACCCAGGCGTCCGCCGGCACGGTGTCGGGTTCGGTGCCCACGCCGTGGCCCGCGATGGCGTGCCCGCCATCGGGGACGTGCACAGGCTCGTCACCCACGTTGAGGATCGCGGTGAGCGCCCGGTCCCCGTTGGTCACCCGGTAGCGCAGGTGGTCGTCGGTGACGTCGAGCACCTCGAGCTGTGCGGTGTCGAGCCAGGGCCGCGCGCGCCGCACGCCGAGCAGGTCGCGGTGCAGCTGCAGCAGCCCGGCGCCACCTCCCTCATCGGCGGGCAGCTCGGACAGCGACGGGCGGATGGCGTCGTCGCCGCCCTCCCGCTCCTCCTTGCGGCCCTCGAGCCCGAACTCGTCGCCGTAGTACACCGCCGGGGCGCCCGGCACGCTGCACAGGACCGCCAGGGCGTGACCGGTCAACGCCGGATCGCCCACCTGCGTGCGCAACCGCGTCACATCGTGGTTGCCGGTGAAGGTGTGCGGCACGAACGTGCTGGCGAACTCGGCGTGCCGCTCCAGCGACCACGACAGCTCGAACGGGTTGCGGTCGCGCAGCCAGCTCCACATCGCCTTGTACAGCTGGTACTGCGTCACGGCGTGCAGGCCGCTGGCGGTCACGAACGCCGGGTAGTCACCGTGGATGACCTCGCCCAGCAGGTAGGCCTCGGGAAACCGGTCCAGGACCCGGCGTGCGAACCGCGACCAGAAGGCCGTCGGCACGGCGTAGGCGGCGTCGAGCCGCCAGCCGTCGATGCCCCGGTCCAGCCAGTGGCAGGCCACGTCGACGGCCCAGTCGAGCACCTCGTCCGCGTCGTGGTCCAGCGCCACCAGGTGCCCGTGCCCCTCGAAGGTGTCGTAGCCAAACCCGTCGGGCCCCTCGGCGTCCACGTCGACGCGGAACCACCGGGCGGCGTCGGTGTGCCCCCGGTCCTCGCGCACCTCGGTGAACCGCGCGAACTCCCGCGACACGTGGTTGAACACGCCGTCGAGCAGCAACCGCAGGTCGCGGTCATGACAGGCGGCGACGAGCCACGCCAGGTCGTCGTTGTCGCCCAGCCGCTGGTCGATCCGGAAGGCGTCGACCGTGTCGTAGCCGTGCGTCAGCGACGCGAAGATCGGCGTGAGCAGCAGGCCCCCCGCGCCCAGGTCGGCCACGTGGTCCAGCCACGGCTCCAGGCGGCGCAGCCGGTGGTCGACCGGCGTGTCGGCATGCGGCGCCGGGTTGGTGTCGGGAGCATCCAGGCCGCGCAGCGCGTGCACCTGGTACCACGTCCGCCCGGCTGTCCAGCCCGGCGGGCGCACCGTGGGGCCCTCGCCGCT
>CAYVGE010000336.1:0-3696 GCA_964450395.1 uncultured Actinomycetota bacterium
GGCTGGCGTTCCACGGGGTCGGCGGGTACGGGTGGTAGTTGGCGATCCTGCCGTCCCGGATCACCATGTGGTGGCTGAGCACGCCACGGACCGCCTCGGTGAACCCACAACCGATGGCCTGGTCGGGCACCTCGAAGTGACGCCACGTGTCGGTGTTGCCGGCCCGGACCTCGTCGAGCGCCATCTGGACGAAGTGCAGGGCACACGCGGCCGCGTAGGCCTGGAAGTAGCTGCGGGCACGGTTGCGCTCGAGCGTGTTCGACCACCGCGGGATCGTCCACTCGAGCGTCTGCTCGGGCATGGTGGCCGTCTTCGGCAGGTGGATCTGCACGCTGCTGCCGGTGGAGCGCGCGTAGCCGAAGTCGACGAGGTTGGCCAGCGCCGTGGTCCACAGCCGCGCCAGGGGTCCCCCACCGGTGTCGAGCGGCAGGTTGCGCTCGCCGTCGAACCACCGTGGCGACATCACCCACGTGTACTGGTCGCTGAAGTCACGCCGGGTCGGCTGCGGGAGCGTGGTCTGGTTCCACGGGTGGCGACGGTCGATCGGGTTGCCCAGCGGGTCGGTGTCGACGAAGACCTCCTGGTCGTCCCAGTCGTCGTAGTACGACGACCCGAGCAGGATCCGGATGCCCAGGTTGATGTCGACCAGGCTGGTGGTCAGCAGCTTCCCGTCGACCACGATGCCCGGGGTGCTGAACATCTTGCGGCCCCAGCCCTCCATGGTCCGGTAGTTGAAGTCGCAGTACTCGGGGTCCTGGAACGCGCCCCAGCTGCCCAGCATGATGCGGCGCCGTCCGACCTCCTCGTAGCCCGGGATCGCCTCGTAGAAGAAGTCGAACAGGTCGTCGTGCAGGGGCACGGTCCTCTTCATGAACTCGACGTAGCGCATCAGCCGCACCATGTAGTCGGTGAACAGCTGCACGGTGGCCTGCGTGCCGACGCCGCCGGGGTACAGCGTCGAGGGATGGACGTGCCGGCCCTCCATCAGCGAGAACATCTCGCGCGTGTACCGCGAGACCTGGAGCGCCTCGAGGTACAGCTCGCCCTCCAGCGGGTTGAGCGCCGTCATGATGTCGGCGATCGTGCGGTACCCGTGCAGGCCGGCGTGGGGTGCCTCGGTCTCCTTGGCGCGCTCCCACACGCTGGGGTTGGTCTCGCGGACCATCTTCTCGCAGTAGTCGACGTCGACGAGGTTGGTCTGGAAGATCGCGTGGTCGAACATGTACTCGGCGGCCTCGCCGAGGTTCATGATCCACTCGCCCATGGGTGGCGGGCGCACGCCGTAGGCCATGTTCTGTGCGTACACGGAGCACGCCGCGTGGTTGTCACCGCAGATGCCGCAGATGCGGCTGGTGATGAAGTGGGCGTCGCGCGGGTCCTTGCCCTTCATGAACACGCTGTAGCCGCGGAAGACGTGGGAGCTGGAGTAGCACTCCTTCACGACCTTGTTCTTGAAGTCCATCTTGGTGTAGATCCCCAGGCTCCCGACGATGCGGGTGATGGGGTCCCACGCCATCTCGACGAGGCCCTCCTCGCGGACGCTGACCATGCTCGGTGACGTGGTGTTCGCGGTGTGCGCCATGGCACTGCTCCTCTGGTCAGGCGGTCGGGCTCAGCGCCAGGGCGGGGTGTAGCCGGTCGTGAGCGTCGTGCCGGTGTGGCGCCACCTGGGCTCCTTGTCCACGGTCTTCGCGGTCATGGTGCGCAGCCGGCGGATCATGCCGCCGTACGCCCTGATCGCTCTGCTCGACACGGTCGCGCCGGGAGGTTCGTCCATGAACGGCATGAACTTGTCGGGGAACCCGGGCATGGTGCAGGCGATGCAGATGCCGCCGACGTTCGGGCAGCCCCCGATGCCGTTGATCCAGCCGCGCTTGGGCACGTTGCACTTCACGACCGGCCCCCAGCAGCCGATCTTCACCAGGCACTTCTGGCTGTTGTAGTCCTCCGCGAACTCGCCCTGCTCGTAGTAGCCGGCGCGGTGGCAGCCCTCGTGGACCGTCGCGCCGAACAGCCAGGTCGGCCGCAGCTTCTCGTCCAGCGGGATCATCGGTGCCTGGCCCGTCGCCTGGTACAGCAGGTACAAGATGGTCTCCGACAGGTTGTCGGGGTGCGTCGGGCAGCCGGGCACGTTCACGATCGGGATGCCGGCCGGCGTGCGGAAGTCCCAGCCGAGCAGGTCCGCCACACCCATGGCGCCGGTCGGGTTGCCCTCCATCGCGTGGATCCCGCCGTACGTGGCGCACGTACCCGCCGCGATGACGGCTAGGGCCTTGGGGGCCAGCCGCTCGACCCAGTCCGAGGTGGGGATCGGCTCACCGGTGTCGGGGTCGTTGCCGAACGCGGCCCAGTAGCCTTCGGACTTGATCTTCTCGTTGGGGATCGAGCCCTCGATCACCAGCACGAACGGCGCGTCGAGCTCGTCGTTGTCCGCCTCGTGGAACCAGTGGATGAAGTCGTCGCGGACCCCCACCGGCCCGTTCTCGTAGTCGATCAGCGGCCAGTGGACCGCGACCTCGGGCAGGCCCGGCAGCACGCCGAGCACGATGTCCTCGATGCTGGGCTGCGTGGCCGAGGTCAACGCCACCGAGTCGCCGTCGCAGCTCAACCCGGCGTTGATCCAGAGGAGGTGGACCTTGGCGTCGCTGACGTCCGGCTTGTCGCGCATGGTCGGGGTTGCGGACATGGGCTACCCTCCCGCCGTTCCCGCGGCTGAGGATCCTGTACGACCCATGGCGCTCGCCGACCCGGGTCGTCCGGACAATCAGGAACAGCAGGGGCACCATAGAACGACCGGGTGCAAACTGTCGAGGGGGATTGATTGCACCATCGGGCGCGGCGGGGAAGGCTCCGGCGACGGAGACACGTTAACTTAACCTAACCAATTGGAGTGTGAGATATTTCACAATCTTCGCGGGTGGATGCGGTCCGGCTCGAGGTGCGGATCGAGGGGATCGTCCAGGGCGTCGGCTTCCGGCCGTTCGTGCACCACCTCGCGCGGTCGCTCGGGCTGTCGGGCACCGTGGGCAACGATGCGCGGGGGGTGGTCGCGGAGGTCGAGGGCGCACCCGACCTGCTCGACCGGTTCGTCGGGCGGCTGCCGTTGGAGGCGCCGACCATGGCGGTCATCGACCACATCGAGACGCGACCGGTGCCCGCACGCGGGGACCGGGGGTTCCGGATCGTCGCCAGCGACGCCACCGGCGCGCGGGCGGTGCCGGTGTCGCCCGACATCGCCACCTGCGCGGCGTGCCTCGCCGACCTGTGGGATCCCGACGACCGCCGGCACCGCTACGCGTTCACCAACTGCACGGACTGCGGACCCCGCTACACGATCGTCCGCGACGTCCCCTACGACCGCCCGGCCACGACGATGGCGGGCTTCGCGATGTGCGACGCCTGCGCCCGCGAGTACCACGACCCGGGCGACCGCCGCTTCCACGCCCAGCCGGTGTGCTGCCCGGCGTGCGGCCCGCGGCTGACGCTGGTCGACGCCGCCGGCGACCCGGTCGCCGGCGACCCGGTGCGCGCGACGGCGCGCCTGCTGCGGGCCGGATCGGTCGTCGCCGTCAAGGGCCTGGGCGGCTACCACCTGGCGGTCGACGCCACCGACGAGGCCGCGGTGGTGCGGTTGCGGGCGCGCAAGCACCGCGAGGAGCGGCCGCTGGCGGTCATGGTCGCCGACCTCGACGCCGC
>CAYVGE010000337.1:0-777 GCA_964450395.1 uncultured Actinomycetota bacterium
AGCCAGGCGTAGCGGTAGTCCCAGTTCCGGGTGCCGCCGACAGTCTCGGGCAGCGAGGTCGTCGCCGCCGCGATGATGGCGCCGGTGGGCTGGAAGGTCAGCCCCTGCAGGACCGACCCGCTGAAGCGCACCAGGTCGCGCCATGGTCCGTCGTACCCCTGGTGCTGGTCGGCCCACGAGGCCCAGGCGGCGAGCGTGTCGTCGAGTCGGCCGCGGACCTGTCCGGGTTCCCAGTGCGGCGGGTCGTCCTCCCACGCTCGTGACCACTGGAGCGCGAAGCTCGCTTCGTCGCCGGAGGTCAGGTCGACGTCTCCGACGACGCATCCGCCGTGGACATCCAGCGCGACGTCGGTGGTCAGCACGAGCGCGTCGGGTCCTCCGAGGGTGACCACGCCATGATCGATGGCGCGGAGCAGCGGCCGGGTCAGTCCGTACTCGGGGCGGGGGGCGTACGCGACCTCGAGCCGCACCCGACCCTGTGTGCAGACCGCGTGGCGGAGCAGGGTGTGGGGTGCGGACGTGCCCAGGTCGTGGCCGCGTTCGTCGACACCCACGGCCAGCGCGTCGGTGAGTACCAGGGTGCCGCTGGGCGCCCGTAGCGTGGTCTCCAGCACGAGGCTGCCGTCGACGTACCGCCGCGACACCCCCGCATCACCGGCGACGCCGACACGGAAATGCCCGGCGCGGTCGTCGAGCAGGCGTCCGAGCACGCTCGGCGCGTCGAAACGGGGGAAGGTCAGCCAGTCGACCGAGCCATCGGTGGCGACGAGCGCGCAG
>CAYVGE010000337.1:787-3684 GCA_964450395.1 uncultured Actinomycetota bacterium
CTGGCAGCGACGCCCGCGCGGGCGCGATGCTCCGACGGCGACTCGCTGGGCTCGTCGCGACGAGCGCGCACGAATGGCAGTCCGACAGCAGCGCGTAGTCGGCGATCGGCCGGTGGCTCATGGTCCGTTCTCCTCGGCGGAGCTGTCGTGACGGCGGATGGCGTCGCGAGACGTCCGGTCAGGTCGGGGTGTAGATCTCGATCTCCACCGCGCCGGTGTTGCCGCCGGTGGTGTCGACCGCGTCGATGCGCACCTGGCGACCATTGGCTCGCAGCTGCGCGAACTGCTCGGCGCCGGCGTCGTACGGCCCGAGCGTGTCGGTGTCGTCGACGGTGACGGTGAAGCTGCGGATGATCGCGGTACCGTCGGACATTTCGCGGCTCCGCAGCCGCACGCCGGAGATGTCAGTCGGCCGGCCGAGGTCGATCGTGATGCCGCGGCGCGCGCTGTCGCGGCTCGGGCGTCGATCCCGCACGGTGGTGCTGGCCGTCCTCGCCGCGCCGCTGCTGGTGCCTGGCTTCGCCATCGGCACCGGGCTGGCGGCGTGGTTCCTGCGGCTCGGGCTCGCCGACAGCGTGGCGGGGCTCGTGGCGGCGCACCTGGTCTACGTGCTGCCCTACGCCGTGCTGGTGCTCGCACCGGCGTTCAACGACGGCCTGCACCGCCTCGAGGAGGCCGCCAGCACGGCCGGCGCCGGGACCGTCGCACGGCTGCGCCTGGTCACGGTGCCGGCCGTGACGCAGCCGCTCGCGGTCGCTGCGCTGCTCGGGTTCGTCGTGAGCTGGAGCCAGTACGGCACGAGCCTCGCGGTCGGCGGTGGACGCCTCACGCTGCCCGTCGTGCTGCTTCCCTTCATCGCTCGTGATCCACAGCTGGCGGCGGTCCTGTCGCTGGTGTTCCTGCTCCCACCGCTGCTCGCGCTCACCGCGGTGCACAGGCTCTGGCGGCGCTGACGCTGCTGTGGTGGTGCGTGGGGATGGACGTCGATTGGCACGATGCGGGTTACCAGCGGGGAACCATGCTGTTGAGGCGAAGGAACCCAGATGAGCGACGAGTTCGATGTGATCGTGATCGGTGGCGGCGCGGCCGGGGAGAACGCCGCCGCGTACGCCCGCGCCAACGGGCTGGAAGTGGCAATCGTCGAACGCGACCTCGTCGGTGGCGAGTGCTCCTACTGGGCGTGCATGCCGTCCAAGGCGCTGCTGCGGCCGGGCGAGGCGCTCGCGGCGGCGCGGCGGGTGCCCGGCGCCGCTCCCGCCGTGGAGGGCACCGTCGACGTCGCGGCGACGTTCGACAGTCGAGATGCGTTCACCTCGCACTGGGACGACAAGTACCAGGTCCAGTGGATCGAGGGCACCGGCGCCACGCTCGTCCGGGGCCACGCCCGCCTGGCCGGGGACCGCGTGGTCGCGGTCGCGGCGGCCGACGGCACCGAGCGGACGCTGACCGCCCGTCGCGGCGTGGTGGTGGCGACCGGGTCGTCCGCGGTGATCCCGCCGGTCGAGGGGCTGCGCGACATCGCCGTGTGGGACAGCCGCGACGTCACCTCCGCCACCCGGGTTCCCGGCCGCCTGCTCGTCCTCGGCGGCGGTGTCGTCGGCGTCGAGATGGCCCAGGCATACCGGCGGCTCGGCGCCGACGAGGTCACGATCATCGAGATGGCCGACCGGCTGCTGCCGGCCGAGGAGCCCTTCGTCGACGAGCACCTGCGCGAGGCGTTTGACGCCGAGGGCATCACGGTCCGCGTCGGCGCGACCGCCGTCCGCGCTGACCGCGGGGCGGCCGACGAGCCGGTCACGCTCACGCTGGACGACGGGACGGTCCTGGAGGCCGACGAGATCCTCGTGGCCACCGGGCGCCGACCCAACACCGCCGACCTCGGCCTCGACACCGTCGGGCTGGAGCCCGGCCGATCCATCGACACTGACGACCAGTTGCGCGCGACCGGTGTCGACGGCGGCTGGCTGTACGCCGTCGGCGACGTCAACGGCCGCGCCCTGCTCACCCACCACGGCAAGTACCAGGCCCGCCTCGTCGGCGACCACCTCGCCGGCAGGCACGTCGAGGCCCGCGCCGACCTCGACGCCGTCGTCCGCGTCGTGTTCACCGACCCGCAGGTCGCCGCGGTCGGCCTCACGGTCGCCGCAGCCCGTGACCGGAGCCTGGACGTCGACGTCCTGTCGCACGGCATCGGCGACGTCGCGGGCGGCGCGTTGCTGGGCAAGGGCATCACCGGCACCGCTCAACTGGTCATCGACCGGGCGAACCGCAGCATCGTGGGGGCCACGTTCACCGGTCCGGGTGTCGGCGAGATGCTCCACGCCGCCACGATCGCGATCGTCTCCGGCACCACCCTCGACCAGCTCTGGCACGCCGTACCCGCATTCCCCACCATCAGCGAGGTCTGGCTACGCCTGCTCGAAGCCGACCGGGGCACCGCGTGAAGGTGCAGCCAGACGCACCGCGCGTCGGCCAACGCGCCCCCCGACTGGTGCTCCCTGATCTCGACGGCGTCGTGACAGCCGTGGAGGATCTGCGCGGCCGGCCCGTGCTGGTGTCGTTCCTGCGGCACGCGGGCTGACTGATCTGCCGAGCGCACCTCGTGAAGGTGCGACAGCGCAGCGACCGCCTGGAGGCCGTGGGCGCACAGGCGCTGTTCGTCGTCCACGACGAGGCGGAGCAGGTACGCGACGTGCTCCTCGCCGGCATCGACGCGATGCCCTTCCCCGTGCTGGTCGATGAGCTGCGGGCGGCCTACCGGGCGTGGGGCCTGGGGCGCGCACCATGGTGGCGGGTGTGGCTCGACCCCGCAGTCTGGGCCCAGTACGCGGCGTTGCTGCGCGGTGGTGCCCGGCTGCGCGGCGCCGGGCGCGACACCCTGCAGCTGGGCGGCGACT
>CAYVGE010000338.1:0-3648 GCA_964450395.1 uncultured Actinomycetota bacterium
AGCTCGATGCTGGCCGAGTCGATCCACTCGCTGGCCGACAGCGGCAACCAGGGGCTGCTGCTGCTCGGTGGCCGTCGGGCGCAGCAGGCCGCGACCGAGAGCACCCGTTCGGCTACGGACGCGAGCGCTACTTCTTGGCCTTCGTCGTGTCGGTGGTGCTGTTCGCCCTGGGGTCGCTGTTCGCGTTGCACGAGGGCATCGACAAGCTACCGGAGGAGCTGCTGGTCGCAGGCAAGGTCGAGCTGCCTGCGGCGCTCACGTTCGACCAGGTGTGCCCGGTGATCGACGACGCCGAACGCCGGGTGCGCGAGGCCGTGCCGATCGCCCGCGTGATCTACCTCGAACCCGACCATCCCGAGACCGACCGCACGCTGACCAGCGAGCTGGGCGGGTCGGAGTCCTCCGCGTGACGGCCGCGGCGGACCGCGCCCGCGACGGCGGCCCGCCTGGGCCGACTGGGATCACCGCGGTCGTGTTCGACCTCGGTGGGGTGCTGCTGGACTGGGACCCGCGCTACGTCCTGGGTGCGCACGTGGAGGAGGGCGGCGTCGACGAGCTCCTCAGGACCGTCGACATCGCCGGCGCGCAGCGGGCGCTCGACCTCGGCACCCCGATCGGCGACGTGCACGCCCGGTGGCGCGACCGGTATCCCGACCACGCGGTCGTCCTCGACGACTACTTCGGCCGCTGGCACGACACGTTGCCGGGACAGTTCGACGAGGTCGTCGCGATCCTCGACGAGGTGCGGCGCCGCGACGGCGTCCGGGTCTACGTGCTGTCCAACTTCTCGGGCGACCTGTTCCGCGCCGCGCGACCGCGGTTCGCGTTCCTCGAGTGGTTCGACGGCCTGCTGATCTCCGGTGACGAGGGAGTGATCAAGCCCGATCCCGACGTGTTCGCGTTGCTGATCGACCGCTTCGACCTCGACCCGGCGTCGACGGTGTTCATCGACGACCGGCACGAGAACGTCGCTGCGGCGCGCGTCGCGGGACTGCTCGGCATCCACCACACGTCGGCGGAGGACCTGAGGGCGCGGCTGCGTGCCTTCGACGTGCTCTGACCGGTCGACCGGGCTCAGCGCTGCTCGGTCCAGACGTAGTCGATCTGGCGGGCGCACGCCTCGGCGAGCGCACGATCGGTGTAGCGCTCCACGAGGTGCAGGGCCATGGCGATGCCGGAGCTGAGACCGCCCCCCGTCACCACGTCGCCGCTGTCGACCCACCGCACGTCGTCGCGGACGGTCGCACCGCGGGCGCGCAGGTCGTCGGCGTCCTCCCAGTGGGTCGTCGCGACGCGGTCACCCAGCAGGCCGGTCCGGTGCAGGAAGAAGGCGCCCGTGCAGACCGAGGCCAGCACCGTCGACCGTGGGGCGAGGATGCGCAGGTCGGCGTCGAGGTCGGCCGCGTCGACCGCGATCGCCCCGGGCACGATCAACAGGTCCAGTTCCGGCGCGTCGGCTGCGCGGATGTCGGGCGCGAGGGCCAGGCCGCCGTAGCCGCGGATCCGCGGCGGGCCGATGACCAGCAGCTCGAACGGCGCCGGCGCACCCTCCCGCGCCCGCAACCGGTTCGCGGTCAGCAGCACCTCGTAGGGGTTGACCAGGTCGATCAGGTCGCAGCCCTCGAAGGTGAGCAGCCCCGTCCGCACCGGCCGACCCGCATCCCGCGCGGTCACCGGCGTCCCCGTGGGTCGTCGGCGCCGCGGCGCCGGGTCGTCGATCTGGGCGGGACCGTGGGCATCATCCCGCCAGGGTGCCGCTTCACGGCAGCTCGGGCATGCGGGTACGATCCGCCGGCCGCACAGGGAGCGCCGCCGATGGCCGACCGGATCCGCACGAGCGTCGAACGCGCCGCCCGGCGCGCCGTGCCGGATGACCCCGCCGCCGGATCCCTGCACCACCTGGCGCTGGGGCCCGGCGCCGCGCTGACCGCCGAGTGGACCGCCGCCGGCCTGGAGCTGCCGGACCTGCCGACCATGCGGTCGTACCGGCTGGGGCGGATCCGCGAGCAGCTGGCGCGACTGGGCTACGCAGGCATCGTCGTGATGGATCCGATGAACATCCGCTACGCCACCGACACGACCAACATGCAGGTGTGGGTCATGCACAACGGCGCCCGCTACGCGTGGGTGCCGGTCGACGGCCCCGTGATCCTGTGGGAGTTCGCGAACTGCGAGTTCCTCGCCGGGCACAGCCACGTCGTCGACGAGGTCCGCCCCGCCGTCTCGGCCACGTACTTCTTCGCCGGCCCCCGCTACGAGGAGCAGGCGCGACGGTGGGCCGCCGAGCTGCTGGACGTCATGGGCCACCGCCCGGGCCGGCGCACCCGCATCGCGGTCGACCAGTGCCACCTGTCGGGGCACCGCGCGCTCCTCGACGCCGGGGTCGAGGTCGGCAACGGCCAGGAGGTGATGGAGCGCGCCCGCGCCGTCAAGGGGGTGGACGAGATCCTGGCGATGCGCTGCGCCGCGCACGCCTGCCAGGCGACGATGGCCGAGATGCGCGCGGCGCTGCGGCCAGGCATGACCGAGCGCGAGGTCTGGTCGCTGCTGCACGCCGGGAACATCCGCCGGGCGGGGGAGTGGATCGAGACGCAGATCCTGGCGTCGGGCCCGCGCACCAACCCGTGGATGCAGGAGGCCAGCAGCCGGGTCATCGAGGCGGGCGACCTGGTGGCCTACGACACCGATCTGGTCGGCGCCTACGGGATGATGGTCGACATCTCGCGGACCTGGCGCTGCGGCGACCGGCCCCCGACCGGCGCGCAGCGGCACGTCCACGGCCTGGCCCTCGAGCAGCTCCACCGCAACCTCGAGCTGCTGACACCGGGGCGCACGTTCCGCGAGCTGACCTTCGACGCCTGGACACCGCCGGTCGACGAGTACCGCCACTACAGCGTCCTGTTCCACGGCGTCGGCCAGTGCGACGAGTACCCGGAGATCTACTTCCCGCACGACTGGGCGGCGTGGGGCACCGACGGGGTCGTCGAGCCCGGCATGGTGTTCACCGTCGAGGCGTTCGTCGGGTCCCGCGACGGCGGCGAGGGCGTCAAGCTCGAGAACCAGGTGCTGGTCACCGCGCGCGGACCGGAGCTGCTGACGGACTTCCCGCTGTCGCTGACCGCCTGACCGGCGGGCGCGCCGTCAGGCGTCGCGACGGGTCGCCGTCAGCGTGTCCATGAGGGGCACGAGGTCCCGCTGGTCGGCCGGCAGGCGGTACCTGCCCCCGTCGGGTTCCATCCACGGCCGTCCAGCGACCACAGCACCGGGTGGCCCTCGCGCATGACCAGCCGGCCGCCCGGCCGGAGCAGCGCGGCGACACCCGTCCCCACCAACGGTCGATGCGCCGGTTCGCGTCGTACCACTCGTCCATGTCCGTCCTCCGCTCGCGTGGTTGATCATCACCGCGGCAGGCGACGGCACGTCTCCGGTGCACCGCCCGCGTCGGGCGCTTTCGGGACCGGGCGCGATGCGTTACGGTCCTCCTGCTCCTTCCCGTTCCTCGAGGAGGTCTCTCGCCGATGGCCGTGATCGCCCGCAAGGTCGTGCTCGAGAGCGTCCAGGATGCGTCGGGGATGGCGCAGCTGATCACCGACGGCGCGTTCACGGCCGACCAGGTCATCGCCGTGATCGGCAAGACCGAGGGCAACG
>CAYVGE010000339.1:0-3647 GCA_964450395.1 uncultured Actinomycetota bacterium
CGGCAGCGCAGCCGCTCGGCGACGTGTTCGATGTCGCGTTGTTCCGCGGGGGACGGCGGGATGCTGCCGGCGTCACGCACCGCCGCGGCGGTCGCGAGGAGGGGCACCGCGCGATCTGGGTCGTCGCCACCGGCCAGCGCGCCCGCCAGAGCCTCCGCCGACCGAACCATCGTGCGCGGGTCGCCGACCTGCCGAGCGAGTACGAGCGCGTCTCCGGCGTGGGCCGCGGCAACATCAGGCTCAGCGGCGTTCCCGGCGGTGTGCGCAAGTTCGACATGGACCCGCGCGCCGTCGAGGACGGCGTGCCGTTCGGACAGCTCGAGGGCCTCATGCAGGTGGGTGCGTGCCAGCCCGAGGTGCCCACGTCGACGGGCGGCGCTGCCCGCGCCGATGTGGGCCTCGACCAGTGCGCCGCCGGACCCGACCGCCGCGGCGTGCGCGACGGCCTCGTCCAGCAGCCGGGCGGCAGCATCGTCATCACCCAGCTCGTGGGTGGCAAGACCGAGCTTGGTCAGCATCGCCGCCTCGAGCTCGGGGTAGTGCCGCCGGCGGCACAGCTGGAGAGCTTGCTCGGCGAGGTCGCGCGCGTGGCCGTAGTCCCCATGGGCGATCGCGTCGTCGATGAGCGTTTCCAGCGCGTGTGTCTGCGCCCAGTCGGCGTGTGCTGCACCCAGCAGCGCCACAGCGTCTTCGGCGTCGCGGCGTGCCTGCTCGACGTGACCGGACGCCGATGCCAGCTGGCCCGCGATGAGCCGCACGAAGCCCAGCGGCCAACCACCCAGGGCCTCCGCGTCCCCCACCGCCTCGTCCAGGGCCGCGAAGGCCTCTTCGATGTTGCCGGCGTTGACCTCGTGGCCCGCTGCGCACACCCGCGCCAAGACCAGATCGATGGCTGTGGACGCTGCGTGCACCGCCGGTTTCGCCCACCGCCGACCGTCGGGGGTGTGCGTCCCCGCAGCGCGCAGCGCAGAGGCCCACAGCAACGCCGACGCATCGTCGGCGTCAGGATCGACGTCCCCGGGTGGGCCCAGCCCTCGGTCGAGCCAGCCGAGCCCTTCGACGCTGAGACCGCGCAGCAGCCAGAGCCATCCGAGCCAGCCCGCGAGGCGCTGCACCCGTCGGCGGTCACCACGCCTGTGAGCCCACCGCAGCGCGACGCGGGCGTCATCCAGCCACGCCCCGAGGCCGTCGACGTCCACGCCGAAGTACGCTGCCGACAGGCGCGAATGGCACGTCGCGAGCGCAGCCTCGACGGCGTCGGCGTGGGCGGTGTGCACCGCGTCGGCCAAGCCCAGCTCGGAGTGGCGCTCGCGGCCGTAGTCGCGGATCGACTCCAGCATCCGGTACTGGGTCGGGACAGCGGTCGTGTCCGCCAGCAGCAGCGAGCGGTCGACCAGGTCAGCCACGACCTCCAGTGGGTCCGTCTCAACCTCAGCCGCGCGCAGCAGCTCGGACACCATGTCCAGGTCGAACCGGTCCGCCGGGACGGCGAGCGCGGCCAGACCTCTCTGCAGCGACGGCGTCAGCAGGTCCCAGCTCCAGTCCAACGCGGCACGCAACGTCCGATGGCGCGACGCCGCGGTGCGACCTCGCGCGGCCAGTACCCGGAAGCGGTCATCCAGCGCCGACACGACCTCGTGCACCGACAGCACCCGGAGACGCGAGGCCGCCAGCTCGATCGCCAGCGGAATCCCATCCAGGCGCCGCGTCAGCGTCGCTGCGGCCGCCGCGGTGTCATCAGCCACCGTGAAGTCCGGTGTGTGGGCGCGGGCACGTTCGACCAGCAGCCGCACCGCAGGTGCCGCGGCGACCTGGTCCGCAGTCGTGTGCTCGTCCTCGGGGACGCCCAGCCCCGGCACCGACCAGACCACCTCATCCTTCACCGTCAACCGCTCCCGGCTGGTCGCCAGGATCTGCACCTGTGGGGCCGCAGTGAGCAACTGCTCGACGAGCGGGCTGACCGCATCGAGCAGATGCTCACAGTTGTCCAGCACCAGCAGCAGGCGTCTGCCCGCCAGCGCTCGGACCACGGCCGCCTCGTCAACCGTGCCCCCGCCCAGCCCACCGCCGCTCAGGCCCAGCACGTCCGCGATGGTTGCCGCAACCGCTTCACCGGTGGCTACCGGTGCGAGGCTGACCAGCCAGACGCCGCCGGGTGGAGGGTCGCGCCTGCGGGCCGCCGCGACCGCCAGGGTCGTCTTGCCCGCCCCGCCGGGCCCGGTGACCGTGAGCAGCCGAACACGATCCAGCAGCTGCGCGATCTGCTCGAGCGCATGCTCGCGGCCGACGATGCTGCTGCGTGGCGCGGGCAGATTGCCGTTGATCGCCGGGACGGCCGTGTCCGGGACGTCAGCGGCGAGGTCGCCGTCCTGGGTCAGGATCTGACGGTGGATGTGCTGCAGTCGCGGGCCCGGGTCCACACCGAGCTCCTCGGCGAGCAGACGACGGGTCTCGTCGTAGACCGTGAGCGCCTCGCCCTGGCGCCCGACCCGATACAACGCGAGCATCAGCTGACCGCGCAGGCGTTCACGCAAGGGATGCGCGACCGTGAGGTCGACGAGATCACCGACCACTCGATCGTGCGCGCCTTGGCCCAGCAGCGCCTCGAACCGGTCTTCGGTCACCCCCAGCCGCAACTCCTCGAGGCGGCGGGCTTCCCCCATCGCCCACGGCTCGTCGGCGAAGCCCTCCAGCGCAGCGCCGCGCCACAGACCAAGTGCCTGCGTGAACGTCACCTCGGCGCCGTGCAAGTCGCCGTCGGCGAGCTGCCGGCCGCCGGTCGCGGCAAGATCCTCGAACCTGCGGGCATCGATGTCGCCGTCGTCGACGTGCAAGGCATACCCGCCCGAGACCTGAACCAGCACGTCGCCCCGCCGCTCCGGATCGACGACGCCACGCAGCCGGGACATGCGCTGCTGCAACGCATTGGCAACCTCACCCGGCGGCTGATCACCCCACACCACGTCAGCGAGACGGTCCAAGGAAACGGGTCGCCGAGCGCTCAAGGCCAGAGCTGCCAGCACAGCCCCCTGACGTCCGGCCACCACACGCGCGAGCGAACCGGAACGCACCGTTGGCGCTCCGAGCAGCTGGATCTCCACGTTGGGACTCCTTCATGCCAGCGTAACAACCGGCGCTGACATGCACGACGGCCCCCCGACGATGACCACGGCGCAACTGCGCCGCCTGGTCAACAGCGCCGAACCGCTGTGGCTGATCTACCTTCCAGACGACCCCGGATCCTCCCCTGGGCACATCGCCGGGTCTCTTGCAACCAACGACGAGGACCTGCTCGCCGCGCTCGCGGGCGCCACGCCCATGGTCTTCTACGGCGAGCACCACCACGCCGTACGCGCACGAACGCTCGCCACCCGGTTCGCCTCGGACGGCCGCGATGCCCGGTGGTACGCCGGCGGCGTGCAAGCCTGGACCGCGGCCGGGCTTCCCATTGAAGGACAGCCTGCGACCAGCGACGATCCCGGCGACTTCCGATAGTGTGCAGGGCCCGCAGCCGCCCGTGCAGTCGTGACCGTTGACGGTCGTCGGACGGCGAGCGGCGGTGCCTGCAGCGCTCGAGCGGAACCACGGCCAAGAGCACAGCGCACCGGTCGCAGCACGCTGATCCCAGCCAACCGAACCCGGGCCGT
>CAYVGE010000340.1:0-3646 GCA_964450395.1 uncultured Actinomycetota bacterium
GGACGGCATCCGCGCGACCGGCCGCGGCGTCGTCCGCCTGACGTGGCCCGACCTGTCGCGTCCGCGCCACGTCCGTCGGCTGCTGCAGCGGGGCGCAGCCGTCGCGGCGGCGTCATAGCCGGCGAGCGTCATGCGTCGCCGCGCCGTGAGAACGTGCCGGCCAGGCCGACGACGACCGCACGATGGCACCTCGGGCGAAGCCGTCGACCGCGGAGCTGAGCACCGTCTCCTCCAGGCCGATCGCGGTCGTCGCCCGCCGTGCGCCGAAGACGCTGACGGCCGTCAGGGCGGCGGGCATCGCGCCCAGCTGCCACGGACGCGCACGCGCCCACCGTCGGTCTGGATCGTCCGAGCCGCTGTCGAACAGGATCTGCAGCGGACCGACGAGGAAGAACGTGAACAGCGCCAGCGCGACCGGTCCGGCGACGAAGATGCCGCGGAGGCCACCCCCGAGCGCGGAGAACGCCAGCCATCCGACCAGCACCCACCCGGCGATCCTGGTGGTCGTGCGCCACGGCCAGACCCGGACGACGGTGCGCAGGCTGTCGATCACCGCGTGACGGGCGCGGGGTTGGCGGGAGTGATTCGGGCTGTGGCGGTGGCGGGACCGGCGGGCGACGTCAGGGCTGTGACCATGCGGAAGAGCGTAGTGGTCGCAGCGTCGCGGGCCGGTGGCTCGTCGTCAGTCGCCGGAGGTCGGCACGTCCTCGCCGATGCCCTCGAGCGCGTCGAGCACGTCGCGGACCTCGCTGGGCAGCGGATCGGGCGTGGTGGGCTCCTGGCCCGGCGCCCCGCTCTCGGACGGCGACGGGGATGGCGACGGTGTCGGGGCGGGGGACGGGGACGCGGTCGGCGTTGGGCTCCCGACCTCGGATGGAAGGGGTGAAGGTGAACTTGAGGGTGAGGGGCTGACCGACGGTGACGGGCTGACCGATGGCGCCGGTGTCATCTCGGGCGACAGCACGGCGCCGCTTTCCGGTGCCGGATCGTCGGGCTCGGCGGTCCGGGCGGTCTGGCCGTCGGTCTGCTGGTCCTGCTCGCGCCTGCGGAGGTCGTCGACCTCGTCGTCGACGCCGTCGCCGCCGAGCGAGGACGCGGCGTTCAGGTGCTCGTTGAACTGCCGCTCCAGGCTGTCGGTGGTCTGCGGGTCCGCCCCGCCCTCGGTGGTCGTGATGACCGCCTCGACCTCGTCGATGCGGCGCTCGGCGAGCTCCAGCTCGACCCGGGCAGCCTCGCCGTCATCGGTGCTGACGGCGACCATGGCGCGCTCGACCACGCGCTTGAGGGGATAGAGCGGCTGGCCGGGGAGCGCGGCGCTCGCGGCGCCGGCCGTGCCGGCGAACAGCGTGAACGCGGCAGCCAGGCACGCCGCCACGCGGCCCCCCAGGAAGGGGTGGCGACCGCCCCGCGCGACCTCGTCGGCGGCGGCCGCGCGGATGATCTGCTCGCCGCGGCGCTGGGAGAAGACCGGCCGCTCCTCGGGGTAGGCCGCCTGCAGGGCAGCACGGACGAGGGTCTCGTCGTCGTAGTCCCCGAGCCCGAACTGCGCGTCCACTGACCGTCCTAGAGCGAGCTGACCATCACATCGCTTCCCATGGAGTCAGTCGTCACGTGGGCGTGCAGCGGTACGGTTCCGCGACGAATATGTCGCGCGAGCGTCGCGACGCCCCGGTGTTGCAGGGCGCGGACGGCGCCCTCGGTCTTGCCCATGACCGAGGCGGCCTCGGGTGCGGACAGCCCCGCGATGAGCCGCAGGCGCAGCACCTCGGCCTGGTCGGGGGAGAGCTGCTCGAGCGCGTCCTTGATGCGGGTCAGGGTGTCGCGGTCCTGGACGGCGTCGGCCGGGTCCCCCTCGGCGGTGAGCTCCTCCGGTGGGAGGTCGGTCAGCTCCTCGTCGGGCCGGCGTGACCGGGCGCGCAGGTGGTCGATGACGTTGCGCTGCGCCACCCGGTACAGCCAGCTGCGGATCTGGAACGGCCCGCCCTCCAGGCGCCGGCACCCGCGCACCAGCTTCAGGAAGGTCTCCGTCGCCAGGTCCTCGGCCAGCTGGGTGTCGCGGACCTGCGACCGCAGGTAGGCCGTCAACGGCCCTGACAGCACCCGGTACACCTCGGACAGCGCGTCCGGGTCGCCACGACGCACACCCGCTGCGATCTCGTCGTCGAAGGGCTGCTCGGTTCCCGCCACGTTGCTCCCTCACTCACCGGTTGGTGGCAATCACCATCCGTGATCTGCTCACGACGCTGCGTACCGTAGTCGGTCCGATACGGACGGGAGTTCAGTCCCACCTGTACGTCGTGTCTCGACCTGAGCTTGAGGGTTCGACTTCCGCGTTGGGCTCGTGCGATAGGCGGACGTTTCGGGGCATCGATGTGCACCAAGCACCACGAAATGCGAAACGTCCGACACGCCAGTAGTCGTATGAAATCTCTGTGTCAGGGCGTGCACTGAGCGCAACGCCGCAGGTCGGAGGGTCGCCGGGCGGCTCTGGGGTGTTGTCGCAGGTCAGTCAACTTCGAAGAGTGATCGAAAAACTCCGTAACGTTGCTCTGAATCCCAGCGTCGGAACTCCCGACGTCGGGCTCCGTGCCCGCCGAGACCCAAGGCTGAGGAGGCCTGAATGACACTGGTAGACCGCTCCGTGCGGCGCCAGCTCACCGCGGCGATGGCATTGGCGTTGGCCCTTGCCCTCGTGCTGCCGAGCGTGGCGTTCGCGCAGACCCGGGATGCGGTGTCCATCGACAGTGCTTGCGAGGGCACGCCGGAGGACATCGACTTCCCCGACATCGACGGCAACACCTTCGAGGAAGAGATCAAGTGCCTCGCCTGGTACGAGGTGACCAAGGGCACCAACGAGGGCACCTACGAGCCCGGCCGCAAGGTGACCCGTTGGCAGATGGCGCTGTTCATCTACCGGGTCGCCCAGTACATGGACGAGTTCGTCGACAAGGACCTCCCCGAGCCGTCTGACTACGGGTTCGAGGACATCGACGACGTGGACGCCGAGGCGCAGGACGCCATCAACGTGCTGGCCGAGGTCGATGTCGTCCGGGGCAAGAACGCCACCACCTACGCGCCGGGCGAGGTCGTCCGTCGTGACCAGATGGCGTCGTTCATCAACCGCCTCCAGGAGTGGGCCACCGGTTCGACCCACGAGGGTCCGGGCGAGGCCGACGCCCAGGCGTACGGCTACCCCGACGTCCCCGTGGACAACGTCCATGGCACCAACATCGAGGACCTGACCGCCGCCGGCATCGTCCAGGGCAAGGCTGACGGCCGGTACGCACCGGGCGAGGGCGTGAACCGTGGTCAGATGGCCGCGTTCATCACCCGCGACCTGGCGGTCAACGTCAACGAGGGCGTCATCGAGCCGAAGGACGGCGCCACCAGTGGTGAGGTCACCCTCGATCAGTCGAACGCGATCGCTGGAGGCACCATCACCGGCAGCGTCCTGCCCATGGATGGTCACTTCCGGAACCTGCACGACCTCGTGGGACTGGACCTGCCGTCGGCCTTCGCAGCCTGCGCCACCAATCCGGCCAGCGTGGCCGGCGCCGGGCACCGCAAGGGCATCATCCGGGAGGGCTTCGACGCCGACATCGTGCTCTTCGATGAAGCGCGCTCCGTCGTCGCCACCATCGCCCGG
>CAYVGE010000341.1:0-3645 GCA_964450395.1 uncultured Actinomycetota bacterium
CTTGAGTAGCTCGAACGGGTGGCCGTGCTGGCCGATCCGGGTCTGGCGGAACAGCACAGGGCCCGGGCTCGTGAGCTTCACCACCGCGGCGATGAGACCGAGGAGTGGCGCGAGGATGACCAGCATCGTGGCTGAGAAGGCGACGTCGATGCCGCGCTTGATGCGCCACGCCGGGGTGTCCTCCGCAGCCTGCGCCAGGCGCTCGAGCGGGATGCCGCCGACGACCGGCGGGCTGAGCGTTGCGCCCTGCAGCGTGAAGAAGCGGGGCACGTACAGCACCTCGAGCTGATACCTGGTGGCCGAGCGGAGCGTGTGCAGCAGTTGCGACTCGCGGAGCTCACCCCACGCCACGACCACCGCATCGACGCGGTGCTCGCGGACGATCCGGTCGAAGTCGTCGACGTGGCCGAGCACGGGGAGGTGGGCGTCACGTCGGGCGATCGCGGGCGAGTCGATGAAACCGATGGGGCGCAGGCTCGCGCGACCGAAGGCGTGCAGTTCGTCGACGATTTCCTGACCGACGGACCCCGCACCGATCACGAGGGTTCGTAGCCCGCCGTTGCGGCGCCGGGCGCTGAAGATCACCGTGCCGGCGGCGATTCGTAGCCCGGCGAACAAGGCGAACGCCGTCAGGGCCAGGGAGGCGAGGTTCTGGCCGGTGCCGCCCAGGAACTCATGGGTCGTCGTGACGAGGAAGGCGAGCGCGACCGTCGTGAAGAGGCCGCCGAGGCGGACGGCCTCCTTGAACACCAGCGGGATCGCATAGCTGTCAGTTGCGATGAGGGTGCTCGCCGCCACCACCAGGAACAGGACGCGGCAGGGGACTGGCGCGACGGGCAGCATGATCACCAGCGACAGCACGAGCAGGTCGACGGCGATCAGCGCGCGTCGTTCGACGGCCCGTCGCGGACCACGGGTGACCGCGTCGTCACGCCATGCCGGTCCAGTCCCCGCTGTCAAGGAGCCCCCTTGCACCTCTGGGCGGCAACCTTGGGGATCCCGCCGTGGATCCGCCGCTGCCCTGATGCGCCGATCGCGATGTCCGCTCCGCGGACGGTAACACGGCTACAAGACCGAAGAAGTCGAACCAATGGTCAGGTCCGATTGCAGGGGAACGTACGGCCGACGCGGTAGCGGCGTGGTACCTCGCGTGGCCGTTGTTGGAGCATCGCATGACGTCGGGACCGCGACACCGCCCTCACCTGGCCGCTCGGTCGACGGGCTGCGGCCGTTCATCTAGGGTTCGGGTCCGGTTCACCTTCACGGGGCGACGGCACGGCGGTGATGTCTCGCTCCGTCGACCCAGCTCTGGTAGGAGAACGGGGGAGCGCTTTGACCGATGATGTGGCGATCAGGCACGAGCACGCCGGCACGGGCACCGCGCCGGTCGCGGTGCTCGACACTCGCCGGCTCCATCGACTGATCGCGCTGCTGCTGGTCGTGATCGTCGCCGGGGAAGCGTGGACGGTGCTGGTCGTCCCAGCGCTCGGACTCGATGACGCGTTCATCGGCCGCGCGTCGGCGCGGCTGCTCGGGCTCAACAACGAGGGAGGGCTGCCAGCAGCGTTCTCGTTCCTGCTGCTGCTGTCGGCGGGAGTCGCGCTGGCGTTCACGGTGAAGGTCGTGAATGACGAACCGTCGTTTGCGAGGTACCGCGGCCGCTGGCTGGTGATGTCGCTGGCACTCACCGCCGTGGCGTTTGATGAGGCCTTCGCGGTCCACGAGGAGCTCATCGACTACATGCGCTACAACTTCGGGGTGAGCGGCGCGTTCTCCTACGGCTGGATCATCCCGTACGGCATCGCCGCAGCCGCGCTGTGTGTCCTCATGATCCCGCCGCTGCGTGCACTGCCCTCGCGCGTCTGCACGCTGATGCTCGGCGGCGGCGTCTGCTACGTGTTTGGCGCGGTCGGCATGGAGATGGTGGGCGGCTGGTTGGAGACCAACGCGGCTCCGGAGGCCCTCTACCAGGCCGAGGTCGTGGTCGAGGAGCTCGCTGAGATGATCGGCATCTGGACCTTCCTCGGGGGCGTGCTACTCGTGCTCCGCCCGCGGAGCTTCCACCTGGAGGTGCGCTGACACATGACGACCGGCCCTGGTGGGCCGGTCGTGGAACGTGCTCGGAGCGACGTGGCAGCTACGCCCGCCCCTCGCGCTCCTCGTGCGCAGCGGCCTCCTTCTTGGCCTCGACGGCCTCCCGCTCGGCCTCCTCGGCCTTCTGCTGGGCCTGCGCCTTGTCCTGCTTGGCCTGGCCCTCTTCCTTCATGTCCTCGTCGCCGAGCAGCGACCCGGCGGCTTCCTTCATGCGTCCGGCGCCCTCTTCCACGTTCTCGCTCACGCCCATGCCCTTCTCCTTGATGGCTGTAGCTGCACCGATACCCGAGGCGCCACCGCACATGCGCTAGCGTGCGTCGGCGATGGCGTCCACCGACCACGAGGCACGCGCCCGCACGAAGCTGCCGAGCGACATCTACGACTACTTCGCCGGCGGCGCCGACGACGAGGTCAGCGTCGCGGACAACCCACGCTCGTGGGGGCGTGTCCGGTTGCGCCCCCGGGTGCTGCGCGACGTCAGTGCGGTCGACACCGGGGCGACGCTGGTCGGGTCGTCGGTGGCCGCGCCCATCGGCATCGCGCCCATGGCGGCGCACCAGCTGGTCCACCCGGAGGGGGAGTGCGCGACCGCGGTGGGCGCCGCGGCGGCCCGGTCGATCTCCATCACGTCGACGCTGTCGACGCGGCCGATGGAGGAGATCGCCGACGCGGCGCCCGACGGGGCGCGGTGGTTCCAGCTGTACGTCCGCGGTGCGCTCGAGCACGCCCGGTCGCTGGTCGAGCGGGCGGAGGCCAGCGGGTACGCGGCGATCGTGGTGACCGTCGACGTGCCGACGCTCGGCCGTCGACGGCACGAGACCATGGGCCTCAACGACCGCGTCGACCTGCCGCACCTGCCGCCGCCGGACAGCCCCGCCGGACGCGCCTACGACAAGCACGTCGCGCTGACCTTCGACGACCTCCGCGAGATCATCTCGTGGACGAGCCTGCCGGTGCTCGTCAAGGGCGTGCTGCGGGCGGACGACGCCGCAGGGTGCGTCCGCGCCGGCGTCGCCGGCATCATCGTGTCCAACCACGGCGGTCGGCAGCTCGACACCACCCTCGACCCGCCGACGGCGCTGGCCGAGATCGCGGCCGCGGTGGGGGACGCGACCGAGATCTTCGTCGATGGCGGCGTCCGCCGGGGGACGGACGTCGTCAAGGCGTTGGCCCTCGGCGCCGCCGGGGTGTTCGTCGGCCGGCCGGTCATCTGGGGCCTCGCCGCGGCGGGGGCCGACGGCGTCCGCGAGGTCCTCGACGACCTGCGCGACGAGCTCGTGCGGGCGATGAAGCTGTGCGGCGCGGCGCGGCTGGCCGACCTCACACCCGACCTGGTCGTCGGCCCCTGATCCTCGCCCCGTCCCCGATGCATGCGTGTCGCGGCGCCGAGGACGGTATGTGGCCTCCAGTCGATCCGATGGAGGTCCCTGACATGCGCATCGTCTGGCACGAGGAAGAAGAGTCGACCCTGAGCCGGCAACTGCTGGACGCCACGCGAGACGCGCTGGTGTCCTACGCCGTCTTCTATGTGTTCGACCGGCTGACCGGGGC
>CAYVGE010000342.1:0-3635 GCA_964450395.1 uncultured Actinomycetota bacterium
GTCCATTCCGGTCGGCTGCGCCTGAACCCGCGGCAGCTCGAGCTGGCCGTGCACGGTGTGCTCAAGCGGCCGGCGCGGCTGCGCCGCGCATCCCGTCGCGGGCATGGCGGTGTTCGGGTTCGGCTAGCTCGCGGCGGGGTTCGAGTGGACGGTGGCCGATCTTGGCCGGTCTGGCCGGATCTGCCCTGAGCCACAACGGGCAGTGGCTGGTTCCTCAGCCGTTGCTGGTTGCGGCATTGACGGTCGCGGTCGTGGCCTGTTGGGACCGTTGCCATTCGGGATAGCCGTCCTCGAGTCGCCATGCCCTGCGTCCGTGCCGTCGCAGGCGTCGGACGGCTTCGTCGGCGTACGCGCAGTAGGGGCCACGACAGTAGGTGACGATGTCGACGCCGTCGGGAAGCTCGGCGAGGCGCTGATCGAGGTCATCGATGGGGATGGAGATGGCGCCAGGGATGTGACCGGCGCGGTGCTCGTGTTCGGGGCGGACGTCGACGACAACGACGTCACCGGCCCGGAGCCGTCGTGCGAGCTCTTCTCGGGAAATGGTTTCCACCCATGTGCGGTCCCCAAGGTACGCCTCGGTTAGCTCGTGGACGGCGGCGAGTCGGTTGGCGGCCACGGCGCGGATGGCCTGCCACAACCCGAAGACGTCGGCCCCTGCGAGTCCGTAGATGACGCGCGTGCCATGTCTGCGTGTGATGACCAGGCCGCTGCGGGCCAGAGTCTGCAGGTGGTGGGAGGTGTTGGCGACGGACTGGTCGATCGCACCGGCGATCTCCTCGACCGAGCGGGGGCCTTGGGCGAGCAGCTCGACGATCTCGGCTCGACGTCCGTTCGACAGCGCCTTCGCGGCGGTGGTGAGTGCTTCGAACAGCGCGTCCTTGGCGGCACGGCCGCCAACGGCGGGCAAGGTCTCCGACACAGGCGCGTCCTCCTCAAACGGCTGCTTGAACAGTGTAGCCGGGGTCGATAGGGTCGTCTTCAAGTCTTCAATTGATCTTTGAGGAAGGGGTCTGACATGGTGACGAACATCCACCGTCTGGCCGACCCCGGGCTGGGCAACAGCGCGTGGCTCGTCGATCTCGGTGACGGCTCAGCGTTGGTGGTGGATCCGTCCCGCGACCTGCGAAGTGTCCTGGAGGAGGCCGGCAAGCGGCGTGTGCGCATCCGCTGGGTGGCGGAGACGCATCTGCACGCCGACTTCGTGTCCGGGGCTCGTGAGCTGGTCACCCAGTTCCCCGACGCGACGCTGTTGGCGGCCGCCGACGCCCGGCTGGCCTACCCCCACGAACCCGTCGCCGACGGCGTCGAGGTCGACCTCGGCGGGGTGACGCTGCGTCCGCTGGCGACTCCGGGCCACACGCCTGAGCACCTGGCGTACCTGCTGTTGGATGACGACCGCCCGCGGGCGTTGTTCTCGGGCGGGACCTTGATCGTCGACGGCGTCGCCCGGCCGGATCTGCTCTCGCCCGAGGTGACCGAACCGCTGGCCCGGGACGCGTGGCGCTCGATCACCGAGCGGCTGCTGACCCTGCCCGAGGACCTCGAGGTCTACCCCACGCACGGGGGAGGATCGTTCTGCTCGGCCGGCTCCCCGGACCGCGCGGTCACCACCATCGGTGAACAACGTGCCGGGAACCCGCTGCTGCAGGTGGCCGACGAAGATGAGTTCGTGCAGCGCCTCCTCGGCGATCTGGGCAGCTTTCCCCCGTACTTCTTGCGGCTGCGTGCGGTCAACCGTGACGGACCGCGCCTGTACGGCACCGACACGCCGGCCCTCGAGCCCCTCGAGCCGGGCGAGGTGGAACGTCGCGTCACCGCTGGCGGACAGCTCATCGACGTGCGACCGATCGACGAGTACGCGGCCGGTCACCTGCCCGGGGCGCTGTCCATCGAGCTGCGCGGCCAGTTCGCCGTCTGGCTGGGATGGCTGGTCGAGGACCCCGCCGCGCCGCTGCTGTTCATCGTCGGCGAAGCCCAGGACCGCGACGACCTCGTCCGCCAATGCCTCAAGATCGGCTACGAGAACCTCGCCGGCGAGCTGGCGGGCGGCGTCGAGGCATGGCAGGCGACCGGCCGCGAGCTCGCCATGACCGAGCTCACGGACACGCCACCGGGCGACCGCACGGTGGTCGACGTCCGCCAACGCTCGGAGTGGGACGCCGGACACATCCGCGACGCCGTCCATGTCGAGCTCGGCGACCTGAGGTTCGCAGCCGACACGCTGCCCAACGACGGGCTCATCACCCATTGCAACCACGGTCAGCGGTCCACGACCGCCGCCAGCATTCTCGAGCAGGCCGGTCGACGAGACGTCGCGGTCTTCACCGGAGGCCCGGACGAATGGAACCGCGGCCAGTCAGCCCGCAACTGACCCCCTTCAGGGAGGGCTTCCTGTACAGGCGCTGGAGGAACACCGACGACAGGAGTCAGGAATGCCGGATTGGATGATGGGAGCCCCCCTGATGATCTTCGGTTCCGTCTTCATGGTCTTGGTTCTCGGCGCCGTCATTGCCGGGGTCGTGTGGCTGGTCCACACGCTCACCCAGGACCGTCGGCCCCCACGGCGCACGGCCATGGAGGAGCTCGACCTGCGCTACGCGCGAGGCGAGATCGACCGGGATGCCTACCTCGACCGCCGCGAAGACCTTGAACGTGTGTAGGACCTGACAGCGGGACCCGAGCCCGCCTGTCGTCCGACCGTGGACGACCGCGCGGCCCTGACCCGAGGGGCCCCACGGGCCTGGCGCATGCAAGGACACGATGGCCCGCTGGAGGAGGAAGCCATGCCCAACTGCCCGTCCACGACGCCGGAGCGTCGTGCTCACTGACCGAGGAAGACGCCGCCCAACGGAACGCCGAGTTCGCCGACGTCGTTGAGCGTGGGCTGCGCCACCGAGAACGGCCCTCGGATACCACTGTTCGACTGGTCTTCGAGAACCGGGACGGATTTGACGACGACCTCCACGAGCTCGCGCGCCGGGAGTCCCAATGCTGCGGGTTCTTCTTTTCGACATCGAGGTCACCGGGGAAGACATCCTGCGCAGGTGAACGCGCCGCGCGAGAAGGTCGCCTACCTCCACAGCCTGTATGACGCTACGGATCCTCGGCGGATCCGTGGCGGTAGCGGTTCGTAACTGAAGGAACGTTCGGCTGCTTACCCTTCCGACTCGCCGACGCGGTGCGGCGACCCGCGCCTGCACCGCACCACGACGCCCAATTCCGGGCGATCCAGGCCCTGCAAGCGGAGCAGTCACGGGATCCCTCTGAGTGGCAGGTCAACGCCTGCTGCCTCGTTGTAGTCGCGGTCGGCGATGCAGACGTCACGCTATGGCGCGGCGCTCAGTTGGGAAGCCGGCCTCCGGGACCGCTGAGGGCGCCGCGGACCCGAGCAGACCTCAGCCGGTTTGCTGTCGATCGAGGACCTAGCTTCAGTACGACCAATGAAGCCCTCAACATGGAAGGCAACTATGAAGGACCTACAGTTCAACCCATTCGCCGGCATCGCGTCCATGCTTGTCGGCGTGGCATCCTCGCCTTTGTCGTCCTGGCACTCCTGGGGCCGGCGTTGGCTTGCGGCCACGATGGTCGACTGGGGGTGAGGCACCGGGGTCGGATGGGCGTGATGGTCGGGG
>CAYVGE010000343.1:0-3635 GCA_964450395.1 uncultured Actinomycetota bacterium
GCCCAGGTCGTTGCGCGGGTAGATGTAGGGCTGACCGATCGAACGCTTGTAGGACATCGCGGCCACCGTCGGCAGCTTGGCCATCAGGCGGTAGATCGAGATCTCGACGTCCTCGGGGTCGCTGGGATCGTAGTGGTCCTGATAGAACGTCGACAGCGCGTTCACCGCGGAGGAGAGGATCGCCATCGGGTGCGCGTCGGCGGGGAAGGCGTCGAAGAACGGGCGCATGTCCTCGCGCAGGAGCGTGTGCCGGGTGATGCTCTCCCGGAAGTCCTCGAGCTCGTCGGAGGTTGGCAGTTCGCCGTGGATCAGCAGGTACGACACGCCGAGGAAGCTCGCCCCGGTCAGTTCCTCGATCGGGTACCCGCGGTAGCGCAGCACGCCGTCCTCGCCGTTGATGAAGGTGATGGCGCTCTGCACACTGCCGGTGTTGGCGTAGCCGGGGTCGTAGGTGATCAGGCCGGTGTCGGCTCGCAGGCGGCGGATGTCGATGCCCCGCTCTCCCTCCGTCCCCGTGATCACCGGGGCCTCGAAGGTCTCCCCATCAAGCTCAATGGTTGCCTTTTCACTCATCCTGCGTCGCCTTCTGCCGAGGGGGATTGGATGAACACGGGCACCGGCGCCCGGCCGCGAGCCTACCCGCAGGCTCAGGGCGTCGAACGGTTCCGACCTGCCGCCACGCTCCCCGGGCGAGGGGAAGCAACCGACCGCCCGATCGGTCACTGGGCAGGTCCCCACCGGAAAGGCACGCAATGGCTGCGCAGATGATGGTCGGCCCGGAGCGCCTGGACCGCGCGTTGCGCGACCGGCTGCAGGGCCACCTGTCCCTGCTGTACCGCCCCGAGCAGGTCGAGCAGACCCTGGACCGCCTGCTGTGGCTCATGGAGCGCTTCGTCGAGCAGGTCGGCGACCGTGCGTCGCGCGACGTGCTGTTCGACGAGCGCGACGTCGCACTGATCACCTACGCCGACCAGATCTCCGAGCCCGACCTGCCGCCGCTGCAGACCCTGCGGTCCTTCCTGTCCGACCGGGTGTCGGGCGTCATCTCGGGCGTCCACCTGCTGCCGCACTACCCGGCGACGTCCGACGACGGCTTCGCGGTCGCCGACTACCACGCCGTCGACCCGGCACTGGGCACGTGGCGCGACGTCAGCGCTCTGGCCGACGAGTTCCGCATCATGCTCGACGCGGTCATCAACCACGTGTCGGCGCGCGGCACCTGGACCCGCGAGTGGCGCCGCGGCGCCGAGCCGTTCGAGGACTTCCTGATCGAGCTGCCCGCCGACGCCGACACGCACCACGTCACCCGCCCCCGGACCTCGCCGCTGCTGACACCGGTCGAGACCGCGTCGGGCGTCAAGTGGGTGTGGAGCACCTTCAGCGCCGACCAGTTCGACCTGAACTACGCCAACCCCGAGGTCCTGCTGGCCGTCTGCGAGGTGCTGCTCGGCTACGTCGCGAAGGGCGCCAGCATCCTGCGGCTGGACGCCATCGCGTTCCTGTGGAAGCGCCTGGGCACGTCGTGCATCCACCTGCCCCAGACCCACGAGATCATCCGCCTGTGGCGCACGATGTTCGACGCCGTCGCCCCCGGCACGCTGCTGCTGACCGAGACCAACGTCCCGCACGCCGAGAACGTCTCGTACTTCGGCCACGGCGACGACGAGGCGCACATGGTCTACCAGTTCCCGCTGGCGCCGCTGACGCTGTCGGCGTTCCACCTGGCCGACACCTCGCAGCTCCAGGAGTGGCTGACCACCATCCAGACCCCGTCGGACCAGACGACCTTCTTCAACTTCCTCGGCAGCCACGACGGCATCGGCGTGCGCCCCGCCGAGGGCCTGCTGACGCCCTCGGAGATCCGGCACCTGTGCGACCTGGCGCAGGCGCACGGCGGCGGCGTGTCGTACCGCTCGCACGCCGACGGGTCCCAGTCGCCGTACGAGCTGAACACCATCTTCTTCGACGCCCTGAACCCGGTCGACTCGCCAGAGTCGCCCGCGCGCCTGCTCGACCGGCACCTGGCCGCGCAGTCGATCCTGCTGTCGCTGGCCGGCATGCCCGCCGTCTACGTCCACGCGCTGCTCGGGAGCCGCAACTGGTACGAGGGCGTGCGCCAGACCAAGCGCCTGCGGACCATCAACCGCCAGAAGTTCGACCGTGCGACGCTCGACGCCGAGCTCGACGACCCGACATCGATGCGCCACCAGACCTTCCACTCGCTGGTCGAGCGGATCTCCGTGCGGACCCGCGAGCCGGCGTTCCACCCGGCCGGCGCCCAGCGGGTCGTCACGTCGCCGCGGCCGTTCCTGGCCTACGAGCGCAGCGCCGTCGACGAGTCCAGCCAGGTGCTGTGCGTGCACAACGTGACGGGCCGCCCCCAGACGTTCGAGGCGGGCAGCGGCGACGGCGTCACGTTGCGCGGCGGGCTGACCGACCTGATCGACCGGGACCGCACGGCGACGGTCGACGCGCACGGTCGCGTGTCGTTCACGCTCGAGCCCTACGGCGTCGCCTGGATGCGCCAGGACCGCTCGTGACGGTGTCGCGCTCCGGCTCCAGCAGGGACCCCGCCCTCGCCCAGGGCTCGGGCACCCCGAGTCGCCTGCGGGCGACACCATCACTCGCTAGCGACCGGAGAGCGACACCATGGGGGGACGTTCCACGTCCCCTACGTCGCTCACCTCCAGGGTGATCCGGCCGGCCTCGTCCCGGCCGAACTGCACGTACCCGGCACCGAGCGCGTCGGCGAACGTCGCGCGCTGTGCGCCCGCCAGCCGGCCGAGCGCCACCGACGCGATCGCGTACGCCATGCGCGACAGGTCGTGCAGCTCCTGGTTGCGGTGCACGCGGCGGCCGACGTCGACCTGGCCGATGGCATCGGCGCCCCGCAGCGCCAGGATGTCGATCAGCAGCCCGATCTCGACGCCGTAGCCGGTGAAGAACGGGATCTGCTCGAGCACCTCCCGCCGGCCGGCGTACTCACCGGACAGCGGCTGCACGAGCCCTGCCAGCTCGGGCCAGAACAGGTTGAGCAGGGGGCGGGCCATCAGCTCGGTCACCCGGCCGCCGCCACTGGCCTGCAGCGTGCCGCCGACCTCGATCGGCCGGTCGTAGAAGGCCTTCACGAAGTCGATGCCGTCGTCGAGCAGCAGCGGCGCCACGATGCCCCACACGAAGCGGGGGTCGGGGTTGCGGATGTCGGTGTCGACGAACGCGACGATGTCGCCGGCGGTGACGGCCAGCGACCGCCACAGGGCGTCGCCCTTGCCGCGGGTCCGGCCGACGTCGGCCATGATCTCGGCGTCCTGGTGCACGGTCGCCCCGGCGCGCGCAGCCAGCTCGTCGGTGCCGTCGATCGACCCGCCGTCGAGCACCACGACCTCGTCGACCAGCCCGCCGTACAGGGCCATCGCCGACCCGACCACACCGGCCACCGTGGGTGCCTCGTTGCGCGCGGGCAGCACCACGCTGACGGTGCAGCCCGACGCCCGCTTGCGCTCCGCCAGGTCATCCAGGTCGAGGTCGGCGGCGTGGAAGGTCCGGCGCGCGAACCAGTCGGCCAGCGCGTCAGGCGGTGGCACGCGCGTCAGCCCTCGTCTGCCGCGTCGGGCGCCGCCTCCGACGTCCCCTCG
>CAYVGE010000344.1:0-3632 GCA_964450395.1 uncultured Actinomycetota bacterium
CAAACTCCCCGGCGGTGGGGGGCGGCGCCGCCGCCGACAAGATGACGCAGTCGCTGTCGCTGGTCCTCTCCGACGATCAGGTGCGCAGCGTGCTGATCAACATCTTCGGCGGCATCACCCGCGGCGACGAGGTGGCCAACGGCATCCTCGGGGCGCTCGGCAACCTGGGGGACATCCCCCAGCAGCTCGTGGTGCGGCTCGACGGGACCAACGCCGACGAGGGCCGGCGGATCCTCGACGAGGCCGACCACCCCAGCATCGTGACGGCCGACACCATGGTGTCGGCCGCCGAGAAGGCCGTCGAGCTCGCCGCGCAGGCGTAGAGGAGCGATCAACCGTGAGCATCCTGATCGACGAGAACACCCGCGTGCTGGTGCAGGGCATCGGCAACCAGGGCACCTTCCACGCCAGGCGCAACGCCGACTACGGCACGACGATCGTGGCCGGCGTCCACCCCAAGCGCGGTGGCGAGACGTGGCAGGAGCTGGACCGTCCGATCTACGCCACGGCGACCGAGGCGGTCGAGCACGAGGACATCAACACGTCGATGATCCTCGTGCCCGCGCCGTTCGCCAAGGACGCGATCATGGAGGCCTACGAGGCGGGCATCGAGCTGATCGTCTGCCTGACCGAGGGCATCCCGGTCCACGACATGGTGGAGGTCTACAACACCTTCTATCCGCGGGGCGCGGACGGCACGGCGACCAAGAAGGGCCGGCCCGTGCTGATCGGCCCCAACTGCCCCGGGCTGATCTCGCCGGGCAAGGCCAACGTCGGCTTCATCCCCGAGGCCAGCACCCAGCCGGGCACCGTCGGCCTGGTCAGCCGCTCCGGCACGCTGACCTACCAGCTGATGCACGAGCTCAACGAGTCGGGGGTCGGGATCTCGACGTGCGTCGGGATCGGCGGTGACCCGATCATCGGCTCGGACTTCATGGACATCATCCCGCGCTTCGCGGATGACCCCGACACCGAGGCCATCGTGTTCGTCGGCGAGATCGGCGGGACCGAGGAGCAGCGCGTGGGTCGGTGGATCCACGAGCACATCCCCGACACGCCGGTCGCGGCGTACGTCGCCGGCTTCACCGCGCCGCCGGGCAAGCAGATGGGCCATGCGGGCGCGATCGTCAAGGAGGGCGGCGACGGCGGTGAGACGGCGGCCGACAAGAAGGAGGCCCTGACCGACCTGGGCATCGACGTCGGCATGAACCCCAGCGAGACCGCACAGCTGATCATCGAACGGCTGCGCTGAGGCGCGGTCGTGCCGCACCGCGGACCCGACGGACCGGCCTCGTGCCGGTCCGTCGCCGGTTTCGGGGCCGCCGGGTTGCCACCGGGGGCCCCGCTGGCGATGATGGTGCGCGACGCGGGGCATGTGTTCGTCGTGGTGCGGCGGATCTGTTCGTGCTCCGCCCATGGCGACCAGAAGGACGATGGCGATGTCGGCGATCCCGGGGGTGACCGCTGAGCGTTGGCGCAGGCGGCCCCTGCTCGCGCGTGCCTACCGCACGTACGTGCTCGTCGGGCCCCTGCTGACGCTCGTCGGCGTCACCTTCTTCGGCGCCGAGCTGGTGCCCGAGCCCGAGGGCGTCATGGGCGCCGTGCTGCGCTGGACGTTCGTCGCCGGCCTGGCACTGGCGAGCGCGCTGCTCGCAGAGCGCACGCTCAGCCGCCTGCTGCCGGTGGCGGCGCTCCTCGACATCGACATCGCGTTCCCCGGTGCGGCACCGACCCGCTCGCGGATCGCCTCACTCGCGTCGCTGCGTGGCGGCGATGCGGAGCTCGCCGACCTGCTGCCGGGCTTCGCCGACCGCGACCTCGACGCGGCCGCCGAGCACCTGATGATCCGCTACGCGTCCGAGATGCGGTCCGGCCTGCGGCCGCGGCGCCACATCGACCGGGTGCGCATGCTCGCGGCGCTCGTCGCGGAACGCATGGGCATGCCGGCCCGCGACCGGGACCGCCTGCAGTGGGCTCTGCTCATGCGGGCCATGGGCAGCATCAGCGAGGACGAGGCGCACCCGCACCACCCGATCGTCGCGTGGCTCGGTCCCTGGTCGGCGCTGCTGCACGGCCCCTTCATCGACGTCGCGACGTCGTCGCGGTCGCGCCGCGTCCGCAAGGCCGCCCACGTGGCCGCCGTCGCCGACGCCTACGTCGTGGTCACGGCCACCCACCCGTACCAGCGCGCGCTCGCCGCGCGCAGCAGGTTGCCGCTGTCGGCGCTCGCGGGCGACCGGCTGCTGTCCGAGGCCGTCGACGCGCTGCACGCACTGCCGGAGCGCGAGCGCCGGCGGGCGTCGGGGTTGACCGTCGGCGTGTCCTGGCTGCTGGCGCGGCACGCACCCACGCCCCGGCCGGTCTTCGCGCTGGCGTCGGTGCTGGCGGTGCTGGTGCTGGTCATCGGCGCGGGCGCCGGTCCGACGCCGGGTCCCGGCGTGCCGGCCGAGGCCATGGCGGTGGCTGCCGCGCCGCCCGGCGAGACGGCGATCGCGGTCGACGAGGATCCGATCCTCGACGCCACGGCCGACGAGCCCTCGCCGTCGCCGTCGAAGACGCGCGCCGGCACGGCCGCCGAGGGCGCGCAGACCCCGAGCACGCAGTCGTTCGCGCCGAGCCGGTCGGTCGCGGCCAGTGAGGCCTACGACGTGGCGCGCGCCGACGTGTACGCCGAGACGTCGCGCAGCTCGCGTGGGGTCGCGGCCGCATCGACGACCGAGCCGTCCACGCAGCTGACGACGACAGGGTCCGGCGGCTCGGGCACGACGTCGACGCCCTCGAGCTCACCGAAGCCGTCGAGCTCGCCGAAGCCCTCGGGCAGCCCGTCGCCGTCGAGCACGCCGAAGCCCTCGAGCAGCCCGTCGCCGTCGAGCACGCCGACGCCGACGCCGCCCCCACCCGACCCGGAGCCGGAGCCGGAACCTGAACCTGAACCTGAGCCTGAGCCGGCACCGACCACCGGCGGCGGCACGGGCGGTGGTGACACCGGCGGTGGCGGTGACACCGGTGGTGGTGGTGACACCGGTGGTGGCGGCGACACCGGCGGTGGCGGCGATCCCGTCCCCGCGCAGAGTCCCTGAGCGCGTCCGCCCGGGCCGGTCTCCGAGCCATGGTGACGGCAGCGGCGACCGGGCTGCGTGGTTAGGCTGCTCGACGACCACGGCAGCCGACGCAGGGATCTGACCGGCGTGCACCACAAGCGACTCGTCGTGCTGGCCAGCGGGTCCGGCACCAACCTGCAGGCGCTGCTCGACGCTTCGGGGCTTGGCGGTGCCGTCGTGGGGGTGCTCTCGGACCGCCCCGACGCGACCGCGCTCGATCGCGCCCGCGCCCACGGGGTGCAGGCCGACGCCGTTGAGCTGCGCCGCGACCGGGCGTCGTGGGAGGCCGAGCTGCGCGCACGCGTCGCCGACCGGGAGCCAGACCTCGTCGTGCTCGCCGGCTTCATGCGCGTGCTGTCGGCCGCCTTCGTGCACCGGTGGCCGACGGTGAACGTGCACCCCTCGCTGCTGCCGGCGTTCCCCGGCGCCCACGCGGTGGAGGATGCGCTGGCCTGGGGTGTGAAGGTGTCCGGTGTGACGGTCCACTTCGTCGACGAGCAGGTCGACCACGGGCCGATCATCGCCCAGGAG
>CAYVGE010000345.1:0-3619 GCA_964450395.1 uncultured Actinomycetota bacterium
GCGCGATGGACCTGTTCATGCCGCTGGTGCACGCCGGCGCCCGCGTCCACCAGTCAGGCTGCATGGGGTGCATCGGGATGGGCCAGGCCCCTGCGAGCGGGCAGATCAGCCTGCGCACGTTCCCGCGCAACTTCCCCGGGCGCAGCGGCACCGACGATGACCAGGTCTACCTGTGCTCGCCCGAGACCGCGGCGGCGTCGGCGCTGACCGGCGAGATCACCGATCCCCGCGACCTGCCCGACCGGCTCGGCATCGGGTACCCGACGTTCCGGCTGCCCGACACCAACATCGTCAACACGTCGATGCTCGAGGAGCCACTGTCGCCCGACGCCGCGCCGAAGGAGGAGTTGGTCAAGGGCCCCAACATCGTGTCGCTGCCCGACTTCGACGGGCTGCCCGACGAGCTGGAGATCCCGGTCCTGCTCAAGGTCGGCGACAACATCTCGACCGACGAGATCATGCCGGCCGGTCAGCGGGTGCTGCCGTTCCGTTCGAACATCCCGAAGATCGCGGAGTTCGTCTACTACCAGGTCGACGACACCTACGTCGAGCGTGCGCGGGAGGCCGACGACGGCTACGGCGGGCACGCCATCGTCGGCGGCGAGAACTACGGCCAGGGCTCCAGCCGCGAGCACGCGGCGATCGCGCCGCGCTACCTGGGCCTGCGCGTCGTCCTCGCCAGGAACTACGCGCGGATCCACTGGCAGAACCTGGCCAACTTCGGGATCCTCGCGCTCGAGCTCACCGACGAGGACGACTACGACGGCCTCGAGCAGGGTGACGTCCTCCGGCTCACGGGCCTGCGCGAGGCGCTCGAGGGTGGTGCGACCGAGATCGAGGTGACCAACACCACCAGGGAGACCACCATGACGGTGGGCCACCGCCTGTCGAAGCGCCAGGTGGACATGGTGCTCGCCGGCGGGCTGATCCCGGTCTTCCGCGAGGAGCTCGCCGAGGGGCGGTCGTCGTAGGTCCCGGCCGGACGGACGCCGAGGTCGCCCGCGACCCCACCCCCGGGTGGTCGCGGGCGATCGCGCTGCTGCGGACGCACCTGGCCGACGAACGCGGCCTGTCCGACCACACCGTGGCGGCCTACGACCGCGACGCCCGCCAGCTCGCCGCGTTCTGCGGGGGGTTCGCGATCGACGACCCCGACGAGGTCACGCCGCTGGTCCTGCGCCGGTTCCTCGCCGACCTGGGCCGGCGTGGGTACGCCCGTGCGTCGCTGGCGCGCAAGGCCGCGACGGTGCGGGCGCTGTTCGACCTGCTCGCGTCGCGGGGGCTGGTCGCGACGGACCCGGCCCGGGGGCTGGCGACGGGACGTGCCGGGCGGAGCCTGCCGCGCGTGCTGCGCGTCGACGAGGTCGAGCGGATGCTCGCCGTGCCCGGCGACGACCCGGCCGGGCTGCGCGACCGGGCGCTGCTGGAGTTCCTCTACGCCAGTGGCGCGCGGGTCAGCGAGCTGGTGGGGCTCGCCGACGACGATGTGGATCTGGCGGCGGGGACGGCGCTGCTGTACGGCAAGGGGTCCAAGGAACGCCTGGTGCCGCTCGGCGAGCCTGTCCGTGCGGCGCTCGCACGGTGGCTCGCCGACGGGCGGACGGCCCTCATCGGCGGCGCCACCGACGTCGTCTTCTGCGGCCCGGGCGGCGATCGGCTCGATCCCCGCAGCGTCCGCCGCATCGTGCAGCGCTGCGCCTCGGCCGCCGGCCTGTCGAAGGTGACGCCCCACACGCTGCGCCACTCCTACGCTACGCACCTGCTGGAGGGAGGCGCGGACCTGCGCAGCGTGCAGGAGCTGCTGGGCCACGCCGCGCTGGCGACCACCCAGATCTACACCCACGTCACCCGGGAGCAGCTGCGTTCCGCCTATGAACACGCGCACCCGCGCGCCTGACGCCGACCGGCCCGCGACCGCCCGCGACGGCCACCTCGACCCCGCCGTCGCGGAGCTGTGGTGGCGCTGGACGGCCGGGGGTGACCCCGCCGACCGGGACCGCCTGATCCTGCACCACGCCCCCCTGGTGAAGTACGTGGCGGGCCGGCTGTCGGTCGGCATCTCGGCGACGGTCGACACCGGTGACCTGATCTCGTACGGCATCTTCGGCCTGATCGAGGCGATCGAGCGGTTCGACCCGGGCCACGGCGTGCGCTTCGAGGCGTTCGCGATCCCGCGGATCAGAGGCGCGATCGTGGACGAGCTGCGGGCCGCCGACTGGGTGCCGCGGGCGGTCCGCGACCACGCCCGCGCGGTCCAGACGGCGGTCGCCGAGCTCGAGGCGTCGCTGGGCCGCACGCCCGGTGAGGAGGAGCTGGCCGCGCACCTGGGCATCACCCTGGCTCGGCTGCACGAGGTGCTCGACCAGGTCTCGCTCACCTCGCTGATCGCCCTCGACGAGCTGTTCGTCGACGACGACGGCAGCCGGCGCAGCCTGGCCGACACCCTCCACGACCCCCATGCCGTCGACCCGCAACGGCGCGTCGAGCACACCGAGCAGCGTGCGTCGCTGCGGCGGGCGATCAGCCGCCTGCCCGAGCGGGACCGCACCGTGGTCGTCCTCTACTACCTGGAGGGCATGACGCTCACCCAGATCGGCGAGGTCATCGGGGTCACCGAGTCACGGGTGTCGCAGCTGCACACCAAGGCCGTGCTCGCGCTGCGGGCCAAGCTGGCGGTCGTGCCGTCCTGACCCCCGGTCACCGTCCCCATCCGCCCGCCGGGCGTGGTCGGGCGCCGGCCTAGGGTCGGCCCCATGCACGGACCGCCACCGCCGCGCCACGGCCTGACCTGGCTGGTCGCCGCGGTGGTCGCGATGACGGTCGCGGCACCGCCGGCGCACGGGACGTGGCTGTGGCGGGCGGGCACCGGGCGGGCGACCGCGCCGGCGCAGGCGGTCGACCGGCCGTCCGGGGCGGGCTGCTGTGCGGGCGGGGCCGCCCCGATCCGGGGTCCGGTGCCGCGACCGCCCGCGGTCGCCCCGGTCGGCGGGGCCGTCGTGCGGCCGTTCGACCCTCCGGCGACGCCGTACGGCCGCGGCCACCGTGGTGTCGACCTCATGGCGACGCCGGGCGAGGTGGTCCGCGCGGCCCTGCCCGGGGCGGTGACCTTCGCCGGCGTCGTGGCCGGCAGGTCGTGGGTGACGGTCGCGCACCGTGGCGGCCTGCGGACGACCTACGGTGGCCTGCGCCCGGCGGTGGCGGCGGGGGAGCGGGTCAGCCTCGGTGACCCGCTGGGCCGGGCGACCGGTGGGACGGTCGAGTGGGGCGCGCGCCGCGACGGCGCCTACGTCGACCCGATGGCGCTGCTGGGCGTGGGCCGGGTCCGGCTGGTCCCGGTCGACGGCTCCGGCGGGTGATCGCGGGCGTCGGCGTGGCCACTCGACCGCCCGCCCACGCGTGTATGCTCGGCGTGGCGGTCGACCCGTGCCCACAGCGGCACCGCACCGTCAAATCCACAGCAGCCTCGAGGGATCTGCGGTCCCGTGCCACCGGTGCGGGGAAGATCCGATGCCCGATCTGATGACGGGCCCGACGGCTGCGAGGCACAACCGAAGTGCGGCCGCATCCGCGGTCGCGCGCACCCAACAGGAGCACACATGTCCGCGGTCACCATGCGCCA
>CAYVGE010000346.1:0-3579 GCA_964450395.1 uncultured Actinomycetota bacterium
GTCGCGCCCGGCAGCTTCGAGTTCGGGCAGGCGCCGACCCGCAGCCAGTTCGTGCTCGACGACGTCGACGACCTCAACCGTGAGCTGCAGGGGCGGGCGACCGTGACCGGCAGCATCGCCAGCGGCGAGCGGGTCCGCAGCGACACCGGCGCGGCGTTCACCAGCGTCATCGGGGTGACCGCCGACTTCGAGGAGGTCGTCAACCGCCCGGTCGCACGCGGGGAGTTCCTCACCGAGTCCGACGTGGCGACCGGCCGGCGCGTCGCCGTGCTCGGGGCCAGCGCCGCCGAGGGGCTGTTCGGCGGCATCGACCCGATCGCCCGCCAGATCACCGTCGGCGGCCTGCGGTTCCGCGTGATCGGGACCGTCGAGCCGCTGGGCTCGTCGCTCGGCGTGGACCGCGACAGCCAGGTCTACGTGCCGATCACCGCGGCCCAGCGGCTGTTCGGCGTGCGGACCATCGACTCGCTGTTCGTGCGCGCCGAGGACCGCGCCGACCTCGACGACGTCTCTGCGACCGTCGGCCGGGTGCTGGGGGAGCGGTTCGAGCCCGACGAGTTCTCGATCCTGTCGCAGGACGAGATCCTCGGCGTCGCGGGCCGCATCCTCGACACGCTGACGCTGGTGCTGGCGGCCATCGCGGGCATCAGCCTGCTGGTGGGCGGGATCGGCGTGTCGAACATCATGCTGGTCAGCGTCAGCGAACGGACGCGCGAGATCGGCCTGCGCAAGGCCCTGGGGGCCCGCACCCGGGAGATCACCCGTCAGTTCCTGGTCGAGGCGGTCGTGCTCTGCGGGATCGGTGGGGTGCTGGGGGCCGGCGGCGGCGTCGGCCTGTCCTACGTCGCGGACCGGTTCACGCCCGTGCCCGCCCAGGTGACCTGGTGGAGCGTCGCGCTGGCGTTCGGCACGAGCGTCGCCGTCGGCGTCATCTTCGGGGTGTTCCCGGCACGGCGTGCCGGGAAGCTGGACCCGGTCACCGCGCTGCGACGGGAGTAGCGCCCACGCGGCGCGGGGCGGCGCGGCGAGCGCCAGCGCGGGCGGACGGTCACCACCACCGGCGGCTTCCCCGCACCCGGGTGCGGTCGCTGGCACATGCGCTCCGGGGCGCACCCGGGTGCGGGAAACGCGCCGCCGGGGCGGCCGGCCGGGTGCGTGCCGTCGGGGATGGGCCGTGCGGTCCCGGGCACAATGGCGCGCGAGCCGTTGCGAGGAGCGCCGATGACCACCGCCCTGATCTGGAGCGACGACGACCTGCGCTACGACTTCGGGCCGGACCACCCCCTCAAGCCGATCCGCGTCGAGCTGACCGTCAGCCTCATCCGTGCCTGCGGCATGACCGACGCCGACGACGTGCTGACGCTCCCGCGGCACCCGTTCACCACCGACGACGTCCTGACCATGCACGGCGAGCGGTACGTCGAGGCCGTCATGCGCGCCTCGCAGGACCCGGCGGCGCCGGGCCTGTTCGCGTTCGGGCTCGGCCCGGGGGACAACCCGACGTTCCACGGCATGCACGACGCGTCACTCGAGGTCTGCGGCGCCTCGGTCGCGGCGGCCCGCGCGGTGTGGACCGGCGAGGTCGCGCACGCGTTCAACCCGGCGGGCGGGCTGCACCACGCGATGCCGGACCGCGCATCGGGCTTCTGCGTCTACGACGACCCGGTGGCCGGGATCAACTGGCTGCTCGACAACGGCGCCCGTCGGGTCGCCTACATCGACGTCGACACCCACCACGGCGACGGCGTCCAGGCGTTCTACTACGACGACCCGCGGGTGCTGACCGTCAGCCTGCACGAGTCGGGGCGGTTCCTGTTCCCGGGGACCGGCTTCGCCGACGAGATCGGCACCGGCGATGCGGCCGGCACGTCACTCAACGTGCCGCTCGATCCGTCGACGACCGGCGACGTGTGGCTCTCGGCGTTCGACGCCGTGGTGCCCGACGCGCTCGATGCGTTCGACCCCGACGTGCTGGTGACCCAGCTGGGCTGCGACACCCACGCGACCGATCCGCTCGCCCACCTCGCGCTGATCACCGACGATTACATGCAGATCGCGGGGCGCCTCCATGGGCTGGCGCACGAGCACACCGATGGCCGGTGGGTGGCGCTCGGCGGCGGTGGCTACCAGCTGGCGACGGTCGTGCCGCGGGCATGGACGATCTACTTCGCCGAGCTGAGCGGGAGCGAGCTGCCCCACGAGGTGCCGTGGTCGTGGCTGCACGAGGCCGAGAACGCCACCGGCATCCGCCCGCCCGGGACCTTCAACGACCGGCCGGTGCAGGTTCGGCCCGAGCGGCGGTCGATGATCGAGCGCGCGGCGCAGCAGTCGGTCGAGGCGCTCAAGCGTCAGGCGTTCGACCACCTGGCGCGGCTGTCGTGACGCCCTGGCCGTGATCCGGCGTGTGCCGCAGGGTCGCCGCTCGCGGGCGACGGCCCTCGACGGCAGTCTGGCAGGGAAGGCGACGCCCCTCACTCCGTTCCCGCGCGGGCGTCGACGTCCGAGGGCGGGAGTGGCACCTACATGAGCACCGACCTGGCGACCGACCTGGCGTCCCACCTGATCCGGACCCGGCTGGCCGGGTCGGTCGCGACCAGCCCGCGCAGCACCGTCGCCAACTGCTACAAGATGGTGCGGGGTGCCGACGACTACCACTTCGGGCTCGACGACTGGCGCGACCTGACCGCCGAGGAGGCGGTCGCGGCGGTCCGGGAGGTCTGCGGCGGGGACCCGCTGCACGCCGACGATCCCGACGGTCCCGGCTGGATCGAGCCCGAGGCGGCGCTGGCGGGCATCGCGACGCACCGCCGGCGCCTGCGCGACGCCGCGGGATCGGGCGGCATCCGCGTGCTGTTCGCGACCGGGCACCCGACCGGGCTGCTGGCGCACTACCAGGCGCTGGCCAGGGCCCTGCAGGCGTCGGGCTGCATGCTGCTTGCGCCCTTGGACGACCGGTGGATCGACCACGACCGGTTCGGCCGCGGGCTGGGCGTCCGCTTCCTCGACGGCGTCGCGTGCGTGTTCGACGGAGCGTCGCTGCGGCACACGCACCGCAGCGTGTTCATGGAGGCGATGCTCGACGAGCTCGGACCGGGCGCGGTCGATCTCGCGGTGGGCGACCACGGCATGGCGGGGGCGACGATCGCCGCGGGCATCCCCACCCTGTCGATCGCCGACGTCAACGACCCCGCGCTGCCGGTCGCCCAGACCCGCGGCCACACTGACGCGGTCCTGCCGATCGACGACAACCTCGCCCCGTCGATCTTCGTGCCGGTCACGGCGGCGATGCTGGACAGGCGCGGACCGCGGCCCCCCCCACCCGGGAGGCGCCGGGGGACCCGCCCGCCGGGCCCGCGCCCGGCGGACCGGGCGCGCTCAGTGGTCGAGGCGACCCGGGGCCACGCTGAGGTCCGCCAGGTCCGCGGCGACCATGCCCGCCGACCAGCCCGAGGCGTTGCTGACGCGGGTGGACCGCCGCACGACCGTCGGGAACGCGTCGTCGATCGCCTGCTCGAGGCGGTCGTCGCGGGCTGCCAGCACCGGCACCAGCCGCCCGTGCGCCGCGTCGGCGGCCGCGAC
>CAYVGE010000347.1:0-3577 GCA_964450395.1 uncultured Actinomycetota bacterium
CCATCCCGAAGTCGGGGATGGTCCATGTGGTGTCGCGTTTGGCGCGCAGGAACCAGACGATCATCCATCCGATCGCAATGAAGGCCAGCGTGCCCCCGACCGGCCGCTGGATGGTCGTCGTACCGGTCAGGTCTACCGACCAGAAGGCCAGCACATATGTTGAGATCGCCGCGATCGCATACGTCGCCAGGACGCGTGTGTCAGATCCGCGGTGGCCCACCATCCAGATCGCGGCGCCGAACACGGCGAGCGTGATCCACCCCAACGTGCCGGCATGCACATGCGTGATCAGCGTGCCTCTGGGCGGGTCCCATACATCGATGCCGTTGAGGATCCCGATGACGACGGTGATCACGAACAGCACCAGCGCCGCTCGGAACAGATTCCGCGAAGAAGCGGGCATGCCTTCCATCTTTTCACTCCCCTTCCGATCCTCCTTCTACCACCACGTCAGAATCGACTCGCTTCAGAAAACGAGCGTCGCACCGTGAGGACCGACGTGCCGCAATGCTCCATCATCACGATCCGGTTGCTGCCCGCACTGCGATGTGACGTCACAGACCCGGACACAAGAACCTTCTGTACGTTGTGATGCGTCATTATGAGGCCCCGTGTCGTGTCGAGTGTGTTGCCGATGGTGCCGGCTCGTGTTGGCGACCTGTGTGCAGGGTGTTGACGTCGTGCGGAAGTGCCGCCACCGTGGGAGGTCGAGAGGGAAGACGATCACCAGCCGGGGGTGGCTGGGATGCTGGTCAGAGTCCTCGGGACGATCGAGGCGAGACCATCACCAGATGAGTTGTGGCTGCGGCCGCCGCCACAGCAGCGGGTTGTCTTGGGGCTGCTGGTCGCCCAGTTGGGGCGCCCCTGTAGCGTAGAGCGGCTGATCGGTGGGCTGTGGGGCGATGCGCCACCCGGCAACGCGCTGCGGTTGACCCAGGGTCTTGTATCGCGGCTACGCGCCCTGCTTGGGCCGTCCGCGGATCCTGGATCGCGGATACGGTCGGTGGAGGGCGGCTGGCAGCTTGATGTGTCAGCGGACGCGGTGGACGCGGCGCTGTTCGAACAGCTCGTGCATGACGCCCGCCGACGTGCCGATCGAGATGATCATGACGGGGCTCGCGGGGCTTTGCAGGAGGCGTTGGATCTGTGGCGCGGTCGCCCGTTCGGTGACCTGTCGGATCGTGGGCTGTTGGTGGGGGAGGCGGCGCGGCTGGTCGAGCTGCAGCTCGCCGCCCGTGAGTTGCTGTTGGAGCTGCGGTTGGCGGCGGGCGAGCATCACGAGGTCGCGGCCAGTCTCCGCGAACTCGTCGGCGAGCAGCCGTTGCGGGAGCGGCTGTGGGCGTTGTTCATGGAAGCGCTGTACCGCTCAGGCCGGACTGCGGATGCGTTGGCGGCGTACCGGCGGCTCCGCGATCGGTTGGTCGAGGAGTTGGGTACGGAGCCGAGCCCTCAGCTGCAGCGGCTGCACACGGCGATCCTCCGCCACGATCTACCGGATCCACCGGCGACGGGTCCGGACGCAGCGCACGGGCACCGGCGACGTCGTGTCGGGCAGGCGACATCGTGGCCGTGTCGGCGGGACCTCCCCCTGGTCGGCCGCAACACCGAGCTGCAGATGCTGCAGGCCGCGCTGCACGACGTACGCAGCGGATCGCAGCGTCTCGTGTTGATCTCCGGTGAGGCCGGGGTGGGCAAGACCCGGCTGGCGGCGGAGTTCGTCGATACCGCCAGCGACGCCGAGACGGATGTGGTGGTGGGTCGGTGTGTGCAGGACGCCGGGCTGCCGTACCAGCCCATCGTGGAGGCACTTCGCAGGGATGTCGAGGCGACGCCTGATGACGCGCTGGATGCGCGCCTCGGAGGGCTGCATGGCCAGTTGGCGCGTCTTGTGCCGGAGCTGGCGGAGCGGACCGGGATGCAGCCACCGTCCACATCGGCGACCCCGGAGTTGGATCGCCAGCGCCTGTTCGACGCAGTGGCCGGCTGGTTGCACGCCGCGGCATCACAGCGCCCGCTCGCGGTGGTGATTGAGGATGTGCACGATGCGACGCGGCCCACGCTGCTGCTGTTGCGCCACATCGCGTATGCAGGGTCGGACGGCCAGCTGCTCATGGTGCTGACCTACCGCGACACGGGTGACGAGGTGTCGGCCGACCTCGTCGAGACCCTCGCGGCGCTGGCGCGCCGCCCCGACACGAGACGCATACAGCTGGGACGGCTCGGGTCGGATGACGTCGCCGAGCTCGTCGCCGCCACGGTCGACGCCCCGCGCCAACGAAGCCAGATCGTTAACGACATTCATGCAGCGACGGCCGGGAACCCGCTGTTCGTGCAAGAGCTGCTTACGACCCTCGACACCGCGGACGACATGACGCAGGAAGGTTCGCTCGTGCACCTCGAAGTGCCTTGGAGCCTCCAGCAGGTCGTGCAGAACCGACTGCACCGCCTTGGGGCGGCGGTCCCGCGGCTTCTCGAGCAGGCTGCCGTGGCCGGCGACACATTCGACTTCGATGTCGTCGCCGACGCAACACCGCTGGAAGACGGCGCAGCGTTGGACGCGCTGGATGACGCAGTCGCCGCGCGGCTGATCAGCGCTGCCGACGGCGGCGCCGGCAGATACGCGTTCAGTCACGCGATCATGCGTCAAGCGTTGCTCGGCCGGCTGACCCCCAGCCGACGTCAACGCCTGCATGCCCGGATCGCCCGCGCGCTCGAACAGCGCCACGCCGACAATCTCGACGGAATCCTGGGTCAGCTGGCCCACCACCACGTCAACGCCGGCGCGGCGGGAGACCCAACCAAGGCGATCGGGTACTCACAGGCTGCCGGTGCCAAGGCGATCGACCAGCTCGCCTATGACGATGCCGCCGACCACTACCAGCGCGCGCTGGACCTGCTCGACGCCGATGCCACCGTCGAGCAACGCTGTGACCTGCTGATCGCGATTGGCGACGCGCAGCAGCGGGCCGGCGCCGGCGGGCATCGTGACACGCTCGTCGACGCGCTCCGCCTCGCCACGCAACTGCGTGACCCGGAGCGGATGGCACAGGCGGCATGGGCCACGACCCGCGGGTTCTACACCACCAGCCACGGGGTCGATGCTGAACATGTCGCGGCGCTGGAACGTGCGGTCGACGTCGTCGGCACGGAAACCCCGCGTACCCGCGCCACCCTGCTCGCGCTGCTCGCCGCCAACCTGGCGTTCGACAACGCGGCCCGCGCTCGTCAGCTCAGCGACGCCGCGCTCGAGGAGGCCCGCCGCGCGGGGGACGACGTTGTGCTCGCGCGGGTCCTGTCCCAACGGCAGTTCACGATCGAAGAGCCAGCGACCCTCGAAGAGCGGCTGGCCAACACCTCAGAACTGGTCGAACTCGCCGATCGGCTCGGCGACCCGAGCCTGACGGTGTTCTCCCGCTGGTGGCGGGCGGTCGCGGCGTTGGAGGCCGGCGACCGGCGCGAGGCCGACACTCGGGTGGATGAGTCGCAGCGGCTGGCCGAACACCTGGGTGAGCCGTTCATGCGTTGTGCAACGGCGATGCTGGCCGCGAACCGTGAACTGGCGTGGGGCGACCTCGAC
>CAYVGE010000348.1:0-3574 GCA_964450395.1 uncultured Actinomycetota bacterium
AGGCCGCCGCACTGGTTGAGGCGACGTCTCCGGGCCGTTCGCAGTCTGGTGTCGTGACCAACGGTCCAGCGTGTGGGGCTGCGTGGCGGCGATCGTGGCGTCCGAACCGCGTGCGACCACGGGACCGGGGAGATGTGATGTCGCGGACCGAAACCCATGAGATCGGGCCAACCGCGACCGGTGGCGCGGCCGGCTTCGTGCAGCGCCGGCCGCTCACTGCGTTCGTGGTGCTGGCCTTCGCGCTGTCCTGGGGATTCTGGCTGTTGTCGTTCGTCACGTCGAGCGCGGTGCTGTTCTTCCTCGGTGGGCTCGGCCCGGCCATCGCGGCGGCGGTCGTCGCCTGGCAGGTCGGGACGCTGCAACCGTGGCTGGAGCGGGTGCTGCGCTGGCGGGTGTCGCCGCGGTTCTACGTGTTCGCCTTCGGCTTCCCAGTCCTGCTGTACGCCGTGCCCAACGTCGTCGCGGCGGTCTTCGGCGCGACACCGGACCTGTCGCTGGTGGGCGAGCGGCTCCCGGCGTATGCGGTGACGTGGGTGGGGGCGCTGTTCCTGGGCGGGTTGGAGGAGCCCGGGTGGCGCGGGTTCGCGTTGCCGCGGTTGCAGCAGCGATACTCGCCGGTTCGGGCGACGCTGCTGCTGGGTGTGGTGTGGGGGCTGTGGCACCTGCCGGTCGAGCCGCTGCTGATCGTGCTGACGGTGCCGCTGGCGTTCTTCTACACGTGGTTGTTCAACCGCACAGGCAGCGCCCTGCTGTGCATCCTGTTGCACGCCAGCATCACCCCGGCGCAGGATCACCTGACGCTGGTCGCCGACAGCCCGGTCGTCGACGCGGCGATCCTCGGGACGCTGATCGTGGCGGCGGTCGGCTTCGTCGTCGCCACCCGCGGCCGCCTCGGGCTCACCGACAGCCCGGCGGGTCCACAGGCACCGATGGTGTCGGATGACCCGACGTCGGGGGGCACTGGGCCGCGTCGATCATGACCACCGACGGCGCCCACGGACGCCGCGCGCTGCAGCTGCGGCGCCGGCCGGCTGCCGACCATGACAACGACGCGGGAACGGCCCGTGGCGCGCCCGCCGCTGTGGGGGACCACCGTCGTGACGCCCGGGTGCAGGCGGGAGGATCGCGGCGGGCTGTCGCTGCGTTGGTGGTCATGGCGGTGATGGTGGCCGCCGGCGTGGCCGCCTATCTGCCGTTCGTGTGGACACCCGCCGTGGTGGCTGCGTCGGCGTCGCCGTCGGTGTTCTCCGCCGAGCGGGCGATGGATGACCTGCGCGCGGTCGCGTCGCGGCCACGCTCGATCGGCACGGCGGCGCATGAGGCGACGATCGCCACGATCCGGTCGCGGCTGACCGAGATGGGGGTGCAGTCGCAGGTCGTGGAAGATGTCGTCGCCCGGCCAGACTTCGGGCAGGTGTTCGCCGGGCGGCTGCGCAACGTCATCGCACGGATCCCCGGCACCGACAGCACCGGCGCGGTGCTGTTGGTCACCCACTACGACTCGGTACCCACCTCGCCGAACGCCAACGACGGCGGGCTGGGGGTCGCGACCGCGCTCGAGACGATCCGGGCGCTGCGCGCCGGCCCGCCGCCGACCAACGACGTGATCGTGTGGTTCGGCGACGCGGACGAGACCACCGCGATGAACACGCGGATCCTGCAACGCCACCGCTGGTTCGACGAGGTGCGGGTCGGCGTGGCGTTCGAGGCGATCGGCGCGCGCGGCCCGAGCCTGCTCAGCTACGCCGGGCAGGGCGACCCCGACCCCGACGACCCGGTGCAGAAGCTCGGCGAGACCGAAGCGCTCGCGTTGGACAACCCCCACTACTCAACAAGCGACGGCCGGTGGCTGCACGAGGCGCTCGACGTGGTCCCGCACCCGGTCGTGGCCCTGACGCTGCGCGAAGCCGGCATCGGGCTGAGCCCCGACCTCGCGGTCGCCATGCGCGGCACCGACGTCGCCGGCATCAGCTTCGGTCAGATCGGTGACTCATCGGGCTACCACACCGACCTCGACCACCCCCGACGGGTCGCGCCGTCGAGCGTGCAGGACGCCGGCGACGCGTCGCTGGCGTTGGCCCGCCACTTCGGCGCGTTCGACTTCGGCAACGTCGAGCCGGCCGCGAACGTCGTCGCGTTCAACCTGGTGCCCAGCCGGATTGTCACCTACCCGGTGTCGTGGGCGCTGCCGCTGGCGCTCGTCGCACTCGGCCTGGTCGTCGCCGGCGTCGTGCTCGGCCGCCGCGGCTACCGGCTGACCCTGCCCGCCACCGCCGTCGGGGCCGTCCTGGCGCCCGTCGCCGTCGTCGTGACCGCCGTCGCGGCGCTGCAGGTGACCGGTCTGCTCGCGCCGGACGCGCACATCGCGCGCAACCCGTACGGCGCAGGCTGGTGGATGCTGCTGCTCGGCACCGTCGCGCTCACGTGCGTCGCGGGCGTGTTCCTCGGCGCCGGCCGCTGGATGCGCAGCGGGCCTCGACAGGCCGGGCTCGCAGCAGGCGCGCTGCTCACGGTCGCCGCCATCGGGATCCTGGTCGCCGCAGCGGTGCCGTCGCTGAGCTACGTGTTCCTGTGGCCGGTGCTGTCGGCTGCGGTCCTGCTGGTGTGGACGCTGCGACGCCCCGACCGCCTCACGCACCCGCTGGCCGCCACGGCAGGGCTCGCTGTCGTCGCCGCGGTCGTGGTGTTCGCGACGGTCCCGGTGGTGTACGTGGTCGCCAGCGCCCTGTCGGTGGCCCAGCCCATGTTCGCCGCGATCATCGCGGCCATCGTCGCGCTGCTCGCCGCCACGCTCGTCCCGCACCTGCAGCAGCTCGCCGGCCCGCGCCCGTGGGTCGTGGTGCTGGTCCTGGTCGTCACCGCGGGCGGGTTCGCCGCCGCCGCGCACGTCGCCGGCGGGTTCGACGCCGACCAGCCCCGTCCCGATCACATCCAGTACACCCTGAACGCTGACACCGGCGAGGCGACCTGGTCGTCGGCCGCGACCCGCCCCGACCCGTGGACCCGCCAGTTCCTCGACGACGGCTTCACCGCCGGCCAAGCGGCATTCTCCCCCGGCTACTCCTACGGCCAGACCTTCGATGTCATCCGCGCCGACGCGCCACCCGTCCACCTGCCCGCACCGCAACTGACGGTCCTCGACGATGCCACGACCGACGGCGTGCGCACGTTGCGCATGCGGATCGCGTCTCCGCGGAACGCGCCGATGGTGCACGCTGACCTGGCGCTGCCGGGCCCGCTGGTCGCCGCCGACGTCGACGGCGACCCGATCGCCGTCGACCAGGCGTCGCGGCTGCGCCGGTTCCCGATCGCGGTCTACAACCCCGGCACCGACGGTCTTGACGTCACCGTCTCGCTGCGCGGAACCGGACCCGTCACCGGCACGCTGGCCGACTTCAGCAACGGGCTGCCCACCGTGCCCGGACGGTCGATCAGACCTCGACCGGCGGGGTATGTGCCCGCACCATTCGACTTCCGTGATCCCACGGTCGTCCACACCAGCGTCACGCTGTGAACAGCGGCGGAGGTAACCGACCGATGGCGACGTCCGGAGCGGTCGCGCAGGCACAGCCGC
>CAYVGE010000349.1:0-3573 GCA_964450395.1 uncultured Actinomycetota bacterium
TGGAGACCTACGAGAAGCTCGGCATCCCCGAGGCCGAGCGCAAGCGCCTGATCGCCGGCGTCGCCGCCCAGTACGAGTCCACCGTGCTCTACCACCAGATCCGTGAGGACCTGGAGGAGGAGGGCGTGGTGTTCCTCGACACCGACGCCGCGCTGCACGAGCACGAGGAGCTGTTCCGCAAGCACTTCGGCACGGTCATCCCGCCCAACGACAACAAGTTCGCCGCGCTCAACACCGCGGTGTGGTCGGGTGGCTCGTTCATCTGGGTGCCCGAGGGCGTCAAGGTCGACATCCCGCTGCAGGCCTACTTCCGCATCAACAAGCAGAACATGGGCCAGTTCGAGCGCACGCTCATCATCGCCGAGCCCGGCACGAAGGTGCACTACGTGGAGGGCTGCACCGCGCCGATCTACTCGTCGGACTCGCTGCACTCCGCGGTCGTCGAGCTGATCGCCAAGCCGGGTGCGCGGCTGCGCTACACGACCATCCAGAACTGGTCGAACAACGTCTACAACCTGGTGACCAAGCGGGCCGCAGCCTACGAGGACGCCACGGTCGAGTGGATCGACGGCAACATCGGCTCCAAGCTGACCATGAAGTACCCGAGCGTGTACCTCATGGGCCGCGGCGCCCACGGCGAGGTCCTGTCGGTGGCGTTCGCCGGCGACGGCCAGCACCAGGACGCCGGCGCCAAGATGCACCACCACGCGCCGGACACCACGTCGACGATCCTGTCGAAGTCGGTGTCGCAGGGGCAGGGGCGCACGAGCTACCGCGGCCAGGTCGAGATCGCCGAGGGCGCGCACCGCGTCAAGAACTCGACGATCTGCGACGCGCTGCTGCTCGACGAGACGTCGCGCAGCGACACCTACCCGTACATGAACATCCGCGAGGAGGACGCGACCATCGCCCACGAGGCGAGCGTGTCCAAGGTCGGCGAGGAGCAGCTGTTCTACCTGATGCAGCGCGGCATCGACGAGGCCGAGGCGAACGCGATGATCGTGCGCGGGTTCATCGAGCCCATCGCCAAGGAGCTGCCCATGGAGTACTCGGTCGAGCTCAACCGGCTGATCTCGCTGAACATGGCGGGGTCGGTCGGCTGACCTCCGCGGGTGGGTCGGCGGCCCGGGGCTTCGTCTCCGGCGCCGAACCCACCCACCCTCCTTGCTGCCTCCGACGAAGCACCGGCCCGCCTCGGCACGGTGCGCGGCGGTCCGCACCGCCCGCCATGGGCAGCGGGAACAGCCGGCAGAACCCCGCCCTCGAGGTGAAGAAGACGGACGAGATGAGAACGCAGGTATGAAGGTTACGGAACTGACCGAGCAGGACGTCGTGGCGCTGGCCGAGCGGCGCGGGGAGCCCGAGTGGCTGCGCGACCGGCGGCAGGAGGCGTTCAAGGCGTTCTCCGACCAGCAGTGGCCGACCCGGCGCACCGAGGAGTGGCGCTACACCGACCCGGGCCGCTTCGATCTCGACCGCCCGGTCGTGGCGCCCGCAGGCCGTGCGGTGCCCCCGCAGGTCACCCGAGGCATCGTCCCGTCGCTCGGCGACGCCGTCGCCGCCGCCGTCACGATCGTCGACGGCGACCTGATCCCGCCGACCGTCAGCGCCGCCGCAGCGGCCGCAGGCGTGGTCGTCACCGACCTGTCCACGGCCGCCGCCGAGCACCCCGACCTCGTGCGCGAGCACCTCGGCAGCGTGGTGGGCACCGGCACCAAGCACGACGCGGCCAACCTCGCCGCCTTCGGCCCGGGCCTGTTCGTCTACGTCCCGCCCGAGGCGGTGCTCGACCAGCCGATCGCGGTGACGGTCGCCGTCAGCACGCCGGGCACCGTCCTGCCGCGGGTGCTGGCCGTCGTCGACCGCTTCGCGGAGGCCAACCTCTACATCGACCACGTCGGCGACGCCCGGACGACCGTCGTCGAGACCATCGAGGTCGTCACGGGCGACAGCGCCAAGGTCGGCATCGTCAGCACCCAGGACTGGGGCGACCACGTCGACCACGTCGCCGCGCACCGCGCGACCGTCGGCCGTGACGCGCAGGTCCGCCACCTCGAGGCGACGCTGGGCGGGCGCACCGTCTACCTGCGTCCGGACGTGGGGCTGGACCACCCCGGCGGCCACGCCGAGCTGTTCGGCGTGTACTTCGGCTCCGCCGACCAGGAGATCGAGCACCGCTCGATGATCCACCACAACGCCTCGAAGACGTCGAGCGAGTCGGTGTTCAAGGGGGCGCTGCAGGGCCGGGCGCACGCGACCTGGTTCGGCAACATCGTCATCGAGCCGCACGCCAAGGCGACGTCGTCGGACGAGACCAACCGCAACCTCATCCTCACCGACGGCGCTCGGGCCGACTCGATCCCGTTCCTCGAGATCAAGTGCTCCGACGTCGTGCAGTGCGGCCACCACTCGTCGGTCGGCCAGGTCGACGAGCTGCAGCTGTTCTACCTGACGTCACGCGGGATCCCCCGCCCCGAGGCGGTGCGCATGCTCGTCTTCGGGTTCTTCGCCGAGGTCACCGACCGCATCGACCTGCCGGCGGTGACCGACACCCTGCTCGCCGAGATCGAGCAGGAGGTCCGTGGCGGCGACCTCGCCACGTCCGACCCGCGCCGGAGCCGCCGAGGGGCGGCGGCCTCCGCGGCCTCCGCCACCGCCGGCCTGGGTGCCGGTGAGCCCGGGGCGGCCGAGGCACAGAAGGCCGGCGCTGGTGCTCCAGCGGAACCAGGCTCTGCGGAGGCCCGGAGTTGAGCTGGCAGACCGTCGCGGAGCTGGCCGACCTGAAGATCGGCCATCCGGTGCTCGCCGAACTGGACGTGCCCGTGTGCGTGGTGCGGGTGGACGACGACACCGTCCACGCCGTCCACGACGTGTGCAGCCACCAGTACTACGAGCTGCACGAGGGCTACGTCGACGACTGCTCGATCGAGTGCCCGCTGCACGGGTCGTCGTTCGACCTGCGCACCGGTGCGCCCGACAGCCTGCCCGCCGTCCGGCCGATCCCGACCTACGCGGTGCGGATCGAGGCCGGGCAGGTGCAGGTCGACCCCGACCACCAGACCAACGACGCGCCCGTCCCGCAGCACTGACGGGCACGAGACCAGACCGACAAGGACATCAGCAATGGCAGAGTTGGCAATCAGCGGCCTGACCGTCGAGGTCGAGGGCTCCGAGATCCTGCACGGGCTCGACCTCGAGCTCCGCAAGGGCGAGATCCACGCGCTCATGGGCCCCAACGGCTCCGGCAAGAGCACCCTGGCGTACGCCATCGCAGGCCATCCCGCCTACGAGGTCACCGGCGGGCAGGTCCTGCTCGACGGCACCGACGTCGTCGAGCTGTCGCCGGACGAGCGCGCGCAGCTGGGGCTGTTCCTCGCGATGCAGTACCCGACCGAGATCCCGGGCGTGAGCCTCACGAACTTCCTGCGCACGTCGATCAACGCGCTGCGCACCGACGACGTGCCGGTCCGCCGGTTCATGACCGAGCTGCGCGAGCAGTTCGAGCTGCTGGACATGGACCCGGCCTTCATGCAGCGCAACGTCAACGAGGGGTTCTCGGGCGGCGAGAAGAAG
>CAYVGE010000350.1:0-3551 GCA_964450395.1 uncultured Actinomycetota bacterium
TGGCCGGGTTGCCCGACTCGTACTTGTCGTGGTGGTTGCCGGTGACGATGCCGGGCGTCTCGGCCTCGGTCGGCGGCATGGTGTCAGTCATGGCGGTTCACCCGGACGATGAGATCAGCCAGCAGCCCCAGGCTGAACAGGATCAGACCACTGAGCAGCGCGAGCACCGCGTTGGTCGTGATGCGCAGGTCTTTGGTGAAGAGGTCGAGGACGATCTTGGCGCTGCCGATCGTGATCAAGGTCAGCGCGATCGGGGCGAACACCCGCAGTGGCTCGAAGAAGGTCGACATGCGCACGACCTGCAGGATGTAGCGGTACGCGTCCTTGATGGGATGGAAGTGCGATCTGCCTTCGCGTTCGGCGTAGGAGATCGGGATGTAGTCCACCAGCAGCCCGTTGGCCAGGAACGCCAGCGTGATCGTCGTCACGCACGAGAAGCCCGCGGGCAGCAGACCGAGGTACGGCAGTGCGTGCTCCTTGGAGAAGGCACGCAGCCCCGAGTTGAGGTCAGGGATCCTGGTGTTGCTCAGGTACTCCGCGAGGCGGCGGATCGCCCACTTCGCGGGCACCCGCAGGGCCTTCATCGTCCCTTCCTCGGTGGTTCGGGCGCCCACGACCTGGTGCGCCTTGCCGGCGACCAGGTGGTCCACGAGCTCGGGGATGCGCTCGTTGGGGTAGGTCATGTCGGCGTCGGTCCACACGACGTAGCGCCCGTACGCCTCGGCGCTGCCGATCCGCCGCGCGGTGCCCGACCCGCGGTTGGTCGGGAAGCGCATCAGGCGGACGAAGGGCAGGCCCTCGACGCGGTCGCCGGTGCCGTCGGTCGATCCGTCGTCGACGACGAGGATCTCAAAGGAGTAGTCGGTCGCCTTCAGGGCGGCGGAGATCCGGTCGACCTCGGCGACGACATGGCCCGCCTCGTTGTAGGCGGGGAGCACGACGGTGACGTCGAGCGTTGCGGGACGAGCTTCAGCCATGGCGAACAGCCCAGGTGAAAGAGGCGGTGGTGCGACGCCTGTGAAGCATAGCCGCGTTCACCGGCGCGCGTGCACAGGGCGGATAGCATCACCCGTCGTGACGTACATGCGTGCCCTCGGCCTGATGGCCATCACGGCCTCGGCCGTCGCGGCACTGGTGCTGGGCGAGATCGTGCTGGCGCGCGGCCGGACCTATCTGGTCGACGTGCCGTTCACCGTCGATGAGACGGTCGGGATCCGCGAGGGTGACCGCGAGCCCCTGGAGCTGCGGCTGCTGGGTGACTCGACGGCGGCCGGCGTGGGCACCGACCGCGCCGCGGACGCGCTGCCGACGCTGGTGGCCGAACGCGTCGCGTCACAGTTGGGTCGGCCGGTGCACGTCGTCGGCCTCGGCATGTCAGGTGCGCGCACCGCCGACGTGGCGAGCGCGCAGCTGGCCCCGGTCCGCGGTGCCGACGTCGTGGTCATCGTCGTCGGCAGCAACGACGTGATCCACGCCACCCCGCCGTGGCGGATGCGGCGGCGGACCGCGGCGCTGCTCGACGCGGCGGCGGCGCTGGACGTGCCGGTCGTCCTGGGCGGCATCCCCCGGTTCGCCGCCGTCGGCGCCCTCCGGCAGCCGCTGCGGGCCATCGTCGACGGTTACGCGGCGGTGCTGCGCGACGTCCAGCAGGAGGTGGCGGCGACGCGGTCCGACGTGCGCTTCGTCGACATCGCCGCGCTCGCCAGCCCACGCTTCATCGGCGTGCCGGAGGCGATGAGCAGCGACGAGTTCCACCCCAGCACGGTCGGGTACGGGTTCTGGGCAGATGCGCTGGCGCCGGCGGTGGTCGACGCGGTCCGGTCGTGACGGGATCGTGACATGCGCCGGGCGCCAGACCGGGAGCTGCGCGTCAGCCGCGCGGCGTGGCGCCGGGTGGTCATGTGCCGGGGTGGTGCGGGGCGGCATGATGGCGCGGGCATGGACGCCGCAGCGGAGGAGCGATGGTGACGCGCTACGACGCGATCGTGATGGGGGCGGGGCAGGCCGGACCGGGCGTGGCGGCTGCGGTCGCCGCTGACGGAGGACGGGTCGCGCTCACCGAGGTCGACCGCGTGGGTGGCACCTGCCTGAACCACGGCTGCCGGCCGACGAAGGCGCTGCGCGCCAGCGCGCGGATCGCCCACCTCGCCCGCCGCGCCGGTGACTACGGGGTCCACACCGGCGCGGTCAGCGTCGACTTCCCCGCGGTCATGCGCCGCATGCAGGACATGATCGACGGCATGCGCGCCGGCATCGAGGACTGGCTCGCCGGCGAGGACGCCATCGACACGTTCGGTGGCCCGTCGATCTTCGAAGGCTCCGCCGACGGGATCCACCGGGTCGCTGCCGGCGACCGGGTGCTGGAGTCCGACCGGGTCTACCTCGACGTCGGCGCCCGGGCCGCCGTGCCGCCGATCGACGGGCTCGACTCGGTCGACGCGATGACCGAGGTCGAGCTGCTCTCCCTGACCGAGCTGCCGTCGCACCTGCTCGTCATCGGCGGCGGCTACATCGGGTTGGAGTTCGGCCAGATGTTCCGCCGGTTCGGCGCCGACGTGACGATCCTGGCCGGCGGCGGCGTGGCGGCACGCGAGGACGCGGCGGTGTCGTCGGCGTTGACCGACATCCTGACGGGTGAGGGCGTGACGGTCGTCGAGGGTCGCGTGGCACGCGTGCGGCCCCAAGGGGAGGGCGTGTCCGTCGAGACCCGGTCCGGCGCGCAGGTGTCGGGCAGCCACCTGCTGGTCGCCACCGGTCGGGTCCCCAACGGCGACCGGATCAACGCCGACGCCGTCGGCCTCGAGCTCGACGACCGCGGCTACGTGCGCATCAACGGGCGCTACGAGACGTCGGTGCCGGGCATCTGGGCGCTCGGCGACGTCAACGGCCACGGGGCGTTCACCCACACCGCCTACCACGACACGGCGATCCTGCTCGACGGGTCGCGGACCGTCGACGGCCGCATCACGGCGTACGCGATGTTCACCGACCCGCCGTTGGGCCGCGTCGGCATGACCGAGGCGCAGGCGCGTGCCAGCGGCCGGTCGGTGCTGGCGGCGCGGCTGCCGATGTCGTCGGTGAGCCGGGCGATCCTCGACAGCGAGACCGAGGGGTTCATGCAGATCCTGGTCGACGCCGACTCGGAGGAGTTCCTGGGCGCCACGTTCCTTGGCATGCACGGCGACGACCTGGCCCAGACCGTGGGATATGCGATGCAGGCCGGGGTCCGCTACCCCCAGGTGCGTGACGCCCTGCCCATCCACCCGACCGTGGCCGAGTTCATCCCGACGCTGCTGGGCTCGCTGGAGCCCCTCGACTGACCCACCCTGTCGGGGAGCCGCGGCGTCCGGCTGACGCGCCGGCTCCCCGCAAGGCCGCTGCGGGCGGTCAGCCGGCGGACGCGAGCACGCGCGCCTCGACGGCGGGGTCCAGGCCGACGGGCGGGCGGTCGCGGGGCGGAGCGGGCGGTGCGTCGAGCGACTGGTGCCTGGAGCCGCTGATCGAGCAGTCCAGCCGCGAAGTGCCGGACCGCACCGCGATCTGCATCAACG
>CAYVGE010000351.1:0-3548 GCA_964450395.1 uncultured Actinomycetota bacterium
ACCGCCATCGGCCTCCGGTTGGCACCTGCCACTGCATCACCGGGTGTACGCCATCGGCCGAGAGATGTACCCGGCGGTCGCCCCACGGTGGGGGCCGGAGGTCGGCCGGCTCGTGTGTGGAGCGTCGGCTCAGCCCGCGGACGTTTGCAGGTCGCCGCCGGGCCGCACGAGGCCGCTCTCGTAAGCGAGCACCACGAGCTGGGCCCGGTCACGGACCCCGAGCTTGGTGATCACGTGGCTGACATGGGTCTTGGCGGTGGCAGCGCTGATGACCAGTTCCACGGCGATCTCGTCGTTCGACAGGCCGCGCCCGACCAGCGTCAGGATCTCCCGTTCACGCCCGGTCAGCCGTCGCAGCAGCGTGGGGTCGGTCGGGCCGCCGGCGGGCCGGCTGGCGAACTCGGCGATCAGCCGGCGGGTGATGCCCGGCGCCAGCAACGCGTCACCGGCAGCGACGACCCGGATCGCGGTGAACAGGTCCTCTGGTGCGACGTCCTTGAGCAGGAACCCGCTGGCGCCCACGCGCAGCGCTGCGTGGACGTACTCGTCGACGTCGAAGGTCGTCAGCATGATGATCCGCGCGTCCCCGCCGATGGGGTCGGCCACGATGCGACGGGTGGCCTCAATGCCGTCCAGGCCCGGCATGCGGACGTCCATCAGCACCACATCGGGACGCTCCCGCCGGACCAGCGCGACCGCCTCCTCGCCGTCGGCCGCCTCCCCGACCAACAGCAGGTCGCCGGCATACGTGATCATGGTCGCGATGCCGGTCCGCACCAACGGCTGGTCGTCAGCGACGGCGACCCGGATCACGCCGACACCACCGGCGGACGCGCGTGATAGGGCACATGCGCCCGCACCGACCAACCGCCGTCGGGATCCGGCCCGGCGACGCAGGAGCCCCCGTACAGCGCCGCACGTTCGCGCATGCCGATCATGCCCTGCCCCCCGACCCGGTCCGCGTGCGCGCTGCCGCCACGGTCACGCACCTCCACGTCGACCGCGTCGGACCCGCAGGTGACCGTGACGGTCACGTGTGTCTGCCCCGCGTGCCGCAGGGCGTTGGTCAACCCCTCCTGCACGATGCGGTAGCACGCAAGGCCGACGCCCGCGGGCACGTCGGCCACGTCGCCGCCCACGTGGACCTCCACCGTCAGGCCCGCCTTCGTCATCCGAGCGACAAGATCGTGCAGATCCGCCAGCGCCGGCGTCGGATCCCGGCCGGTACTTGACCCGCCGTCGCGGAGCACGGTCAGCAGTTGACGCATCTCGTCGAGGGCGGACCGGCTGGCCACCTCGATCTCCGAAAGGGCCTCGCCGGCCCGGGCCGGGTCGCGTTCGAGGACCAACCGTCCGGTGGCGGCCTGGACCGCGATCACGCTCATGCTGTGCGCGACCATGTCGTGCAGCTCACGCGCGATACGCACCCGCTCCTGCGTCACCGCCAGGCCCGCCAGCTCCTCTCGTGCCCGCGCCAGCTGGTCCGCCCGTTCCGCCGCCTCCCGCGCGGTCAGCTGCCAGTGGCGCATCCCGAACCCCAGCAGCCACGATCCACCCACCAGAAGCGCGTACAGCAACCACGAGTCCCACTGCAGCCCACCGGTGGTCGCCGCGACCAGCACCGCTAGTTCGACGGCGGTCAACCCTGCCAGCGACCACCGCCGGTCACGCAGCACCGCAAAGGTGTACAAGGCAACCAGGACCGCCGGCCCCAAGACGAACACGGGCAGTCCAAGCGGCGCGAACGCCAGCCCGGTGCCGATCACCACGACGAGGACCGCGGCCGGACGGTGCCGCCGCCCGACGAGCACGGCGCCATGCGCAGCGGCCAGCACCAGGGCGGGCCCGCGCTGCCCGGCATCGGCCCCGGCCATCCACTCGCTGGTCAGCAGCAACGCGAAGTAGGTGCAAACGCCCGCGACCGCCACATCGAACAGCCACCCCCCGACGACCGAGAGGCCGACGCGACCCGCAGATCCGCCCATGCTCAGACACGCTACGCCAGTCCCCACGGCCGCGCGCAAGAAACGCCGCATGCGACCGCTGCCACCGGGCGGACACCACGCTCGGCACGGCCTTCACGGTGACGAGCCCGACGGCTGGCGCGCCCGCCGAGGTCGGACCCGAGCGCGAGACACCGCAGTCACGCCCACGCCCCAGGGCTCACGTGGCCGGGGCTCGCCGCCACATGAGGGCCGCGACGCCGATCAGGAACACGGGCCCGAGGACGAGCAGCACCGTGCCGGCCTCAAGTGAGAACCCGGTGTGTGCCGTCGTGACGCGCCTGCGAGGACTGATGGCGCCGCCGCACCGGTCCCGCCCAGCAACCTCGAGTTCACGCTTCTTGGCAACGGACTTCGACCTCGATAAGCTACAACCCAATGGTTATAGATAATGCGCTGGGCGGAGCCGAGGCTGATGGGGTCTTTCACGCGCTGGCCGACGCCACTCGGCGAGACATCGTCCGCACGGTGCTGGTGCGGGAGCACTCGATTTCTGCGCTGGCGCGGCGGTATCCGATGAGCTTTGCCGCGGTGCACAAGCACGTGACCGTGCTCGAAGCGGCCGGATTGGTCACCAAGCAGCGCTCTGGTCGGGAGTCGCTCGTCCGGGGCGAGATCGACCGGGTGCGTGACGCCCGTAGCGCGCTCGACGCCCTCGAGCAGCTGTGGCGCGACCGCGTCGCCCAGATGGACCAGATGCTCGCCGAGGATCACTGAACAGGAGAGACCCCATGCCCATCACCCGTGTCGACAAGGATCTCGACGCCCACACCATGACCGTCGTCGCCGAGTACGACGCCCCCGTCGAGCGCGTGTGGCAGCTCTACGCCGACCCCCGTCAGCTTGAGCGGTTCTGGGGTCCACCGACGTGGCCGGCCACCGTCGTGGACCACGACCTGCGCCCGGGCGGCCGTGTCACGTACCTCATGACCGGGCCCGACGGCGAGAAGTCGGCCGGCTACTGGGACGTGCTCGAGGTCGACCCACCTCGCCGGTTCGTGGTCGATGACGGCTTCGCCGACGACGCCGGCCAGCCGAACACCAACATGCCGACCACCCGGATGGAGCTCGAGCTAGCCGAGCGGGCAGGCGGCGGCACGACCATGACGGTGGTCTCGACCTTCGCCTCCACCGACGCCATGACCCAGCTCATCGAGATGGGCATGGAGGAAGGTATGCGCGAGGCCATGGCACAGATCGACAGCGTCCTCGCCGATGCCGCCTAGCGACGCCGGGCCCGATCGCACATCCCAGCCGGCGAGGAAGCTGACTGATTGTGACCGACCCGACCAAGAGCACCAACAAGGGAGAACCTGAGATGCAGGAACTGACGGTGGACTTCATCACCTCACTGGACGGGTATGCGTCCGCAGAGGGCTGGCCCGGGTGGTGGGGCCTTGAAGGTCCCGAGTACCTCGGCTGGCTCGATGAGCATCCCGAACGCGACGCCACGCTGTTGATGGGCGCAACGACCTACCGTGTCATGTCCGGCTTCGCCGCCGACGCCGCCGCATCGGGATCCGACGACAGCACCACCGACGAAGC
>CAYVGE010000352.1:0-3531 GCA_964450395.1 uncultured Actinomycetota bacterium
CGCTCCTCGATGATGCCGAGGTAGTAGTCGATGTCGCTGTCGTTGACCTGCCAGTCACGCAGGCCGTCCTCGGCGATGCCCAGCAGGTGGCGCACGACCAGCTCGGTCACCGGCACGTGCGCGCCGACGCCCGGCCAGTACAGCTCGGCGGCCAGCCCGTCGCGGGCGGCGGCGAAGAAGTTGTCGCGGGCGGCCTCGAAGCTCATCCGCGACCAGATGCTCGGCCGGTGGGCGGCGAGCCCGTGCAGCAGCCCGTAGTAGAAGGCGGCGTTGGCGACGATGTCGGGCACGCTGGGGCCCGCGGGCAGCACGCGGTTCTCGATGCGCATGTGCGGGCGGCCCCGGCTGACCTCGTAGACCGGCCGGTTCCACCGCCAGATCGTCCCGTTGTGCAGTGTCAGCTCGGGCAGCCGGGGCACCTCGCCGCGCTCGATGACCTCGTGGGGGTCCTCGGTGTCGCACAGCGGCAGCAGGGCCGAGAAGTAGCGGACGTTCTCGTCGAACAGCTCGAACAGGCCCTCGGTCAGCCAGCGCTCGCCGAACCACACCCGCGGCCGCACCCCCTGTTGCGCCAGCTCCTCGGTGCGGGTGTCGATCGCCTGCTCGAACAGCGCGATGCGCGTCTCGTGGTGCAGCTGCTTGCCGAGGAGGAACGGCGAGTTGGCACCCACCGCGACCAGCGGAGCCGACAGCGCCTGGGCGGTGTTCCAGTAGACGGCGAAGTCGGTGGGGTCGACCTGGAGGTGCAGCTGCACCGACGTGCACGCCGCCTCGAACAGGATCGAGTCGGTCATGGTCTCGAAGGTGTCGTCACCCTCGATGCGGATGTGGATGTCCTCGCCCCGCTGCGCCAGGATCATGTCGTTGAGCGCCTTGTAGCGGGGGTTGGCCGACAGGTTCTGCTCGGTGACGTGGAAGTCGGTCAGCGTCGGCAGGATGCCGATGATCACCACCCGCGCATCGAGCTGCTCGGCCATCGCGTGCGCGTGGTTGAGGCTGCGGCGCAGCTCGACCTCCATCGTGTGGAACACGTGGTCGGCCAGCCGGCGGGGCTGGTTGCCGAACTCGATGTTGAACTGGGCGAGCTCGGTCTGGAACTCGTCGGACGCGAGCTTCTCGAGCAGCTTGTCGTTGATGGTCGCCGGGTCGCCGCGCTGGTCGGTGATGTAGACCTCGCACTCGACGCCGCACAGCCGCCGTCCGGTCTCGAAGCGACCCTCCCGCATGAGGCGCTCGAGCGCCGACAGGTTCGCCTTGACCTTGTTCCGGTACCGGGTGCGGTCCTCGCGACTGAACTCGGTCTGGTCGATGTCGCGTCCCATGCAGGCTCGCTTTCGATCGGACGGCGCCCCGCCATGTTGTGCCCAACCGGCTCACAGGGCAACCCGCAGGCGCGCCCGGCGGCCGACGCTGCGTGGCCGGCAGGTCACAGGAGCGTGAGCTGTCGGGCGGCGTGCGCGGAGCTCGTGCGCTCGCGTTCGCGCTCGGCGTCGGCTCCGGCGTCGCGCGCCCGGCGCGGCCGGGGCCGCCCGTGCCGGCGCCACGCCTCGGCGCGACGCCCGCGCACGAACGCCATGAGCTGGTCGTGGTAGTCCGCAGCGACGGTCGCCCGCCGGTACAGCCGGTCGTACCGCTCGACGAGGTGCGGGTGCTCGGCGCGCAGCCACGGCATGAACACCTCGCGGACGCCGGGCCGCAGGTGCAGCACGATCGGCGTGATGTGCGTGGCGCCCGCGGCCGCACAGGCGTCGACGAGCGCCGCGATCTGCTCGCGGTCGTCGTTGAGGTCGGGCATCAGCGGCGCGAGCATCACGCCGGTCGGCACACCGGCGTCGGTCAGCGCCCGCACCGCGTCGAGGCGGGCGCGCGGGTGGGGCGTACCGGGTTCGCTGCGCCGCCAGCAGTCCTCGTCGAGCATCCCGATCGTCAGCGCCGCCGTGACGTCGACCTCCTCGGCCGCCGCGGCCAGCAGCGCCCGGTCGCGGGTGACCAGCGTGCCCTTGGTGAGCACCGACAGCGGCGTGCGCGCCTCGGCCAGCGCGCCGATGATGCCCGGCATCAGCCGGTAGCGGCCCTCGCACCGCTGGTACGGGTCGGTGTTGGTGCCCAGCGCCACCGGTTCGCCGCGCCAGCCGCGCCTGGCCAGCTCGGCCCGCAGCACCTCCACGACGTTGGTCTTCACCACGATCGAGCGCTCGAAGTCGGCCAGCGGCGACAGGTTGAGGTAGCGGTGCGTCGGCCGGGCGAAGCAGTTGTGGCTGACGACACCGTGGGCCACGAAGTCACCGGTGCCCGTCGTGAGGTCGAACAGCCGTCGCGGACCGCCGAGCGGCTCGACGGCCACCACGCGCGTGGCCAGCTCCAGCGGGTCACCTTCGTGGACCGGTCCGCGCGGTCCCGCGAGCCAGTCGTAGACCAGCAGGCGGGGTCGGCGACCGCCGGCGTGCCCGCCGGCCACCTCGTCGGCGGGTGCGGTCCCGTCGACGTCGCGGTCGTGCACCCCGCTGGTGACGTGCCGCCACCCCCGGTGCGTCAGCAGGCGGTGCGCGCCGCTGGCCACCAGATCGGTGCCGTCCTCCAGCCGGACCCGCCACGCCGGCCGGATCACCGACCAGTGGTCGCGGACCTCGGTGCGCACGAAGCGGCGGTAGCGCCCGTCGCGCCGCGTGCCGAAGACGGTGTCGCCGACGCGGACGTCGCGCAACGGGACCGTGCCGCCGTCGCCCATGAGGATCGGCGTGCCGCCGTCGAGGCAGTACGAGCACGCGTGCGAGCAGCCCCGGTAGGGGTTGATGCTCCACAGGAACGGCATCCCCCGCACCGCGTTCAGCGCAGACCTCGTCTCGACCTCGAGGAACGTCATGCCCGCGAACTCCGGGGTGGTGACCCTGCGAGCCCCGGCCAGCGGGAGCGCGTCCTGCCCGCCATCCCGCCCGTCGGGCCGCTGCAGATCGGCCAGCGTCCGCCCCATGCGCCCTCCGTGGCCTCCTCCAGCACCGATGGCCCCAGTATCGAACACGCGTTCGATGGCGGCAACCGTCAACCCGCGCTCGAGGGCCGCGGTGCGGGGCGTGGCGTCGTGTCACCCCGCCGGCATTGGGCACCCTTGCGCCATGGAACCAGGCATCGCGCGCGCCGTCGACCGCGGCGGCCACCGGGGCGCCGCCACCACCCTTGTCGCCGCCGACGGCTGCCCGCCCGGGGCGCTGCGCCGCCCCGCGGCGACCGCCGGCGCCGGGACCGCATGACGGCCGCGGCTCGAGGGCCGCTGCCCGCTCGCCACCCGACGACCCCGACCGCCCGGGCGCCCGCCACCCGGAGGAGGACCGCGCCATGAACCGGCTCGCCGACGCGGCCAGCCCCTACCTTCGCCAGCACGCCGACAACCCCGTCGACTGGTACCCGTGGGGCGACGAGGCGTTCGCCCACGCCCGCGAGGCCGACCGGCCCGTCTTCCTGTCCGTCGGCTACTCGGCCTGCCACTGGTGCCACGTGATGGCCCACGAGTCGTTCGAGGACGAGGAGGTCGCG
>CAYVGE010000353.1:0-3519 GCA_964450395.1 uncultured Actinomycetota bacterium
AACGCTGACGGCAGCCGTGGAGCTCACCGCGTACCGCCTGATCCAGGAGTCGCTGACCAACGTCGTCAAGCACGCCGGCCGGGCCCACGTGGTCGTCGACCTGGACTACCGCGCCGACCGTCTCGAGGTGGAGGTCGCCGACGACGGTCACGGCGCAGCGGCCACGCTGGCCGATGGTGCGCGCCTCGGCCTGGTGGGGATGCGCGAACGTGTCGAGATGCTGCACGGGACGTTCGTGGCGGGCCCGCGCGACGGTGGAGGGTTCACGGTGCGCGCCACACTGCCGGTGACAGGAGGCATCGGATGAGGGTTCGGGTGGTGCTCGCCGACGACCAGGACCTGGTGCGCACCGGCGTCCGGATGATCCTCGAGGTCGAGGATGACGTCGACGTCGTCGGTGAAGCCCGGGACGGGGGCGAGGCCGTCGCCGTGTGCCGGCGCCTGCGACCGGATGTCGTGGTGATGGACATCCGCATGCCGCGGGTCGACGGCGTCGAGGCGACCCGTCGGCTGGCCTCCCTCGACCCGCCGCTGCCCACCCGCGTCCTCGTGTTGACGACCTACGACCTCGACGAGTACGTGTTCGCGGCACTCCGCGCGGGCGCCGCGGGGTTCCTCCTCAAGCACGCCCCGGCGGACGATCTCGTCGACGGCATCCGCACGGTCGCCCGCGGTGAGAGCATCCTGGGGCCGGCCGTCACCCGGCGGGTCATCGAGGCGTTCGCCACCATCCCCGACAGGCCGGCACGGCGTCCGGTCGAACTGGAGGCGCTGACAGCACGGGAGCGCGAGGTGTTCGAACTCGTCGCGCGCGGCAGGTCCAACGCCGACATCGCCGCCGAGCTCTACGTCGAGCCGTCCACGGTCAAGACCCACGTCGCGCACGCGTTGAACAAGCTCGGCCTGCCGGATCGCGTCGCCGCCGTCATCTACGCCTACGAGCACGGACTGATGGTGCCGGGCGACGGCGCCTGACGCGGTCACGTCGCCCTCGCCGGTGAACGAGACGCGACAGCGACACGACTGGGTCCTACGCGAGACCCTTCCCGTGCGTGTCGAGTGAGAAAGCGCTCGGTACGCACACCGGAGTGCACGAAGTCCTCGAGAGTCGTCGAGCGTCTCGTCCAGCCACGGGCAGTGACTCGCGACCGCGGTCGGGTTCAGCTTCACTGTCGGCGTGCTGGTGTGCTCCGCGGCTACGACCGCGCAACGGGCGAGCCACGCCACCGATCGCTCCTCGGACACGAAGAACTCGGAGGTGGCACATGCCCGCCGACAGAGCCCTCATCCACGAGCGTCGCCCGCTGCGCCTGGCGACCTTCTACGCCCAGCTGGCAGCGGGCGGCGCCTGGCCGGCGCTTCGCCATGGAGTCGCTGCGCACGCTGGAGGGATCCCGCGCTAACCTGGCTCTGCGCGGCACCGGTCTAGCGCCGCCGCTGTTTCTGCCGGCCGTACTGCTTGCCGCCGCCGTGCTCGCCCGACGCCGCAACAGGGTGGGAATCGCAGCCACGGTGGAGGCCGGCGTGGTCGGACTGGCGTTCACCGCGGGCAGCACCCTCAACCTGCCGGCCGACCTCGCCGCAGCACGGGACGCCAGATCCCCCGTTGGGCTGACGACCGGACTCGCCGTCTTCCGCTGGTTCCTCGGTCCAGCGCTGACGATGTCCGCAGTGCTCGGCCTGCGGAACCGGCGACGGCGGTTGCGGCGCTCGTCTGAAGTAATCGACTGGCCCGCTGAGCTTGAGACTCGGCACCGACCGGAAGCGTCGTGGTCATCTACCGCACGCGGAGGAAACCCCCGGCTGCGGAGCTCCGCCGGCTAGGCAAGCCACCGTCGACCTACCTTTGCGAAGGCCGCGTGAGCACAATGTCGTCGGCGCCAGCTACGCACGACTCGCCCCACGATTTCGACGTTCACGCTGGATCCCGGCCGACAGTCGCGGCGACCGGCTGGTGTGCATTCACAGGATCTGCGTCACTCTGTGTGCGAGGCCACGTCCATGCGAACCGGATGATCAGTGCAAGAAGAAGGACCTCTACGGCGACAGCGAAGCTGTAGTAGTACAGCCAGGACTCGCCAATCGCGTTTCCTGCTCCGAATCGGACAGCTCCGGCTCGAGGGGTGATGTGATGCGAGCCATCGTCCAGGACGCGTACGGCTCAGCCGACGTGCTGCGCCTGGCAGAGATCGACAAGCCTGACATCGCGGCGAGCGAGGTCCTCGTGCAGGTGCGGGCAGCCGGGATGGATCGTGGCACCTGGCATCTCATGACCGGCCAGCCGTACCTCATGCGCGTCATGGGCTTCGGGCTCCGAGGGCCGAAGAACCCCGTGCCCGGACTCGACGTGGCCGGCACGGTCGTCGCGGTCGGCGCCGAGGTGACCAGGTTCCAGCCCGGCGATGAGGTGTTCGGCATCGCCCGCGGATCGTTCGCCGAGTACGCGGCTGCGCGAGAGGACAAGCTCGCGCACAAGCCGGCCAGTCTCAGCTTCGAGCAAGCTGCGGTCGTGCCGATCTCGGGATCCACCGCCCTCCAAGCGCTGCGCGACGCCGGGCGCATTCAGCCAGGGCAGAAGGTGCTCCTCATCGGCGCGTCGGGGGGCGTCGGCAGCTACGCGGTGCAACTCGCGAAAGCCTTCGGCGCGCAGGTCGCCGGGGTGTGTAGCACCGCGAAGGTCGACCTCGTCCGGTCGCTCGGTGCTGACGAGGTCATCGACTACACCCGAGCCGACTTCGCCGACGGCAGCCAGCACTACGACCTGATCCTCGACATGGGCGGGAACAGCCGTCTGTCGCGGCTGCGTCGCGCGCTCACGCCCGCCGGAACCCTCGTCATCGTCGGCGGTGAGGAGGGCGGCAAGCTGACCGGCGGCTTCGGCCGACAGCTGCGCGCGCCCGTGCTGTCCCTGTTCATCCGTCAACGACTCACGATGCTCGTCAGCAAGGAACACCACAGCTATCTCGAGGCGCTGCGGCCACTCATTGAGGCTCGCAAGGTCACGCCGGCCGTCGATACGACGTACCCATTAGCCGACGTACCCGCCGCGATGGGCCGCCTCGAAGCCGGACACGCACGAGGCAAGATCGCGATCACGCCATGACCACGGCGCTCGTCGGAGGCACGTTCGTGGTGCTGGCGCCAACAGCGGCATCGGCCTCGAAGTGGCCCGCGGGCTCGTCGGACGCGGCGCCCACGTTGTGTTGGCGGTGCGCGACACCGCCAAGGGCCAGCAGGCCGCGGCGCGCCTCGAGGGGTCCGGCTCGACGAGCGTCATCGAGCTCGACCTGGCCGACCTCGACCAGGTTGACAGCTGCGCCAACCCGCACCGCCGCTGCGGCAGGGCCGGTTCGCCCGTCAGTGCCGTCGCCGCGCACCCGGCGCCGTCGCGACCAACCTGTTCGCCCGCCAACTCCAGCGGGCAGGTCCCGCAGCTCGCGGACCACCGGCGGCGGCACGAACGAGCCGGCCAGCAGCCCGCACTCGAGCAGCTCGGCCAGCCACACCGCATCCTTGACG
>CAYVGE010000354.1:0-3500 GCA_964450395.1 uncultured Actinomycetota bacterium
AGATGCACCAGTCGGGGCACTCGCGCGCGCACAGCATGCAGACGGTGCAGTTCTCCTCCATCAGCGCGATGACGCCACGGGTCCGCGGCGGCAGGTCGGGCTTGACGTGGGGGTACTGCGCGGTGGTGGCCGGCGTCAGCGCCGTCTTGAGCGTCAACGCCAGACCCTTCAGCAGACCGATCCTTGGGGGCGCGGGCAACGACGGCACCTATCCCACCACCTTCGCGATGGCGACGACGATGATCTGCAGGATGGCCAGCGGGATCAGGAGCAGCCACGACAGGCGCTGCAGCTGATCCTCGCGCAACCGCGGGAAGGTCGCGCGCAGCCAGATGAACAGGAACATGAACGCGCCGATCTTGCCGATCGTCGTGCCGAAGCCGACCACGACGCCCAGCCAGCCCTCCGGCAGCAGGTAGCCCGGCCACGGGTACCACCCGCCGAGGAACAGCACTGTCGCCAGCGCCCCGAAGACCACCATGCCCGAGTACTCGGTGAGCAGGAAGAACGCGAAGCGGATGCCGGTGTACTCGGTCATGTGGCCGGCGATGAGCTCGGCGTCGGCGATCGGCATGTCGAACGGCGGCCGGTTGAGCTCGGCGACCGCGGCCATGAAGAACAGTCCGAGGCCGAACGCGTGCGGGATGGCGTAGGGGATCGTGATGGTGCCGAACAGCCGGAAGTCCGCCTGCGCCTCGACGATGCCGACCAGCGACAGCGTCTCGGCCTGCAGCGCCACGGCGGCGGCCGCAAGCACCATCGGCAGCTCGTAGGCGATCAGCTGGGCGGCGCCGCGCAGCCCGCCCATGAGCGAGAACTTGTTGGCGCTGGCCCAGCCGGCCATCAGCAGGCCGATGGTGCTGACCGACGACACCGCCAGCGCGAAGAAGATGCCCGCGTCGAGGTTCTCGGCGAACGCGCCCGGGCCGAACGGGATGACCGTGAGCACCACGATCGCGGGGATCAGCATCACGCCGGGCGCCAGCCCGAACACCCACTTGTCCGCCGCGGCCGGGACGATGTTCTCCTTCTGGAGGAACTTGATGCCGTCGGCCACCAGCTGGCCGACACCGTGCGGCAACGCCTCCATCGGTCCCAGGCGCGCCTGCATGTGGGCGAGCACCTTGTGCTCCATGTAGCCCATGACCAGCGGCACCGTCAGGAAGATGACCAGGACGGCGACCACCTTCAGCAGGAGCGCGAGCCAGACGCTGTCGAGCGCGAACAGGGTTTCCATCGAGTCGCTACGCCCCTAACGGTCCACGTCACCAACGACGAAGAAGACGCTGCCGAGGATGGCGATCATGTCGGGCAGCAGCGCACCCTGCAGCAGGTGCGGGATCATCGAGATGTTGTTGAACGACGGTGTGCGCATCTTCAGCCGCCACGGGTTCTTGCGCCCGTCGGAGACCAGGTAGTAGCCGCCCTGCCCCAGCGGGTTCTCGGTGCGTACGTAGATGGCACCCTCGGGTGCCTTGACGACCTTCGGCAGCTTCACGTTGACCGGTCCCGGCGGGATCGACCCGAGCACCTGCTCGATGATGTCGAGGCTGGCGTCGATGCGGTCGAGCAGCATCATGAACCGGTCGTAGCTGTCACCGCGGGTGCCGGTCGGCACGTGGACCCTGACGCGGTCGTACATCGCGTAGGGCTCGGTGACGCGGGCGTCCTCGCCGACGCCGGTGGCGTGCAGCGTGGGACCCGACACGCCGTAGCTGAGCGCCACGTCGGGCGCGAGCATGCCGACGCCCCGCGTCCGGGCCACGAAGATCTCGTTGCCCTGCAGCAGGTCCCGGTACTCCTGGTTGCGCATGCGCACGTTGCGCACCATCTGCTCGCTGGCCGCGAGGAAGCCGCGCGGCAGGTCCTCCTTGAGGCCGCCGACCCGGTTGTACGTGAAGTGCAGCCGTCCACCGGTCGCGCTCTCCATGAGGTGCTGGATGTCCTCACGCTCGCGGAAGGCGAAGAAGACCGGCGTGATGGCGCCGAGCTCCAGGCCGAACGACCCGACGAACATCAGGTGGTTGAGGATCCGGTTCCACTCGGCCATCAGCACGCGGATCCACAGGGCCCGCTCCGGGACCTCCAGCTCCATCATCCGCTCGACGGCCATGGCCACGCCGAGCTCGTTGCAGAAGGCCGACAGCCAGTCGTGGCGGTTGACCAGCGCGATGATCTGGCGGTAGTCGCGGGCCTCGGCCAGCTTCTCGAAGCCGCGGTGCATGTAGCCGATGACCGGCGTCGCCCGCTCGATGACCTCGCCGTCGAGGTCGATGACGATGCGCAGCACGCCGTGGGTCGCGGGGTGCTGCGGGCCGACGTTCAGGCTCATGTCCTGGGTGGCCAGCTCGCCCTCGCCACGGACCTCGACCAGCATCGACTCGCCGGGCGGGCCCGGCAGGACGTTGGAGCCCTCGCTGGGCAGCATCGTCTCGGTCACGTCGTGCCCTCCTCGTCGTCCTCGAGGTGGCGGAGCCGGTCGTCGGCGTCGGTCCCGACGGGCCGGTCGACGTCGGGCTCCTCGACGTAGGTGTCTCCCACGGCGGCCCCGGCGTCGGTCTGGTCGGCCAGCGGCGTGACCGTCACGCCCTGCTCCGACAGCGCCCGCGGCTCCTCCTCACCGGGACCGACCGGTGGCAGCCCACGACCGCCCTCGGCCTCCTGGAACGCCTTGCGGACCTCACCCGCCGGGGTCTCGCCGACATCGCGCGCCGGCTCGGCGGCCTGCGTGTCCGACGTCATGCCCTCGGTCTCGTCCGCCGGGCGGTCCCCGGCCTGCTGCTCGGCGCCCGCGTGGCGTCCCTCGGCCTCCACACCGGGCGTGGCGTCGGCCGTCGCGTCGCCGCCACCGGCCAGCTCGGCCTCGCGCTCCTCGTCGGGCACCGGCTGGTCGCCGCCGGCCACGTCGCCCGACGCCCCGGCCGCGGTGTCGCCGCCGACCGTGCCGGCGGCGGCGTCCTTGGCGATCGGCTCGTCGGACACCGCGGCGGCCTCGACCGGGTCGTGCGCGATCTCGTCGTCGCCCGCGCCCGCGTCGAGCGCCGCGTCCTTCTCGGCACCGACCTCGCCGTCGCCCGACGGGGTCTCGGTCTCGGCGGCGGGCGTGGTGCCCGCCGTCTCGGCGACCGGCGCACCGCCCTCCCCCGCCTCGGCCCGCTCCTGCGCGCGCCGCCTGCGCGCCTCGGCCGCCTTCGCCTTCGCGCGCTCGGCCTTCTCGCGGGCCATCCGCGCCTTCTCCTCGGCGCTCGGGCCCGACGGGGCGCCGCCCTCGCCGTCGCCGTCCTCCTCGTCGTCGGCCTCCTTGGGCTCCTTGAGCCCCGGCCACGGCTTGACCTCCCGGGTCATCAGGAGGAACTCCTTGCGGAGCGGGAAGCCCTCGAAGTTCTCGACCGTCAGGATGCGCGGCAGCAGCCCGGGGTGGCCCTCGAAGCTGACCCCGTACATGTCGTAGACCTCGCGCTCGTGGAAGTCGGCACCGCGGAACAGGTGGCTGATGGTCG
>CAYVGE010000355.1:0-542 GCA_964450395.1 uncultured Actinomycetota bacterium
CGTCGTCGATGGTCATGCCGGCCCGGTCCAGGGCCTGCCGGCTGGCGCCGATCGGCCCGAGCCCCATGATCTCCGGCGACAGCCCGGTGACGCCGGTGGCCACCACGCGGGCCAGCGGGGTGATGCCGAGCTCGCGTGCCTTCGCCTCACGCATCACGACGACGGCGGCGGCACCGTCGTTGAGTGGGCACGCGTTGCCGGCGGTGACGGTGCCGTCCGGGCGGAAGACCGGGTCGAGGGCTGCCAGCTTGTCCATCGTCGTGCCCCGGCGGATGCCGTCGTCGCGGGTGACCTCGGTGCCGTCCGGCGTCGTGACCGGGGTGACCTCGCGCTCCCAGAACCCGCTGTCCAGCGCCTGCTCCGCCAGGTTCTGCGACCGGCACGCGAACTCGTCCTGCTCCTCGCGGGAGATGCCGTGCAGCGCGGCGACGTTCTCCGCCGTGTGGCCCATCGCGATGTAGGCGTCGGGCAGGTCGTCGTCCTCGCGGGGGTCGTGCCAGTCGTCGGCGCCCTGCTCAGCGCGCTTCTCCGTTCGTGCCATG
>CAYVGE010000355.1:552-3494 GCA_964450395.1 uncultured Actinomycetota bacterium
AGCGAGTCGCTGTTGCCCTTGTCGAAGCGGCTGACCATCTCGACGCCAGCGGAGATGAACACGTCGCCCTCGCCTGCGGCGATGGCGTGGTGCGCCATGCGGGTCGTCTGCAGGCTCGACGAGCAGTAGCGGGTGATCGTGGTCCCCGGCAGGTGGTCGTGGCCCAGCTGCACCGCCACGACCCGGCCCATGTTGAAGCCCTGCTCGCCACCGGGGAGCCCACAGCCCAGCATCAGGTCATCGATGTCGGCGGGATCGAGCTCGGGGACCCGGTCGAGGGCCGCCCGCACGATGGTGGCGGTCAGGTCGTCGGGTCGCAACCCGGTCATCGAGCCCTTGAACGCCCGCCCGATCGGTGAACGGGCGGTCGCGACGATGACGGCATCTGACATGGTGTGGTCTCCCTGCCGGCGGCGTCCCCCAGGTGTACCCGTGTTCGTGGGTCGCCACCCGGTGCGACGACCGGTCGCGCGCGGCGTCGTCGAGCAGGGGCCGAGCCGCGTCACCGGGAGCGGCGCCGCGCTGGCTGGGTCACCGGCTTCTCCACCAGTGCGGCAGCCCCCGGCACGGGGGACCGGGGGCTGCCGACGGTGGCCGCTACGCCTCCTGCGACTGGCGCTGCTGCAGGAGCTCGAGGAGGAACTCGAGCAGCTCGATCAGCTGCTCGGCCTCGTCCTCGTTGTAGTCGGCCCGGTGGTAGTTCTTCTGGGCACGCTTCTCGCACAGATCGGCGTGCCGCTCGTACTTCTTGGCCCTGGTCCGGTAGCCCTCGGCGCGCTTCCAGTCATGGCCCTTGTAGGAGTGGTACTGGTCCCAGCTCCTGTCGGCCTTCCGGTCGTAGCGCTTCGAGCGCTTCGTCCAGTAGTCACCCGTGTCGCCATGGTGACGGGCCTTCTTCCAGTAGCTGTGGGCCTTCTCGCCGGACGGGTACTGCTCGTACTCGTCCCAGTCGTCCTCGTTCCACCTGCGGCACTCGCAGCGGTCTGCGTCATTCCAGTCGGAGTCGTGCTTCCACTGCTTCTTGTGGTACCGCTTCTGGTGGCGCGGCTTCTCGTCGTCGCACGATGAGAAGTAGCGCTTGCACTCATCGTCACCCTCGCCCCAGCTACCGTGATCGTGGTGGCGCTTGGGGAGCTGGTGGTCTCCGTGTCCGCGCTTGCCTTCGTACCCACGGTGTCCACGGTGGTGCTTGAAGCGCTTCTTCCAGTGCGACTCACCGTGCTCCCACGACTCGTCGTCGTCGCCCTCGTCCTTGCGCTCCTCGAGCCGCTCCTTGAAGCGCTCGAAGGCCTCGCCACAGGCGTCCTCCGTCGTCGGCTTCTGCCGCTGGCGGCCACTCGCCTGAGCCTCGCCGCCGTCCTCGTTCTCCGGGTCGAGGTCACACCGCCACTTCTTGAACTGCTCGTACGTCAGCTCGTCCTGTTGGGAACCATCAGGTCCCGGGCTCCCATTCGGTTCCGCAGCTGCCACTCCTGAACCGAGCAGCAGCATGCTGAGGCTCAGCGCCGTTGCGGCACTGAATCTGCGCATGGCGAACATCCAGATCTCCATTCGGTTGGTTGCGATGGTGTCGCGTGCCGGACTGCGCTCCCGTCAGCGCCCCGGCGAGGGCAAGACAACACGCAACGTGGCCTGGATGCCACCTGAGGTAGCCGCACCGTCATCGGCGAACGCGTCGATGACAACGCCCGCGTCCCGTACCGACGGCACTCGGACGCCGCTCGCCGGCGTGCCGTCCTCGCAGGTGCTCACACGGGGGCGCGGCTCCGATCGCGGCGTCGCAGGGTTTCACCGGGATGGGACACCGGCGGCCGACCTGTCACGGTGGCACGCGCCTGTGCGCCCCACCGCGGACGACCTGTCCTTCCGGGCAGGGGCGGGCACGTCAGGGGCGTGGCGCACCGATCCGAACACCTGCCACGCCGGCGATGCGCTGAGCGGACGACCTCTGCCAGCCGTCCGCTCCCGGACCCGATCGATCCCGCAGTCAGGCGGAGCGATTCCGGGCGCGGACGTCGTCCCAGAAGGCGGCCGTCGCCAGGTTGAGGTTGCGGAACCATAGATCGACCCACAGCCGGCTGGACTGGGCGACCAGGTCGGTCGTCATCCGGACGAACGGCGACAGGTCGATCGCCGGCACGAACGGCAGCGGCATGGTCGTCGTGGTGGTCGTGGTCGGGCGGGTGCGGGCCATGGGCGTCCCCCTGGAGGTCGTGTGGCCGTCGGCCGTCGGAGCGCCGTGCGGCATGTGCGCCACCGTGTCCCCGGAGGCGTTCGACAAACGGCCTGGGAATCCGGGCCGATTGCCCATGTCGCCGGGCCGGCCGTTGAGTTACGCTCCAGCACATCCGTTCGCGCCGCGTCCGTCACGGCCGAGGGCGGTCGGGCGACGCGGCGCCAGCACGTGACGCATGCGCGTCAGGAGGCCCAGATGCCCGCTGGCTCTGCTTCATCGGTCGCCGAAGAACCGCATCACGCTCGCCCGCTCGGGCTGCCGTCACTCGATCCGCCGTCCCTCAGCCTCGTGGCTGACGGTCTGCCGACGGGTGCCAGCATGTCCGGGACGGGCGTGGACTGTGCCCGTTGCCAGGGTCGCGGCGGCGTGTACGTCCCCACGCTGCTGCGTGAGCTGACATGTCCCGCCTGCGGCTGATCGGCTGAGCGCCGGGCGCCGCGACGGCGCCCGAACCACCCACCCACAGCGTCACCACCACCGGCTGCCGACCGAGCCGCGACAGCCGCGGTGGTCCCGTGCGGCCGTCGACGGGGCGTAGCAGCGTCGCCGCCATGATCAGCATCGCGATGACGAAGACGCCGGAGATGACGTAGGCGACGGCGTTGTCCAGCCGCATCATCGGCATCCAGGGATCCGAGCCCGTCGCCATGGTGTCCCCCTGATCCATTCCGCCGGTCGGAGCGTCGGCCGGGGGACGACTGTCAAG
>CAYVGE010000356.1:0-3454 GCA_964450395.1 uncultured Actinomycetota bacterium
GAGGTCCTTGACGACGAGCGTGAACAGCTCCTCGTGCGTGTGGCCGTGCAGGTAGTCGGCTTCGCGCCGGTCGTTGAGGCGGAACAGCAGGTCGCCGTACTCGGTCCACCGCCCGCTGCGCTCGTAGGGCTCGCGGGGCAGCAGCGCCGGGAAGTGCAGCTCCTGGAACCCGGCGGCGTCCATCTCCTCGCGGATGATCTGCTCGACGTTGCGCAGCACCTTCCAGCCCAAGGGCAGCCACGTGAAGATGCCCGGCGCGGCACGGCGGACGTAGCCGGCGCGCACCAGCAGGCGGTGGCTCGGCACCTCGGCGTCCGCCGGATCCTCACGCAGCGTGCGTAGGAACAGCGTCGACATCCGCATGGCCACGGCAGGAGCTCCTCGGACGACGTGGAGGGGTGGTGGGACGCCGAGCCTACAGGCCGGCCAAGGGATGCCGCCGCGATGCGCACCCCCGACAGGCGCGTCCATCACGGCAGGGCTGCCCGGTGCGGCGGCCATCCCTCAGGTCCCGACCGCCTCCCAGCGCCCGCGGTGCACCTGCTCGGCGAACGGGCGACGGGGACGGCGGGTGCCCGACGACGGTGGCTGCTCCGCAGCGGGGTGGCCGACCGTCACCAGCGCGAGCGGCTCGACGTCGGCGGGGATGCCGAGCAGGGCGCGGACACCGTCGCGATTGGCGATGTCGAGCACGCCGGCCCCCAGCCCCTCGTCGACGGCGGCGAGCAGCAACAGCATGAGCGCCGCCCCCCCGTCGACCCACCAGAACGGCACCGTCCAGCCGTCGGGCCCCGCGCTGGCCGCCTTGTCCGGCTCGGCGTACCGCTCCCGGTACGCCTCGGCGCGGACGCACGGCACCACGTGCACCGGCGCGACCGACAGCCACGGCTGGCGGCCCCTGGCCACGTGGTCCCGCTCCCCGCACAGCTCCGCCATCCGGCCTCGCGTGCCGGCGTCGGTCACGACGACGAAGTCGACGCCCTGGGTGAAGCCGGCGCTGGGCCCGCGGCGTGCCGCGTCGAGGATGCGGTCGAGCGCGGCGGGAGCGACGGGATCGGCCGTGTACCGGCGGACCATCCGCCGACGCGCGACGGCGTCACGCAGCTCCATCGTCGCTTCGCCGCTCCGGCACGGCGCGACCGGTGATGGCCGGCAGGGCCGGCGTCGGCCGGACGTTGCGGCCGACCTGGTCGAGCTGGACGGGGCGCACGACCTGCGGCCCGTCGGCGGTCACCACGTGGACGTCGGTGGCCGCGCCGCACCACGCGAGGTCGGTCGCACCCGAGAGCACGCCCTTGCCACCGCGCTTCTGCGCCGGGTAGTCGTCGAGCGGGCTGCGCTTGGCCCCGCCGCTGCGGTCGAAGGTCACCACCTCGGTGACCGGCGACGACGCCCCCAGCACCGACAGGCCCACGCAGGCCGCGTTGTCGGGCACCTGCTGCGCCGACACACCGTACGACGGACGGCCCATGCTGCGGACATCGTCGGCCGCGAAGCGGATGACCAGCCCGTCGGAGTGGGCCACCAGCAGCTCGTCGACGTCGGTGCAGGACCCGACGTCGACCAGTTCGTCATCGTCGCGCACCCCGGCGGCGATCATCTGCTGCGTCCGGCCCCGGTACTCGTCGACGACCGTGCGCTTGATCAGCCCGCGCCGCGACAGGGTCACGACGTCGGTGCCGTCGGCCAGCACCACGGCGCCCACGATCGGCGCGTCGGCCGGCGAGCCGTAGAGCTGGGCGATCGGCACGCCGCGCTGGCGCGTCGGCACCACCGGCACGTCGGCCAGCGACACGCGGTAGCCGCCGCCCTCCGCGTCGACCAGCAGCACGTCCTCGGCGGTCGTGGCCCGCAGCACGGCGACCACGGGATCGCGGGCGTCGCGGTGCGGCGTGGACGTCCGGCGTTGCGTCCCGGACTTCAGCACCGCCCCGGCGGTCACGTAGAGCGTCACCGGCTGGGCCTCGAGCTCCGGCAGCGCATCGTCGTCGCCGTCGGGGTCCTCGGCCGGGTCGCGGTCGTCGATGCGGCTGCGTCGCGGGTCGGCGTGCTGCTTGCGCAGGGCCTTGAGCTCGGTGACCAGCAGCTTGTCGAGCTTGGCTGGGTCGGCCAGGATCGCCTCGAGCTCGGCGATCAGCGCGCGGAGCTCGGCGAGCTCGTTGGCGATCTTCTCGCGCTCGAGCTGCGCCAGTCGGCGCAGCTGCATGTCGAGGATCGCGGTCGCCTGGATCTCGGTCAGCCCGTAGCGCTCCATCAGCTGGGTGCGCGCCACATCGGCGCTGGCCGCGGCACGGATCAGCGCGATCACCTCGTCGAGGTGGTCCAGCGCGACCATGAGGCCCTCGAGGACGTGGGCGCGGGCGGCGGCGCGGTCACGGCGGTAGGTGGTGCGCCGGGTCAGCACCTCGCGCTGGTGGGCGACGTAGGCGGTCAGGCAGTCGCGCAGCCCCATGGTCCGCGGCTGCCCGCCGTTCAAGGCGACCATGTTGACGTTGAAGTTGGTCCGCAGGTCGCTGTGGTTGTACAGCTTGCCCAGCACCCGGGCCGGGTCGCCCCCCCGCTTGAGCTCGATGACGATGCGCATCCCGTCGCGCGACGACTCGTCGCGCAGGTCGCGGATCTCGTCGATGCGCTTGTTCTTGACCAGGTCCGCGATGCGCTCGAGCAGCGTCGCCTTGTTCACCTGGTACGGGATCTCGGTCACGATGATCCGCGGCATGCCGCCCGACCGCACCTCGGTGCTGGCGATCGCCTCGACCGTCACCGCGCCGCGGCCGGTCGCGTACGCCTGCCGGATCCCGTCGGTGGTCACGATGCGGCCACCGGTCGGGAAGTCCGGGGCGGGAACCCTGGCCATCAGCTGGTCGAGCGTCGCCTCGGGCTTGTCTATCACCAGCAGGCAGGCGTCGACCAGCTCGCCGAGGTTGTGCGGCGGGATGTTGGTCGCCATGCCGACCGCGATGCCCGACGACCCGTTGAGCAGCAGGTTCGGCAGCCGCGCCGGCAGCACGACCGGTTCCTCGTCATCGCCGTCGTAGTTGGCGACCATGTCGACGGTCCGCTCGTCGATGCCGTCGAGCAGCGCCATCGCGACCTCGGACAGGCGCGCCTCGGTGTAGCGCATCGCCGCGGCGTTGTCGCCGTCGATCGATCCGAAGTTGCCGTGCCCGTCGATCAGCGGGGCGCGCATGGTGAAGTCCTGCGCCATGCGCACGAGCGCGTCGTAGATCGAGGTGTCGCCGTGCGGGTGGTAGCGCTGCATCACCTCACCGACGGCCCGGGCGCACTTGCGGAACGGCCGGTCGGGCCGCAGCCCCGCCTCCCACATCGCGTACAGGATGCGCCGCTGCACCGGCTTCAGCCCATCGCGCACGTCGGGCAGCGCACGACCCACGATCACGCTCATCGAGTAGTCGAGGAACGCCTGCTGCATGCGGTCGACGATGTTGACCGC
>CAYVGE010000357.1:0-513 GCA_964450395.1 uncultured Actinomycetota bacterium
CCGCTGCATGCGGTCCTGCTGCCCCACACCGTGGCGTTCGCCGGGCCGTCGGTGCGCGGGGCGATGGCGCAGGCCGCCGCGGCACTGGGCGCCTCCGACGTGCCCGGGGAGCTGTTCGCCCTGCTGGGCGAGCTGGGGATCGACCCCGCGCTGACCGGCGTCGGTATGCCGCCCGATGCGTTCGATGCCGCGGTGGACGCGGTGGTCGCGGCCGACCCCACGAGCCCGCGGGCGCCAACCCGAGACGCCGTTACGGCCATGCTGCAGGGCGCGTTCGAGGGGACTCCACCACGACCGACGCAGTGAGGAGCCCGCGATGACCGACGAGCCAGTGACACCGCCCAACACGACGGACCTGGCCGACGTGCAGTTGACCCGTGCGGTGCTCGACAGCTTCGCGGGTGCGAGGTCGGAGCGGTTCGCTGAGATCATGCGCTGTCTGGTGCGCCACCTGCACGCCTTCGTCAGTGAGATCGAGCTGAGCGAGGAGGAGTGGTTCGCGGCGATCGACTT
>CAYVGE010000357.1:523-3403 GCA_964450395.1 uncultured Actinomycetota bacterium
GCGCACCGGGCACGCCACCACCGACCAGCGCCAGGAGTGGGTGCTGCTGTCCGATGTGCTCGGCGTGTCGATGCTGGTGGTCGGGCTGAACAACCGCAAGCCGCCGGAGGCGACCGAGTCGACCGTGTTCGGGCCGTTCTTCGTGGAGGGCTCGCCGCACGTCGAACTGGGCGGTGACCTCGCGCGCGGCCACACCGGGGACCCGTGCTACATGCACGGCCGCGTGATCGGCGTGGACGGGGAACCGGTGGCGGGCGCGCGGGTCGAGGTGTGGCAGTCCGACGAGGATGGGTTCTACGACGTGCAGTACGACGATCTGAACCATATGCAGGGCCGCGGGCACCTGTTCAGCGACGACGAGGGTCGCTGGTCATTCTGGTCGGTGCTGCCAGTGGCGTACCCGATCCCCGACGACGGCCCGGTTGGTGACCTGCTGACCGCGGCAGGGCGCGGGCCGATGCGCCCGGCCCACGTGCACTTCATGGTCACCGCGGACGGTTATGAGCGCCTGATCACGCACGTGTTCGACGGCACGGATGAGCACCTGGACACCGACGCCGTGTTCGGCGTGCGCCGCCAGCTGATCGCCACCTTCGACCGCCACGACGTGGGGAACGCTGCGCCGGACGGGTCGACGCCGGCTACGGACTTCTACACGCTGGAGTACGACCTGGTGCTCGCACCGACGGACGGGTCCCAGCAGCAGTGATCACACCGGACGACGGACACAGCAGGAAGGCGCCACCGATGGTTGACTTCGAGACGGACGTCTTGATCGTGGGCAGCGGCCCCGCGGGCGGCACAGCGGCGCTGTTCCTCAGCACCTACGGCGTCGACAACGTCATGATCGAGCGGTACCGGTGGCTCGCCGACACGCCCCGCGCGCACATCACCAAACAGCGCACGGTCGAGATCATGCGCGACATGGGGCTGGAGGGCGAGGTGATCGCCAAGGGCACGCCGCAGCACCTGATGGGCGACCAGGTGTTCTGCGAGAGCCTGGCCGGCGAGGAGATCGCCCGGCTGCGCACGTGGGGCACCCATCCGCGGCGCCAGGCCGACTTCGACCTGGCGAGCCCGTCGCACATCTGCGACCTGCCGCAGGACCTGTTCGAACCGATTTTCGTCGGCGCGGCACAAAAGCGTGGCACGAAGATGCTCTACAACACCGAGTACCTGTCGCTCGAGCAGGACGACGATGGCGTCACTGCCACCGTGCGTGACCGGGTGGCCGACCGGACGTACCAGGTCCGGGCGAAGTACCTGATCGGCGCCGACGGCGGCCGCAGCAGGATCGCCGACGACGTCGGTCTGCCCTTCGACGGCGAGATGGACATCGCCGGCAGCATGAACATCGTCTTCCACGCCGATCTGAGCAGGTACGTCGCACATCGCCCGAGTGTCCTGTACTGGGTGATGCAGCCCGGTTCGGACATCGGCGGCATCGGCATGGGCCTGGTGCGGATGGTGCGGCCGTGGTGGCGCTGGCTGATCGTTTGGGGCTACGACATCAATGAGCCGCCACCCGAGGTATCGGACGACGAGGCGGTCGCGATAGCGCACAACCTGATCGGCGACGACACCATCCCCATCGAGATCGAGTCGACGTCTCTGTGGGCCAACAACCGCTACCACGCCACCCGCTACACCGCCGGGCGGGTGTTCTGCATGGGTGACGCGTGCCACCGGCACCCGCCCACCAACGGCCAGGGATCCAACACGTCGATCCAGGACGCGTACAACCTGGCGTGGAAGCTCAAGCTCGTGCTCGACGGGACCGCCGACCCCAGCCTGCTGGACACGTACGACGCTGAACGCGCGCCGGTCGGTGAGCTCATCGTCAACCGGGCCGCCAAGAGCATCGAGGAGTTCGGACCGATCTTCGACGCGCTCGGCCTGACATCGACACGGGACGCCCAGCAGATGCAGGCCAACATGGAGGCCCGCAGCAACGACACGCCCCAGGCGCGCCAGCAGCGCGCGGACCTGCGCAAGGCCGTCGAGCAGAAGAACTTCGAGTTCAACGCCCACGGCACCGAGATGAACATCCGCTACACCTCGGACGCCGTGGTCACCGACGGCCAGCCCGAGCCCGAGCACCCCCGCGACCCCGAGCTGTACTACAACCCCACGACGTGGCCGGGCGCGCGGATCCCCCACTGCTGGCTGGTGCGTCGGGCCACCGGCGAGAAGGTCAGCACACTCGACCTGGTCGGCAAGGGCCGGTTCACCGTGCTGACCGGCATCGGCGGGGAGGCCTGGACCGACGCCGCCACCAAGGTCGCCGACCAGACCGGCGTCGACATCGCCTCGGTGCTCATCGGCGCGGGCCGCGACATCACCGACCCGTACGGCGACTGGGCCGAGCTGTCAGAGATCGCCGAGCACGGCTGCCTGCTGGTCCGCCCCGACGCCCACGTCGCCTGGCGCGCGTTCGAACTCGCCGTCGACCCCCAGGGCGAGCTCGACCGCGTGATGCACCACATCCTCGGTCGCATGTGACAACAGGGCGGGATCACTGCGCGAGGTAGCCGCCGTCGATCACCAGCTCCAGACCGGTGACGAAGCTCGCGTCGTCGCTTGCGTGGAACAGCACCCCGGCGGCCACCTCCTCGGGGCGGCCCACACGGCCCATCGGGGTGGCGGCCACGACCGCTGCGGTCACGCCCTCGTCCTGCGCACGCACGAGCGGTGTGTCGATGATCCCGGGGTGGACGGAGTTCACTCGGACACGCTGCGACGCGTACGTGACGGCGGCGAGCCGCTCGCTGCAGGCGTGACCCATGCCGCCGGCTGCGCCCGTGACGACGGCGACCTTCCCGTCATGCGCATTGGTGGTCCTCCAGAGTTTACGAGGTCGCGGCTCAGCGCTCACCAAGC
>CAYVGE010000358.1:0-1810 GCA_964450395.1 uncultured Actinomycetota bacterium
AGGCGCTGCGGTCGCTGGAGGACGGCACGATCGGCCTGACCGGCCCGGCCGACGCCCGCAGCGACGCCGAGCTCGAGCGGGCCCTGGCGACCCCGACCTCGACGCGGCTGCACGACGCCGACGCCGCGCTGACCCGAGGGTGGTCGCCCGGGCGGGTCAGCGGGCTGACCGGGTACGACCCGTGGTTCTGCGACCAGCTGGCGCAGATCGTCGAGCTGCGGCGTGTGCTGCGGGCGTGCGAGACGCTCGCCAACGTCGACGCGTGGCTGCTGCGCCGCGCCAAGCGGGCCGGCTTCGGCGATGCGATGATCGCGACGCTGCTGGGGGTTGACGAGGCCGCCGTGCGCCACCGCCGCCGCGCGCTGGGCGTCACCCCGGTCTTCAAGACGGTCGACACCTGCGCCGCGGAGTTCGCCGCCCGGACCCCGTACCACTACTCGACCTACGAGGACACGACCGAGGTCGAGTACAGCGACCGGCCGCGGGTGATGATCCTCGGCTCCGGGCCCAACCGCATCGGCCAGGGCATCGAGTTCGACTACTGCTGCGTGCACGCGGTGCAGGCGCTCCGCGAGGCGGGCTACGAGACCATCATGGTCAACTGCAACCCCGAGACGGTGTCGACCGACTACGACACCGCCGACCGGTTGTACTTCGAGCCGCTGACCGTCGAGGACGTCCTCGCGGTGCACGACGCCGAGGTCGCCGCCGGCGGGACCGACATCGGTGTGCTGGTGCAGTTCGGTGGCCAGACGCCGCTGAAGCTGGCACACGAGCTCGAGGCAGAGGGTGTGCGCATCCTCGGCACGGCCCCGGAGGCGATCGACCGGGCCGAGGACCGCGGGCGGTTCGGCGACCTGCTGGCCGAGCTGGCGATCCGCCAGCCCGACGGCGGGGTCGCCACGTCGCACGACGACGCGCTGGCCGTCGCGGACCGCATCGGGTTCCCGGTGCTGCTGCGGCCCTCGTACGTGCTCGGCGGGCGCGCGATGGCGATCGTCTACGACGCCGACCAGCTGCGGGCGTGGCTCGAGGCCAACGCCGCCGAGGGCGCGGTGCTGGTCGACAAGTTCCTCGAGTCCGCGGTCGAGCTGGACGTCGATGCGGTGTACGACGGCACCGAGGTGTTCGTCGGCGGCATCACCGAGCACATCGAGGAGGCCGGGGTGCACTCGGGCGACTCGGCGTGCGTGCTGCCCCCGTACACCCTCGGCCGCGCGCAGCTGTCGCTGCTGCGCGACCAGACCGCGATGATCGCCGATGCGCTCGACACCCGCGGGCTGATCAACATCCAGTTCGCGCTGCGCGACGAGTCGCTGCTGGTGCTCGAGGCCAACCCCCGCGCATCGCGGACCACGCCGTTCGTGTCGAAGGCCACCGGCGTGCCGCTGGCCAAGCTGGCCGCCCGGGTGATGGCCGGCGCCACGCTGGCCGAGCTGCGCGACGAGGGCCTGGCCCCACAGCTGGACATGGTGACGGCGCCGCCGCTGCGCTACACGGCGGTCAAGGAGGCGGTGCTGCCGTTCAACCGGTTCCCCGGCGTCGACACGCGTCTGGGCCCCGAGATGCGCTCGACCGGCGAGGTCATGGGCATCGACGCGAACTTCGGCGTGGCCTTCGCCAAGAGCCAGGCGGGCACCGGGTCGATGGTGCTGCCCGAGAAGGGCACGGTGTTCGTGTCGATCGCCAACCGCGACAAGCGGGCGCTGATCTTCCCGGTCAAGCGCCTGGCCGACCTGGGGTTCGAGGTCCTGGCCACCGAGGGGACGGCGGCGACGCTGCGGCGCAGCGGCGTCGACGCGCAGGTGGT
>CAYVGE010000358.1:1910-3395 GCA_964450395.1 uncultured Actinomycetota bacterium
CCACCGAGGGGACGGCGGCGACGCTGCGGCGCAGCGGCGTCGACGCGCAGGTGGTGGCCAAATTCTCGGAGGTGAGCCCCGACGCGCGTTTCGCGGAACCAGGCTCCGCGAAGTTCTCCGAGGGGCAGGCCGACGGCGGCACGACGGTCGTCGACCGCATCGAGGCCGGCGACGTCGACCTCGTGTTCAACACCCCGCGCGGCGGCATCGGCCCGCGCGCCGACGGCTACGAGATCAGGACCGCCGCGGTGCGCCACGGGATCCCCTGCATCACGACGCTGTCGGCGATCCTCGCGGCGATCCAGGGCATCGAGGCGCTGCGGGGCGACACGGTCGGCGTGCGCAGCCTGCAGGAGTTCCACGCCGAGGCGGGGCGTGCGCTCGAGGGCGGCGGGCGGACATGACGGCGGTCGTCGCACCCAGCGTGACCACCGGCACGGTCGTGGCCCGCCGACCCGCTGGGCCGTACCACGTCGTGTCGATCGCGGCGCCCGGGGTGGTGGCCGCGGCGGCGCCGGGCCAGTTCGTCAGCATCGGCGTCGACGCCCCGGGCACCCTGCTGCGCCGGCCGTTCGCCATCGCCGGCGTCGACGACGCCGCGGGTGTGCTCGATCTGGTGGTCGCCGTCGTCGGCACCGGCTCGGCGTGGCTGGTGGCGCAGCCGGTCTCGACCCGCCTCGACGTCGTCGGTCCGCTCGGTGTCGGCTTCACCGCGCCGCGGTCCGGGGTGCCGTGCGTGCTGGTCGGCGGCGGCTACGGCGTCGCGGCGCTCGAGTGGCTGGGGCGGCGCCTGGTCGCCGCCGGCCACCGCGTCGACCTGTGCAGCGGCGCCGCGACCGCCGGCGCGCTCTACCCCGTGACGCGGACGGCGGACGACGCCCTGACCGTGGTGGAGGCGACCGAGGACGGCAGCCGCGGCCGCGCGGGGCTGGTCACCGACGCGCTGCGCGAGCGGCTCGCCGAGGGTGACGGACCCGCCCTCTTCGCCTGCGGGCCGATGGGCATGCTCGGCGCGGTCGCCGCGCTGGCGGCCGAGCACGAGCTCACCTGCCAGGTCGCGGTCGAGGAGCACATGGGCTGCTCGGTCGGCGTCTGCATGACGTGCGTCGTGCCCACAGGGGACGGCTGGGTCCGGGCGTGCCTCGACGGTCCCGTGATGGACGCCGCGACCATCGACTGGTCATCGGTGCCTGCACGCCACCGCGGAGCGTCACCTGCGCCCCGCGGCTCCGCCGCGCGCCCCACGGTCGGGGAGACCCCCCGGGCCGATCGGGCCCCGCAGGTCGGGAGTGATCGGTCGTGAGCGTCGATCTGCGTGTGCAGCTCGGCCCGCTGCGGCTGCGCAACCCGGTGGTGACGGCCAGCGGCTGCTTCGCCAGCGGCCGCGAGATGGCGCGGTTCTTCGACCTGTCGACCCTGGGTGCGGTGGTCACCAAGTCGGTCACGCTTGAGCCGCGCGCGGGGCTCGCGCCGCCCCGCATGGCC
>CAYVGE010000359.1:0-3363 GCA_964450395.1 uncultured Actinomycetota bacterium
TGGACGTCGTTGTCCATCGTCTTGGGGATCGCGACCACCGGCACGCCCTCGTCGTGCATGCGCAGCGCGTAGGACAGGGTGTCGTCGCCGCCGATCGGCACGAGCGCGTCGATGCCGAGGCGCTCGATGACCGCAGTCACGTGGTCGGTGAAGTCGAACGGCCCCTCACCCTTGGCGCGGTCCGACAGGAAGTCGGGCTCCTCACCGGGGCGGACCCGGCCGGGGTTGGTCCGCGAGGTGTGCAGGAAGGTGCCGCCGGACCGGTCCACCCGCCGCACGACGTTGCGGTCGAGCGGCACCGTGTTGGCGTTGATCGACGAGGGGTCGTCCGGCTGGCACGCCAGCAGGCCCCCCCAGCCGCGGCGGATGCCCAGGACCTCGTGGCCGTCGTCGATCACGCGGTTGACGACCGCTTTGATGCACGGGTTCAACCCGGGGACGTCGCCTCCACCCGTCAGGATCCCGATCCGCATGCCGCCTCGCCCTTCAGCCGTGCTCCGTCCTGCCGCGCCGGTCCGCGCATCGGCGTGACCCGGCCCTGGAGCCCGCGGCGGGCGCGCCCGGTCCGGTCGGCCTGACTGCGGCTCCTCGTGCACGCTATACCGAACTGGCGCCAGTTCCAGACCTGCGGAGCCGGAGGTGCCGCCGAACGCGGGCTACGGTGGCGTGTGTGACCGCCACCGACTGGCTGGGGGGACCCCGGCCACTGCAACCGGCCACGGTGATCGCCACCGTGGCGCCCGAGGGCATCCCGGTCGTGCGCGACGGGGTCCAGGCGCTGCTGCGTCAGGTCTTCGGCGAACGCCGCACCCCGCCGTCATCCGATCCCGACCCCGGACTGTGCGGGCCCGGGTCGGCGTCGTGGCGGGTGATCGCCGAGCCGGCGTCGATCGCGGGCGGCGTCCGTGCGCTGCTGCTGCAGACGATGCATCCGTTGGCGATGGCCGGCGTCGCCGACCACTCACAGTTCCGTGACGACCCGCTGGCCCGGTTGCAGGCGACGTCGGCATGGGTCACCACCGCGACCTTCGGGACCACCGCGGAGGTGCTCGCCGTCGCGCAGGCGGTGCGCCGCGCCCACCGCACCGTGCGTGGCACCGCACCCGACGGCCGGGCCTACCACGCCGGCCGTCCCGACCTGCTGGCGTGGGTGTCGCTCGCGCTGACCTCGTCGTTCCTGGCCGCCGACCGCCTCTGGGCACCGCAGCCGGTGACCGGCGCCGACGCCGACGCGTTCGTCGCCGAGCAGTCGCGCATGGCGGCCCTGCTCGACGAACGGGTGCCGCTGGCCGGCCTGCTGCGCGATCCGGACGCCGGCGCCCGACTGCGGGCCGATGCGGTCGACCTGCCGCTGCGTGCCGACCTCCCGCGCACCGTCGACGGCCTGGTCGCCGCACTCGAGGCGTTCGGACCCGAGCTCGTGGTCGGCGCGCAGGCCCGCGACGCGATCCGGTTCCTGCGGTGGCCGCCGCTGCCAGGCCCGGTGCGCGCCGCGTACCTGCCGCTGTTCGCCGGCGCCGTCGGCTCGCTGCCCGCGTGGCAACGGCGGCGCCTGGATCTGCCGATGCCGGCCCTGGCGGCTCGTGCCGCGGTCGCCAACGCCGGCAACGTGCTGGGCGCCCTGCGGTCGGCGGTCGGCCGCTCCCCCGCCCACGATCTGGCGGCCGCCCGCGTCGCCGCTGCCTGACCGCCGGGTCACTCGGCCCCGACCGGCAGCACCGCGACGGCCAGCACGCCCGCCGCCCCGAGCAGCCCCAGCGGCACCGCGGGTCACTGCACCCGGCGGCGAGCTCGTCGAGGAAGTTGGGATCCGGCGGGCGATCCCCGCCCAGCGCCGGGTTACCCCGCCGGACATACAGTGGTGGATCGTCGCCGGAACGCCCCGGTGTCCCGCCCACCGGAGGTCGGTCCCGCACGCCATGAGCACGTCCCCGCGCCCCGCCACCGTGGTCCGCACCGGGCTCCGCGTCGTCGCCGCGCACATCCGCGGCCGGCCCGTGCCCTTCGCGGTGGCGCTGGCCGGGTCGCTGCTGTTCGCCGGCGGCATCGTCGCGTCGTCACTGGTGCTGGGATGGATCACCGACGAGCTGATCGTGCCGGCGGTCGAGGGCGTCGGCGACACGGATGGCCAGGTCCGCCTGGCCGTGCTGCTGATCGTCGGCGTCGGCCTGGGCAAGGCGCTCGGCGTCACCATCCGTCGGGCCGCGGCCGCGGCGCTGCAGTACGGCACGAAGAACGACCTGCGCGAGCGCATCGTCGACCACCAGCTGCAGCTGACGATGCGCTGGTACGACCGGCACGCCACCGGCGACCTGCTGTCGATCGCCGAGGCCGACACCACCCAGGCCACCTACGTGCTGGCGCCGCTGCCGTTCGGGCTCGGCGCGGCCGCGCTGCTGGTGGGGTCGGCCGCGATCATCACGATCACCGATCCCTGGCTCGGCATCGCCGCCGTCATCTGGGTCGCGATCAGCGTCGCGATCAACGTGCGCGGCAGCTGGGAGATGGCGCAACTGGGCCAGGAGGTCCAGCGCATGCGCGGCACGGTGGCCACCACCGCCCACGAGAGCTTCGACGGCGCGTTGACCGTCAAGGCGCTGGGCCGCGAGCGCCACGAGATCGACCGCCTCCGGCGGGACGCCGAGGGCCTGCGCGACCACCTCATCGACCTCGGGGTCCTGCGTGCCTGGTTCAACGCCGCCCAGGAGGTGCTGCCCGGGCTCATCACCGTGATCGTCGTGGTGCTCGGAGCGTGGCGCATCTCGGCCGACGCGCTGACCGCCGGCGAGCTGGTGCGGGTGACGTTCCTGCTGTCACTGGTGCTGCTGCCGTCCCGGCTCATCGGCTTCACGCTGTGGCAGCTGGGCGACAGCGTGCCGGCGTGGGACCGCGTGCAGTCGGTGCTGACGGCCGACGACCGGGTCGGCTACGGCGGGCGGACCGCCGCCCCCGACTCCGGTGCGGCCCCGGTCGCCGGCGACGACGTGGCCTTCGCGTACGCCGACGGCCGGACCGTGCTCGACGGCGTCCGCCTGGACGTGCCGGCCGGGCGCACGGTCGCGGTGGTCGGCCCGACCGGATCGGGCAAGACGACGCTGACGCTGCTGCTGGCGCGCCTGTGGGACCCGGTCACGGGCGCCATCCGCATCGACGGCCGCGACGTCCGGGAGTTCGCGGTCGGCGAGCTGGCCCGCGAACTGGCCTACGTCGCGCAGGACGGGTTCCTCTTCGATGACACCGTGCGGGGCAACATCGCGCTGCACCGCGACCTGTCCGACGACGAGGTCCGGCGGGCGGCGCGGCTCGCCCGCGCCGACGGGTTCATCGGCGCGCTGGCCGACGGCTACGACACCCGCATCGGCG
>CAYVGE010000360.1:0-3358 GCA_964450395.1 uncultured Actinomycetota bacterium
GGACCTCGTTGCGGCCGAAGTTGAAGACCAGGGTCCCCCAGTCGGGGTGCTCGCCCTGCCGGGGGTCGGCGTGCTCGTACAGTGCGGTGCCGTCGAAGCGCGCCAGCGCCCACTCGTCCTTCGGGAAGTGCGCGGGCACCCAGTCGATGATCACGCCGACGCCGCGCTGGTGCAGGTGGTCGACCAGGTAGCGGAAGTCGTCGGGCGTCCCGAAGCGCGCGGTCGGCGCGAAGTGCCCGGTGACCTGGTAGCCCCACGAGCCGGTGAACGGGTGCTCGGCGACCGGCAGCAGCTCGATGTGGGTGAAGCCGAGCTCGTCGGCGTAGTCGGCCAGCTGGTGGGCGAGCTCCCGGTAGGTCAGAGGCCGGCCGTCGTCGTGGCGCCAGGACCCGAGGTGGACCTCGTAGACCGACAGCGGCTGGCGGTGCCACTGCTGCCCGGGCCGCGACGACATCCAGTCGGCGTCCCCCGGCGACCACTCGTAGGTCGTCCGGTGCACGACGCTGGCGTTGTCGGGCGGCTCCTGGGTGCGCTGCGCGAAGGGGTCGGCGTGCAGCGTCACGTACCCGTCGGAGCGCAGCACCTCGTACTTGTAGACGTCCCCGACGCCGACGTCGGGGACGAACAGCTCCCAGATCCCGGTGTCCAGCAGGCGCATCGGGTTGCGGCGTCCGTCCCAGTCGTTGAACGTCCCCACGACGCGGACGGAGCGCGCGTTGGGGGCCCAGACCGCGAACGAGGTGCCCTCGACCCCGTCGATGGTCGACACGTGCGCGCCGAGGTGGCGCCACAGCTCCTCGTGGCGGCCCTCGCCGGCCAGGTGCAGGTCGGTGTCGCCCAGCGTCGGCCAGAACGCGTAGGGGTCGCGGGCGGTGAACTCGACGCCGTCGTCGGTGCGCAGGCGCAGCCGGTAGTCCGGCGCGCTGAGCTTGCCGGGCACCAGCGCCTCGAACAGGCCGCCGTCGGCCGTGCGGGTGGCACTGACGGGCTCGCCGTCGGTCGGCACCACGTCGACCTCGGCGACGTCGGGCCGCAGGACCCTGATCACCGTGCCGTCGGCGTGCTCGTGAAGACCGAGCACCCGGTGGGGGTTCTGGTGGATGCCGGCGAGCAGGGCGTCGACGTCGTCGGTTGGTGCGTGCCACGCGGTGGCTGTCATGGGTTGTCCTTCCATGGCTGTGGCGGTACCTGCGGCCCCGGAAGTGACACGACCGAGGATCCGCTGGACGCCGCCGACCGGGATCGGCAGCCAGCCGGGCCGGTTGGCCCGCTCGTAGCCGATCTCGTAGATCACCTTCTCCAGCTCGAACAGGGCCAGCAGGGCGCGGTCGATGGGGGCGCCGGCCTGCCGCTCGTACCCGGCGAGGAAGCGGTCGCGCGCAGCGTCGCGCCACGACGTCAGCACGTCGGGCAGCTCGCCGCGGTCATCGACCTCGTCGCCGAGCCCCGCCGCCGCGGCGTAGTCGAACGAACGGACCATGCCGGCCACGTCGCGGACCGGCGAGCCAGGGGCGCGGCGTTCGGTCAGCGACCTGGCGGGCTCGCCCTCGAAGTCGAGCAGCTGCCAGCCGGCGGCGCTGTCGAGCACCTGGCCCAGGTGCAGATCGCCGTGCACCCGGCAGGTCACGCCGGGGTCGCCGATCTGCGTGGCGGCGGCGTGCAACGCGGCCGCGACCGCCGCCGGATCGACCGGAGCGTCGGCGCCGTCGGGCAGCACCGCCGTGCGCTGCCGCTCGGCCGCGGCGATCCACGCGGCGACGTCGTCGTCGGTGGCGGCACGGCTGGGCAGCGCCGACGCCAGGTCGGCGTGTACGCGGGCGACGGCGGCGCCCAGCTCGCCCAGGCGCGCGACGAAGGGCCGTTGCGCGGGGTCGTCGCTGCCGCGGCCCGCCAGCGCGTCGCGGGCGTCGGCGACCGCCAGCTGCCACGCGTCTCGGCCATCGGCGATGAACCGCACCACGACGCCCAGCTCGGTGTCCTCGCCTTCGAGCCGCAGCGTCAGAGCGCCGATCTGGTCGGGCACGTCGGTGCTGCCGGCCTCCGTCAGGGCGGTGGTCAGCTCGATGTCGGGGTTTCGCCCCGGCTCCAGCCGACGGAACAGCTTGAAGACCGCCTCGTCGCCGAACACGACGCTGGTGTTGGACTGCTCGGCGCCCAGCGTCCGCCCGTTGGCCGGGATGTCCCGGGCGGCGCGGGGGGTGCCCTCGAGCTCGGCGCCCGCGTCGGTGGTCACGGTCCCACCCGAGGCGGCCAGCCTGGCCAGCTCGCCGAGCACCACCGCGTCGGCGGTGGCGTCGGCCCACGGCAGCCCGTCGACGGTCGTGCGGGGCGCCGCGTCGTCGGCGTCGTCTCCAGGGACCAGCACCAGCTGGTAGCGCTCGGCCGTGCCGTCGTCGTAGCCCACGTCGACCAGCAGCCATCGCGCGAGCGACAGCAGGGTCACGCTGTCGACGACGTCGACCGACGCGATCACGCGGTCCTTGCCCTGGAACCACCGCTGGCCGGGCAGCCAGTCGATCAGGGGCAGCGGCGGGTCACCCACGGCGCGACGCCCCGCTCGGTGGGGTACCCGCCAGCCGGAACCAGTAGAAGCCGTGGGGGCCGAGGGTCAGCAGGTACGGCAGCTCCCCGATGCGCGGGAACCAGGTGCCGCCGAGCATCTCGACCAGGTGCGCGCCGTCGAAGCGCTGCAGGTCCAGCTCGCAGTACTGCGCGTTGCCCGACAGGTTCGCGACGACCAGCACGGTGTCGTCATCGACCTCGCGCAGGAAGGCCAGGACGCGATCGTTGGAGGGCCGCAGCGCCTCGAACGTGCCGGTGCCGAAGACGGGGTGCTCCTTGCGGACGTGGATCAGTGACCGTACCCACCGGAGCAGCGAGTTGGTGTTGCGCTGCTGCGCCTCGACGTTGGTGGCCTGGTAGCTGTAGACCTGGTCGAGGATCGGGGGCAGGTACAGCTCGGCGAACTCGGCACGTGAGAACCCGGCGTTGCGGTCGATGCTCCACTGCATCGGGGTGCGCACGCCGTCACGGTCGCCGAGGAAGATGTTGTCGCCCATGCCGATCTCGTCGCCGTAGTACATGACCGGCGAGCCCGGCAGGCTGAACAGCAGGGCGTGGAACAGCTCGATCAGCCGCCGGTCGTTGTCGAGCAGCGGCGCCAGCCGGCGGCGGATGCCCACGTTGGACACCATCCGCGGGTCGTGCGCGTACTCGGCGTACATGTAGTCGCGTTCCTCGTCGGTGACCATCTCGAGCGTGAGCTCGTCGTGGTTCCGCAGGAAGATCCCCCACTGGCAGTTGTCGGGGATCTCGGGGGTCTGGGCGAGGATCTCCGTGATCGGGAACCGCTGCTCCC
>CAYVGE010000361.1:0-2870 GCA_964450395.1 uncultured Actinomycetota bacterium
GTCCTTCGTGGGGTCCAGCTCGGGCTCCTGCGGCAGGTAGCCGACCGACACGCCGGCCGCCGGCCACGCCTCGCCCTCGAATTCGGTGTCGACACCGCCCATGATCCTGAGCAGCGTCGACTTGCCGGCACCGTTGGGGCCCAGGACCCCGATCTTGGCGCCGGGGAAGAACGACAGCCAGATGTTGGACAGGATCTCCTTGTTCGGGGGGACGACCTTCGTCAGGCCCTTCATCACGAACTGGTACTCGGCCATGGGATCACCACTGCGGTCTGGACGGGATCGTCGGGCGCCGTCGGCGCCACCGGGGAGGTTCGCTGCGGATGGTAGCCGGGGTGCCAGGCGCGTGCCCCGGCCCGCCGGGGACTCAGATGGCCGTCAGCAGTGCGATCGCCAGCGTCAACCCGAGGGTGGCCACGGCCGACCGCCGCGATTCCTGGAGTGCGGCGATCACCAGCCCGATGCCGGCGTAGACGACGGCCTGGCGGACGGTCAGCGCCAGCGCCTGCAGGTTGAACGACAGCTGCAGCGGGCCCAGCGCCATGATGACCACCGGCGTCAGCATGGTCGCGCGGCTCGTCGCCGACGGCCCGCGGATCAGCCACAGGACCAGCGCCACGCTCGCAGCCACGCCGAGCGGCAGCAGCCCCAGCAGCGCGAAGACCTGGGCGCCCCGCCCCAGCCCACCCGAACCGGGCGCGGTGAACAGCAGGGCGATCGAGATCGCCACCGCGGCGACGACGGCGAGGATCCGCCCCAGGCCGATCGTCTCGTCGCGCACCGTTCGGTAGTCGCTGCGGAAGGCGTCGCGGGCCTTGACGGTCGTGTAGACGGCCAGGAAGCCCAGCCCCACCCAGGTCAACAACCGGGCGAGGAGCACCAGCGGTTCGCCGCTGACCAGCGCGACGAGCCCGATGCCGGCCACCGGGTCGCCGCTGACGATCAGCGCGGTGAGCACGCTGGCGGCGACGAGCGGCAGGGCCAGCAGCAGCCCGACGCCGAAGTTCGGCGGCAGGCCCGCCCCGTACCCGTACTGGCCGAACGACTCGCCGCGGTAGCGCATGAGCAGGTAGGGCACCAGCGCGGTCGTGGCGACGGGGATGAGCAGGATCAGCAGCACGGTCACGCCGGGGATGCGGTCGACCGGCAGCAGGCTGCGCAGGATGTCGAACACCGCTGGTCCGATGACGAACACGGCGCCGGACAGGAACAGGTCCGAACGCGCGTCCTCGGTGCTGGTGTACATGCGGCCTCGGTCGTCGGGTTTCCGCGGCGTCGCCGCGCATCGTAGTGGCCACCCCCGCAGCTATCCTCCAGCCACGCGTCCCGCAGCGTCAGGAGCGTCGTGCACACCCTCCGGGCCTCGCTCGTCGTCATCGGCGACGAGATCCTCGACGGCTACGTCCGCGACACCAACTCGGGGTGGCTCGCCGGCCGCCTGCACGCGCTTGGGATCCCGCTGGACCGCGTCTCGGTCGTGCCCGACACCACCGAGGCCATCGTCGAGGCGCTGACCGCCGAGCTCCCCCGGGACCGGCCGCGGGTCGTGTTCACGTCGGGCGGCATCGGCACGACGCCCGACGACCGCACGATGCTCGCCGTGGCCCGGTTCCTGGGCGTCGACCTGGTCACCGACCCCGACATCGGCCGGATGGTCGACGGCATCATCGAGCGCCTCGAGTCCCGCGGCCAGGAGGTCGACCGGGCACAGCGCGCCGCCCTGGCCAAGCTGGCCCGCGTCCCCGAGGGCGCCTCGTCGGTGACGGGACCCGGCGGCGACGTCCCGTCGGCGCGGGTGGACATCGACGGCGGCCCGCAGGTCGACGGCGGGCTCGCGATCATCGTGCTGCCCGGCGTGCCCAGCCAGTTCCGCGATCTGGTCACCGAGCTCGAGTCGACGCTGCTGGCCGGTCGGGGGGTGGTCGCGCACGTCGAGGAGCTGCACCACACGTTCCCCGAGTCGCTGCTCACCCCGCTGCTCGAGGATCTGGAGCAGCGCGTCCCGGACGTGCGCATCGGTTCCTACCCGGGGCCGGAGAACACCCTGCGGGTGCAGGGCGACGCCGACGCGGTGGGGCCGGTGGTCGAGGAGCTGCGTGCGGCGATCGACCGGCTGGCCGGCGACCCGCACATGCGCCACCTCGCCGAGCGCTGGCGGCGCGGCTGGACCGCCGCCGCCGAGCGCTGGGACGACGACCCCGGCGTCGGAGCGCTGGACTAGGCTTGCGGGCATGCGCCGACTGCATGCGATGTTCGTGCACGCCCACCCCGACGACGAGTCCTCCAAGGGCGCGGGGACCATGGCCCGCTACGCCAAGGAGGGCCACCGCGTGTCGGTGGTGACCCTGACCGACGGCAGCGCGGGGGACATCCTCAACCCCGCCATGGACCGGCCGGGCATCAAGGAGCGGATGACCGAGATCCGCGTCGAGGAGCTCGCCCGCGCGCTGGAGATCCTGGGGGTCACCGACCACTGGTCGTTCGGCTACGTCGACTCGGGCTACGTCGAGGACTTCGACGGCGACGGGACCAAGCTGGCGGACGGGGCGTTCTTCAACGTCGACGTCGACGAGGTCGTCGGGCGGCTCGTCGAGCTGATCCGCCGCGAGCGCCCCGACGTGCTGCTGACCTACCCGGAGGGCGGCGGCTACCCGCACCCCGACCACATCCGCTGCCACGACGTCACCGCCGCCGCGTTCCACGCGGCCGCCGACCCGGAGCGCTTCCCCGGGGCGGGTCCGCCGCACGAGGTCGCCAAGCTGTACTACATGGGCGTCTTCACCCGCCGCAAGCTCGAGGCGCTGCACCGGGCCTGCCTCGACCAGGGCATGGAGTCTCCGTTCACCGAGTGGCTGGATCGGTGGGAGGAT
>CAYVGE010000361.1:2880-3354 GCA_964450395.1 uncultured Actinomycetota bacterium
TCGCGCGCCGGGCGCTGCTCGCCCACGCCACGCAGATCGACCCCGAGGGGCGCTGGTTCGCGCTGCCCGAGGAGATCGTCCGCGACGTGTACCCGTGGGAGGAGTTCGAGCTGGCGCGCAGCCGGGTCGAGGCGTCGATCCCCGAGGACTCGCTGTTCGCCGGCATCGACGACGGCTGACGCGCACCCCGCCGCCGCAACGGGCGGCTGCCCGCCACCCACCCGCAGGCCCGTGCCACCGCAGGCACCGGTCCGCCGCGCTAGGGCAGCGACCAGGTGTGCACCGGCGAGCCGGCGAACGAGCGCGAGTGGTAGTGGCTGACCAGCTCACGGAACGCGTCGAGCTCGTCCAGCCCCGACTCGCGCAGTGACCGCCACGCGGCGATCTGCCAGGTGGCGCCGTTCTGCCCCGACAGCACCCGCTCCTCGATGATGCCGAGGTAGTAGTCGATGTCGCTGTCGTTGACCTGCCAGT
>CAYVGE010000362.1:0-3347 GCA_964450395.1 uncultured Actinomycetota bacterium
GTCGGGTCGTCGAGGTCGACGTAGCTGTGGCGCAGCGTGTCGAGCACCAGCAGCCGGCCGCTCGATCCCGCCGGCTCGGTGACGACGGTCGCGCAGTAGTAGGCGGTCTCCTCTTCGCAGGGGGTGCCCACCAGCAGGCCGAGCGCCGCCAGCACCACCGCACCCAGCGCCACCGAGGTGGGCGACCCCGAGCCGGTGTCCTGGCGCGGCAGCCACACCCACAACGCGATGCCCCCGCCGACCAGCGCGCTGCCCAGCGTGATGACGATCGGTGGCGTGGGGAACGCGGCGAGCAGCACGAAGCCGGTGACGAAGGTCCCGAACAGCGCGCCGACGGTGCTGACCGCCGACAGGCGCCCCACCGTCCGGCCGGTCATCACCAGGCTGTCGAGCTGTACCTTGACGACCATCGGCGTGACCGCCGACAACACGGCCGCGGGCGCGAAGAAGCCCAGCAGCGCCAACGTCACGATCGTGACCGGGCTCCGGCCGGCCAGCGCCGGGCCGAAGAAGCGCACGACGGGCAGCGATGCCAGGGCCAGGAGGCCGCCGACGGCGATCACGGGTCCGAGCAGGGTACGCGGGTCGCGGGCGTCGGCGGCACGGCCTCCCCACCACGCGCCCAGCGCGATGCCGGCCAGCACCGTGCCGATGATGCCGGTGTAGGTCTCGAGCGTGACCCCGACGTAGGGTGCCAGCAGCCGCCCGGCCAGGATCTCGAGCACCAGGACGCCCGCGGAGGTGGCGAACACGATGACGGACGCGAGCAACGCAGGCATGGCCGACAGTATGCCGAGTGGTGCCGTCGTGGCCGCCGCTGCCGGCGTCAGCGTCCCGCCGGAGCCGCCGATCGACCAGCCGCGGCGGCGGACGGCGTGGCAGCTGCGCGTGCAGGCGCAGTCCTGCGCGGCCATGGGATCGCCGCTGTACGGGCTGCTGCTCGACCGCGCCGCCGACGACTGCGACGCGGGAGGGCCGACCTGGCGGATCCTGCGGCCGCATGCCGCCCCCGGCCGCGCCGACGCGCTGGCGCTGCGCCTGATGGCCGCCGTGCACCGGCTGGTGCTCCAGCGCAGGGCACCGCGGCTCGCCACCCACTACCCGAGCGTCGGAGGCACCGCTGACCGCGCGAACGTGTGGCCCGCGTTCCACGCTACCCTCGAGCAGCACGCCGAGGCGCTGACCGGGCTGGTCGCCCGACCATGCCAGACCAACGAGGTCGGGCGCAGCGCCGCGCTGGCGGTCGGCCTGGTCGACGTGGTCCTGCGCACCCGGATGCCGCTGCGCCTGCTGGAGGTCGGCGCGAGCGCCGGCCTGAACCTGCGGTGCGATTACTTCCGCATCGGCGGCGGTGGTGCGGCCCTCGGCGATCCGGCCAGCCCCGTCGACCTGTCGTCGCACTGGGCCATGCCGCCGCCGGAGGTGCCCGACCACCTCACCGTGGTCGACCGCCGCGGCTGTGACCTGGCGCCGGTCGACCCGACGACCGCGGAGGGACGGCTCCGCCTGACCGCCTCGGTGTGGGCCGATCAGCGGGAGCGCCTCGCCCGGCTCACGGGCGCGCTGGCCGTGGCCGCGCGCGTCCCGGCGACCGTCGACGCCGCGTCGCTCGACGACTGGACCATCGGGCAGCTCGCCGACCTGCCGGCCGGCGTGGCCACGGTGGTCGTCCACTCGGTCGTGCTGGAGTACCTCGACGACGACACCCGCCGGCGCTTCGTCGCCGCGCTCCGTCGGGCGGGGGAGCGGGCCACGCCGGACCGTCCGCTCGCGTGGGTGCGCCTCGAGCCCGTCAGCGCGCTGCGCCACCACGGGGTGCAGGTCACCGCCTGGCCGGGCGGATGGACCCGCACGCTGGCGCGTTGTGGTGCGCACGGCACCGAGGTCACCTGGCTCGGTGACGACAACGACGCGGGACGGCGGTAGCCTGCGGACGATGACCACCACGCCCGAGCAGCGCGAGCTGATGTCGTCCGAGGCGGCCCTGCGGCGCTTCCTGTACGGGCTGCCCGGCGTCGACCAGGTCGGGCTCGAGGGTCGCGTCGCGGGTCTGGCGACCCGCTCGATCAAGCGCGACGCCAAGCTGTGGGCGCTCGATCTGGCGATCCGCGCGACCGACCTGACGACGCTCGAGGGGGCCGACACCCCCGGCAAGGTGCGGGCGCTGTGCGCGAAGGGCCGCCATCCCGACCCGACCGACCCCGAGGTGCCGCCGGTCGCGGCGATCTGCGTCTACCCCGACATGGTGCCGACCGCCGTCGAGCACCTGCGCGGCTCGGACGTCAAGGTCGCGTCGGTCGCGACGGCCTTCCCGTCGGGCAGGGCCGCGCTGGAGGTCAAGCTGGCCGACGTCAAGGACGCCGTGGCCGCCGGTGCGCACGAGATCGACATGGTGATCGACCGCGGGGCGTTCCTCGCCGGCCGGTACGGTGCGGTCGCCGAGGAGATCGTCGCCGTCAGGCAGGTCTGCGGTGACGCCCACCTGAAGGTCATCCTCGAGACCGGCGAGCTGGCGACGCTGGACAACGTCCGGCGGGCGTCGTGGCTGGCGATCATGGCCGGCGCCGACTTCATCAAGACCTCGACCGGCAAGATCGCTCCGGCCGCCACCCGACCGGTCATCACCGTGATGCTCGAGGCCGTGCGCGACGCCGAGGCCGTGGTTGGGCGGCGCATCGGCGTGAAGGCGGCCGGCGGCATCCGCAGCGCCAAGGACGCCATCCGCTACCTCGTGCTGGTGCATGAGGTCGCCGGGCCGCAGTGGCTGACGCCGGACCTGTGGCGCTTCGGCGCGTCGAGCCTGCTCAACGACCTGCTGATGCAGCGGACCAAGCAGCACACCGGCGTCTACGCGGGGCCCGACCACTTCACGATCGACTGACCGGGGGTGGTGCGCAGGCGGTCGGTGACCGGCTGGGGCCCCGCGCTCGCCGCGACGGCCGGCGCCGTGGCCGTGGCGATCCTGCTGGGCGTGTCCGGCGGGTACGGCTCGTCGGAGGAGACGCCGTCCCTGGTCGTGCCGCCCGGGCTGGCATGATGACCTCATGGTCGGCGTCGGTGGGTCCGCGCCGGCGCCACCCGAGCCGATGGAGGCGATGGCAGTGACCGAGGTGTGGCAGTACGCGCCGGCGCCCGAGTCGCGCGACGTCGTCGACCTGCGCAGCGAGTACGGCCTGTTCATCGACGGCGCGTTCGTTGAGCCCGCCGCCGGCGGATCGTTCAAGACCGTCAACCCGGCGACCGAGGAGGTCCTCGCGTCGGTCGCCGAGGCCGACGCCGACGACGTCGACCGCGCCGTCACGGCCGCCCGCCGCGCCCAGACCGAGGTGTGGGGCCCGATGCCCGGC
>CAYVGE010000363.1:0-2278 GCA_964450395.1 uncultured Actinomycetota bacterium
AACGACATCTCGTACGGACTGCTCGTGCGGCCATCGCGATTGAACAGCCACCCGCCCGAGTCGTTCTCTGCAGCTGCCGTGTCCCCTGTGACGCGGATGGTCTGTGACTTCGGCGCCGCTGCGCTTGGTGTGGCACTCGCGGTCACCAGCAGTACTGCCAGGAGGGCCAGCACTATCGCCATTCCCATTCGTCCGTTCCGGGCTCTAGCCATTGAGCATCCCTTTCACGCACAGGCGAGGCAGAACCGCCTGTCGGCTCTCGGAACCCTCCTGTCCGCGATCGCATAGTTGCAGCCAGTGCAGTCGGCGGAGGTACGACGGCGCGGCCGTACACGCCGAGCAGCAGCGTTCACGCCCTCGCACGGGGCGTACGGTGAGGGACTACACGCAGTTGAACTCGCCTGGAGGTGTGCGGTCGACGTACGCTACGCGACCGTTAAAGCTAGCGGTCAGTCTTTGCGGACGCCGATCAGCACGAAGGCGATGTCGTCGCGTCCGCCGGGGGTCGCCAGCAGGCGCTGCTCGAGGGCGCTCGCGAACTCGTCGACCTGCAGGTGGTTCAGCTCCTGCAGCAGCTCGTGCAGCTCCGTGTCGTCCAGCGGCGCCGACGCGCGGTCGGTGACCCCGTCGGTGTAGAGGAACAGCCGGTCGCCCGGCAGCAGGTCGGTGCGGTCGCAGTTGAGCTCGACCTGCTCGAGCAGCCCCACCAGCGACCCGGGCATGCCGAACGTGTGGACCTTGTCGTCGCGGAGGATCAGCGGGTGCGGGTGGCCGCCGAGGGCGATGCTGGCCTCGATGGTCCCGTGGAACTGCAGCCGCAGCACGGCCGCCGTGCAGTAGCGCTCGTCCTGCTCGGCCAGCACCGCGGAGTTCAGCGCGAACAGCATGCGGATCGGGTCGCCGTCGAGCATCGCGGCGGTCCGCAGCGTGTAGCGCGCGAGCAGCGCCCGTGACGCGGCGGCGGGGCCCTTGCCGCAGACGTCGCCGATCTGCAGGTACCAGGTGTCGTCGTTGGACCGGTACCAGTCGTAGAAGTCGCCGCCGACCTCCGACACGTCGGCCGGCAGGTAGCGCGCGGCGACCTCGAGCCCGGGGATGTCCGGCGGGTCGGCCGGGAGGATGGCCTGCTGCAGCCGGCCGGTCACCTGGACGGCGCGCTTCTCGCTGACCTGCAGCGCCCGCGCGGCGTTGCGCATTTCGCGGATCGTGCGGTCCATCGCGCCGAGGGCGACCGACACGCCGCCGCCGGTGAGCAGGAACTGCGTCACCGCCCACATGATGCGGTCGGTCGTCAGGGGGTTGACGGCGTCGCGGTCGGCGAGGATCAGCCACAGGGCGACCGCACCGATCACGGTGGTCACGACCCCGATGCGCCAGCCGCCGAGCAGCGCGCCGATCGCGACCAGGATCAGCAGCCATGCGCTGGGGAGGGGGACCACCGACGGGTCGAGGAACAGGCGCATCAGCGCCATGACCGAGATCAGCGTCGCGACCAGCAGCACCGAGCGCCACGGACGGCCGGCGAAGTGGGTGTCGCGCCAGTCCTGGAAGCGGATCGCAGGCGAGGAGCGCAGCACCGCACCGAGCGGCCGCGGAGAGCGCAAGGGTGCCACGCTGGCCCGATCTGTGAGTTCCCGTCGGTCGATCCTAACGGTCCAGCAGAGACCCGTGACAGGGGCATTCGTACGAATGTGCGGGTGTTTCGCTCTCCGACACCTGTAGGCGGTGACGGTGCGCGAAGGGCGCACCTCTGGCGACGGCTTCGTCGACCGGGGCGGTGCCGGACGCCTGCGCTCACGACGTTGCGCGGGCGCGGCCGTCACAGACGCTCTTGGCGATGTCACGTCGTCGGCGTTGTCAGCCCGTACAGCGCCGCGTCGGCGCTCGGGTCACCAGCGGTGGGCGACGTCGATCACGACGCGGCTGCGGTGGCCCGGCCCGTCGAGGACGGACACCCGGAAGGGCAGCCGTGCGCGGACGCCGAGGCCGATCGTGGTGCCGCGGCTGTCGATGCGGCCCCACCGGACGTCGCGGAAGGTGCGGAACCCGTCGTCGTCGAACATCGGGCGTCGGTCGAGCGGGCCCAGGTCGGAGCGCACTGTGCCATTCGTCGCCGAGGCCGGCGGGAGCGTCGCCGGAATCCGCAACTGGATCCGTGCGCCGCCGTTCGGCTGACGCAGCCCCGGGGGCGTCGAGCGCGTCGCGACCGGGCAGGATCGCGGTCAGGTCACAGGCGTGTAGCGGCTGCTGCCGATGCGTGCCCCTGCGATGAAACGCG
>CAYVGE010000363.1:2288-3331 GCA_964450395.1 uncultured Actinomycetota bacterium
CGTGCGGAACCCGTCGACGTCGAACATCGGGCGTCGGTCCACGGGCGGCAGATCGGCCCGCACCGTGCCGCGCGTCGCCGAGGCCGGCGGCAGCGAGGCGGGGATCCGCACCTGCAGGCGCGCGCCGCCCCCCGGCTGGCGCAACCCCGGGGCGGTCGCGACGCGCCTGACGTAGCGCGCCTCGACCCCGGCCGCGGGGCCGGCGAGCTCGAACACCAGCCGGTCGTAGCAGGCGTGCCGGCCGACGCGTCCCTCCATCAGCCAGTCGGCCTGCCCGGCGCCGACCGCCTTCCGAAGGCTGCCCCACCAGATGCCGCAGTAGGGCGTCGAGGTCACCGTTGCTGGTGTGGTGGCCGTCGAGGCGGAGGCCGCCGGCGGCGCGCCGACCTACCGGAAGACGTCGTTCGCGATGTCGACCTGCACCGGGTGGTTGCACCACGCTCCGTAGTAGCCCAGCGCTTGGGCGGTCTCGAGAGCGGCGCGGTATACCTGCTTGTCGTCCAGCTCGCTGACGTCCACGACCGCGCCGAGCTCCGCGGCCCGCGCGGTGACCAGGACGTCGAGCAGCAGCGGGCGCCATAGGTCGACGTCGCTGTTGGGCTCGGGCGCGCCGAGCGATGCCGCGATGCCGATCGGGTCGACGACCAGGGTAGCCAGGCGGTCGGATGCAAGCGCGATCTGCTCGCGCTGGGCGAGGGCGGCGGCGTCGGCGATCTCGGCCTCGACGGCGATCGGCTGCTCGGTGTCGAGGCGTTGTTCGATCATCCCGAGCAGCGTATCGACGAACACCAGGTCGTCGGGGCCGGAGACCTGCGGGACGACGATCGCGTCGATCAGCTCACCGGCCTGCTCGACCACATCGACGATGTCGCGGTACGCCCACGGCACGTCGATCGGGTTGATCCGCACGGCGACCAGCCGCTCGCCGAAATCGGCGTCGAGCAGCACGCCTGCGGCGACCGTCGGGGCGGCGCCCTTGCGGTCGTCGTCGAGCCCGGCGAGGTCGACGATGATCTGGTCGGCGGCGAAGCGCGGGGCGCCGC
>CAYVGE010000364.1:0-3320 GCA_964450395.1 uncultured Actinomycetota bacterium
CCCGTCGGCCCACCACGAGACGTCGAGGTCGAGGTCGACGAAGCGCAGCACGCCGCCGTCCCACGTCGAGGGCAGCGCGATGTTGACGTAGTGCTTGTTCGGACGCCAGTCGGGCTCCCAGGCGACCTCCAGGTTCCACCAGCTCACGTCGTCGTGGACCCGCAGGATGTGCCGCGGCGCGACCAGCTGCCCGCGGTAGCTGCGCATCGGCGTGCCGGCCGCGCCCCACGCCAGGATGCGGTCGCCGTCGTCGGTGACGACCGTGACGTCGTAGCGGTAGTGCAGCGAGCCGTCGTACTTGGTCGACGCGACCTGCAGCAGCGTGCCGGGCGCGTACACCCCCTCCTGCGCCGGTTCCGCCCCCGCCACGCGCGCTCCTCGTCGTCGTGCCACGCCGTCCACATCGTCTCATCGTGCGCCACGACCTGCAGCCACGGTCGGGGCGGCGACGCCGTCCGACGGGTGGTCAGGCACCAACGGCGGCGCGGCGCCAGCGCAGCGGCGTGGTGCCGTGCGCCCGGCGGAACGAGCGCACGAACCAGGCCGGGTCGCGGTAGCCGACCCGGGTGCCGACCTGCGCGACCGACAGGTCCGTCTGCACCAGCAGCGCCCTGGCTTCACCCATGCGCCGCTCGGTGATCCACTCCCCCACCGTCCTGCCCGTCCTGCGGCGGACGACCGTCGTCAGGTGGCCCGGGGTCAGGTGCACGGACTCGGCGACGTCGGCGAGCGACAGGCCGTCGGCGTAGCGCTCCTCGATGCATGAGAACACCCGCGCCAGCAGGGGCTCGTCGCGCAGGCGCAGCCCGCCGACGACGTCGGTGGCGAGCCGGGCGACCTCGACGAGCAGCAGCGTCAGGTGGGCGGTCACGGCCTCGGCATGGCCGTCCCGCCGGTCGCGCAGTTCGGTGTCGAGCGCGCCCAGGCGGTCGGAGACGGCCGCCCGGCGGTCGGCGGGGACGCACAGCAGCTGCGCTCCACCGGCGACCCCACAGACGAAGGGGAACAGCAGCGGGTGGGCGCGCCATGACAGCAGCGCACCGGTCGACGACCCCAGCGCCGACGGCGGGAAGAACACCGTCCAGGCCTCGCAGGTGCGCAGGTCGTCGGCGGACGCCCCGACGCCGACCACCACGCCCGGCGGGATCAGGTGGAGGTCACCGGCGCGCAGCGGTGTCGTCGCGTCACCCAGGCGCACCGTGCCGCCGGACTGCTCGCAGTACAGGAGGACGAGGAAGTCGTGGCTGTGCGCGTGGTCGTCACCGGACGGCAGGCCCGACAGGTCATCGCCCCGGAACCACAGGGTGCTGACCGGTGGGATGCCCGGCGAGGCGTCGTAGGTGTAGACGGGCACGCCGTCGACCGGCGTGCGCAGCAGCCGCGTGCCGCGCACCCGTCCGCCGTCGACCGCGTCCCGCTCCGCCATGTCCGAAGATCCTTCCACAGGTCCCGACCATGCGCACCATCAGCCGCCGCACCGGGCGACCAGACTGGCACCACGACCAAACATCATCCCACCTCGGAGCCACCATGCACACCCAGACCGACCAGGCCGCCGCCGCAGGGCACCGGCACTTCCTGCCCGGGATGGGCCGGGACTGGCTGCTGCCGCTGTACGACCCGTGTACGTGGCTGCTCGGCATCGGCCGCGACCACGCTGCGCTGCTCGACCGGGCCGACCTCGGGCCCGGTGACCGCGTGCTCGAGATCGGCTGCGGCACGGGCAACCTGGCGCTGCGCGCCAAGCGGCAGCACCCCTCCGTCGAGGTGGTCGGGCTCGACCCCGACGGTGCGGCGCTCGGACGCGCCGCCCGCAAGGCCCGTCGGGCCGGCCTCGACGTCCGGTGGGACCGTGGCTTCGCCGATGCGCTGCCGTACCCGGACGCCACCTTCGACCTGGTGCTGTCGTCGATGATGCTGCACCACCTCGAGGCGCAGGACCGCCCGGCGGCCCTGCGGGAGGTTGCGCGGGTGCTCGCGCCGGGCGGTACCGTCCTGGTGCTCGACATCGGCGGACACGGCGACGAGGGGCTGATGGGACGGTTGCATCGGCACGCACCGCGGCTGACGGACAACCTCGACGACCGCGTGCCGACGGCCATGCGGGCGGCCGGGTTGGTCGACGCGACGGAGATCGGGCACCGCGCCTCGCGCCTGATGGGTCGGCTGACGACGTGGCGCGCGATCGCCCCGCCAGCCCGGGTCGGCGGCGAGCGGCCGTGACCTCCGCCGCCACCTCGCCCGCAGTCACCGAGGCCTCCTGGGGGCGCATCGTGGTCGACGGCGAGACGTGGAAGGACGCCAAGCTGTGGCCCGGCGGCGGCCGCGCCTGGGACTGGACCGAGGCGGGGACCAGCCACGGAGCCGGCATCCAGCCCGCCGACGTCACCGAACTGCTGGACCACGGCGCCGTCCACGTGGTGCTGTCGCTGGGCCGGCAGGAGCGGCTGGGCGTCCACGCCGACACGGTCGCGCTGCTCGACGACCGCGGCGTGACGTACGACCGGTTGGAGACCGGCGCGGCGATCGCCCGCTACGAGGAGCTGCGGCGCGCCGGCACGCGGGTCGGCGCCCTGCTGCACACGACCTGCTGAGCCCGCACCGGACCGGCCGCGCCCGGCGTCGGACCGCGTGCGTGCGCCCGTCACCCTCGCGTCCGATGCTGCGCGGGCTCGCCGCGCTCGTCGCCGCGGCCGCGCTGACCGCCTGCTCCCCCGCCACCGGCTCGCCGCCCGACGGTGGCGCGGGCTCCGGCGCGCCGGACACCGGCCCGCCGCTGGCGGCCCGGCCCGCACCTCCTGCGGCGGGCGACGCGATCCCGGCGGGGTCACGGCCGGCCACCGTGACGACGATCACCGACGGCGACACCATCCGGGTGGCGGTCGGCGGCGTGGACGAGCCGGTGCGACTGTTGGAGGTCGACGCCCCGGAGATCGACGGCGGCTGCGGCGCGGAGCACGCGACGGCCCTCGTCCGCCGACGGGTGCCGGTCGGGTCGATCGTGTGGCTGGAACGCGACGTCAGCGACCGCGACCGCTACGGCCGGCTGCTGCGCTACGTGTGGACCGCCGACGGCCAGCTGCTCAACGCCGCGATCGTCCGGGCGGGCTGGGCCAGGGCGAAGCTGTACCCGCCCGACGACGGCCGGTGGGCGCAGGTGCAGCGCGCCGAGCGGCGGGCGCGCCGGGCCGGGCGCGGCATCTGGCGGCGGTGCGAGGTCGCCGGTGGGGCGGACGGCTCGGCACCGGACCCGGACGACCGGGTCCTAGGCTGCGATCCGAACTACTCGGGCTGCGTGCCCCGCCACCCACCGGACGTCG
>CAYVGE010000365.1:0-3313 GCA_964450395.1 uncultured Actinomycetota bacterium
GGGATGTGTGCAAGCTCGTGGCGTGAGCTGATCTGAAGCTTGGTGAAGATGTTGCGCAGATGGAACTCGATGGTGCGGGGGCTGAGGAACAGCTGCGCCGCGACGTCTTTGGTGGCCAGGCCCTGCGCGACGAAGCGCGCGACCTGCAGCTCCTGTGGGGTGAGGTCTGTGACCGTGGAGGCATCCCGCCGGCGGGCGGTCTCACCGGACGCGCGCAGCTCCGCGCGGGCACGGTCGCTCCAGGGGCTGGCTTGGAGGGTCTCGAAGACGTCGAGCGCGGCGCGAAGGTGAGTGCGCGCCTGGAGGCGGCGTCGTCGGCGTCTGAGGAACCGGCCGTAGGCCAGCTGGGTGCGGGCTCGCTCGAACGTTCGCTGGGAGCGCTGGTGATGCATCAGTGCGGTCTCGAAGTGCTGCATCGCGTTGGTGTCATCGCCGAGCAGCGCCTGGCAGTGTGCCACTGTGGCCTTGGCCCACGCGTCGGCGCTGAGCCTGGCAAACCGCTCGAAGGACGCGAGCCACGCGGCCGCCAGGTCCTTGTGGTCGGCGTGCAATGCAGCTTCGATGCGATCCAGCGCGGCCATGCGTGCCACCACCGGATGCGAGACCTCCTCGAGCCACGCGAGCGCAGAGGCCGGCTGTCCGGCGCCGGCCAGGTGCACGCCGCGGGCCCAGCTGACAACATCTCGCAGCACGCCTTGATAGACGCCAAGGGGGTGGATGGCGGCGAGTATCTCAGCGTCAGCCAGCGCGGCCTCGAACGCATCGTCGTCGCCCCTGAGCGCGGCGACCAGGCCAAGCCACGCAGTGGGTAGGGCGGCGAGCTGCCGCTGGCCGGTTTCCCGAGCCAGCCGAGCCGCCTCCGATGCACTCGCGACCGCGGCGGCCCAGCGAGATGTCAGCACCTGGGCGTGCGCGAGTCGTTCGAGGGCGGGGAGCAGGTCGCCGACCACGCCAGCGGAGCGGGCCCGGTCCACCACGCGCGCGTTGAGCTCGAACGCCGCGGCATCGTCGCCGACATGAAAGGCGCAATGCCCGGCCCGGACGAGCAGCTGTGTGTCGTCGCTGTCGCGTGCGATGGCGATCGCGTCGCGCAGCGCACGCATGGCCGGCTCCAGGTCGTCCTGCAGCAGGCCACGAAAGCCGCCGAGCAGGCAGGAGTGAAACCGCGTTCGCGGCCCATCGCCGGGTGACAGATCGACGGTGAGGTCAGCCAGTTGCGCGCCGGCTGCCTGATCCTGTATCACCCACGCCGTCTCGGCGGCCTCGCCGATCAGCTCGGTCGCCCGTTGCGGGTCGGTGCCGGCGATGTCACGACTGGCCCCCAGCAGGATCTGATGAGCGGCCAGCGGCGACCCGACCGTCATCTGGATCCAGGCCCGCAGCCGATCGACGTCGGCACGTAGCAGCGCATCGGAGGCCAGCGCGCGGGCGTTGTTCGCGAGCTTCTGGGCGTGTCGCAGCTGACCGCTGCGCCACGCGTTGCGCGCCGCGGCCGCCAAGCGCTGCGCGCGTGGCTCCCGCTCGGCGGTCAGGTCGGCGGCCCGTTCCAGCGCGGCACACGCGGCCTCATAGCCGCCGCGCGCGGACGCATGTGCCGCGGCGGCCTCCAGGTCGGCCACCAGCTCGTCGTCGGGCCCGAACGCCGCGGCCGCGCGATGCCAGGCGCGGCGCTCGATCTCCACGTCGCCGTCCAGCACTGACGCCAGCGCCTGATGCGACTGCCGGCGCTCCCGTGTGGTGGCCCCCTGGTAGACCGCCGAGCGCACAAGCGGGTGCCGAAAGTCGAGCTGTTCGCCTCGGACCTCGACGAGCTCGGCGCGCTCGGCGGCGTCGAGGCTGTCGGCCGACACCCCCAGTGTCTCACCGGCCTGCAGGATCGTCACCACGCGTCGGGTGGTGTCGATCGCGGCGACGCGCAACAGCGTCTGGGTCGCCACGGGCAGGCGGCGGACGCGTTGAAGGAACGCGCCCTCGACCCCGCCGGGAAGGTGAAGCGGTGACGGCAGAGGTTGCCGTCCGCTGAGTTGCTCCGGCGTCAGCATCGACGGCAGTTCTACAAGGGCGAGCGCGTTGCCGGCGGTCTCATCGACCAGACGAGCGACCACATCGGGACTGACCGGCATGCCCGCACGGTCGCTCAGCAGCGCGCCGCCGGACGCATGATCCAACCCGCCCACAGGCAACACGGGCAACCCACCGTCATCGAAACCGGCCGCGTCGCCCTGCCTGACACCGAAGATCATCGCGACGCGCTCGAGGTCGAGCCTGCGGGCCACGAACGTCAACGCACTGGCCGAGGCGTCGTCCAGCCACTGCGCGTCATCGACCAGACACAGCACCAGGCGCTCCTCCGCGGCGGCGGACAGCACACCGAGAGTGGCCACGGAGACGAGGAACCGGTCTGGGGTCCTCGCCTCGCGCCGTTGCATCCCGAACGCCGACCACAATGCGTCAACCTGCGGCTCAGGGAGACGCTCCACATGGTCGGCGAGCGGCCGGAGCAGCTGGTGCAGCGCCGCGAAGGGCAGTACCGATTCAGACTCCACGCCTTGAGCACGCAGGACCAGCGCATCCGCCCACCGTGCAGTGTCCCGGAGCAACGCGGTCTTGCCCGCTCCCGGTCGACCGAACAGAACGAGTGCACCACCGCGGAACTCGGCGGCCTCCCTGAGGAGCTCGCCGATGACGCCACGTTCGGTTTCCCTGCCGTACAGCATCCCACCGTCGTGGTGGCGGACTCGAACGGCCTTCCCGCACCGCATCCTCCTACCTACGATGGTGCCAACGACGTCAAGTCTCCCGGCCGCGCCAACACCGGCACAGGCTCGACGCGGACTCGTGATCGGGCTCTCCGTGAGCACACTGGCGCGATACCGACTCCTTGCTGTGCTCTACACCAGCCAGTTCATCCCGCTCGGCTTCTTCTACTACGCGTTGACCGCGGTCCTTCGCAGACGCGGCGTCCCCCTCGAACAGATCGGCATGCTGCAACTCCTCGCCCTGTTCTGGGTCGTCAAGTTCACCTGGGCCCCCGTGCTCGATCGATATGGGTCACGTCGCCTCGGCCACTACCGCGGTTGGCTTCTGATCCTGCAGGTGCTGATGGTAATCACCGTCCTCCTGCTCCTGCCGCTCGATGTCGGCGATGATCTGGCCCTCGTCTTCGTCCTCGTCGGGATCATCGCGTTCCTCTCTTCCACCCAGGACGTGGCCACGGACGCGACCGCCGTGAAGGTGTTGCATCCGTCCGAACGCGGCCTCGGCAACGGCATCCAGCTTGCCAGCGGCTACTTCGGCTTCATCGTCGGTGGTG
>CAYVGE010000366.1:0-3272 GCA_964450395.1 uncultured Actinomycetota bacterium
CTCAACAGCTCGGCCGGCAGCCTCGCTGTCCGGGTCCCGGAGGTGCGCGTCGAGGCGATCCCCGGGCGCCTCGATCCGCCGAGCGGTCGTAGGCGACGCTCGTGACACTTCTGTGACACCGATGTATTGCCTGTCGTCGACTCCGTTTCCATCGGGAGCGTCTGATACCGTTACGCGAAATCGGCGGTGAAGGCGGGGGCGCTATGCAACTGACGGTAAATCGTGCATTCCTGATTTTCGCGCTTTCGGCGCTCGTGGCTGGCCTGCTGGCACTCCCTGGCGTCACCTCGGCGCAGACACCTGGTGTGGTGTGTCCCGAGCAAGGAGACCTGACTCCGGAGCAGTCGATCGAACTGGCTCAGGCGGACCCGGCGCGGGACGCGGACAACGACGGGTTCGGCTGCGACGAGAACATCGTCGGTGGGCAGCCGACCTCAACAGCCCAGCAGTATCTTGCTCAGCAGGGCGGTGACGAGACCAGCGGTGATGACGGTGTGGCTACGCCCAGCCTCATCGAGGCCGGTGGCGGCTACTGCGCCACGCACGACGACTGCTAGCACCGCCGCGAACTCTGCGGCGTCGGAAGGGTGTGCCCCGGTCGATTCTGTGCCGGGGCACTGTCAATTGCCGGAGTTTCTCGAGGGCGCTCGGTGCTGCGTGAAGTGCCCCGACGACCGCGGAAGCATGGCCTCGGACGGGCGGGTGGCACACCGGTGGCACATCACGCTGCAACGAAGCAATGGCGACGAACGACAAGCGGTGGCCACACGACTCCAGGGAGCGTCATTCGACCACTTCCCGTCCTCGACGTCGACGGCATCGTGCCACGCGGGCGCGCCCACCTCGCCTGACCCGCCCCCCAGGCGCGCAGGATCCACCGTCACCGCGGTCGTCTCTCGTTGCGTTCAAGCAGCAGCGCGGGTCGCGAAGTCGTCGGCGATCTCGCCCATGGTGACGAAGCGAACACCGGGGTGGCGCATCATGTGGGTGATCAGGCGCTCGTGCATCATCAGCACCTGGGGCTTGCCGCTCACATCCGGATGGACCGTGATCGGAAAGACCGCATGGTCGTGTTCGCGGTAGACCCAGTCGAACTGGTCGCGCCACAGTTCCTCGAGTTGGCGAGGATTCACGAAGCCGTGGCTGTTCGGCGACGACTTGATGAACAGCATCGGTGGCAGGTCATCCAGGTACCACGACGCGGGAATCTCGATGAGGCCCGACTCGGGACCGCGCTCCAGCGGCTTCATCCAGTGGTCGGCCGGTTTGTCGTAGTCGATCGGCGTCCACCGCTCCCACTCCGGCAGGTAGTAGGGATGGAAGTCATCGTGCATCATCGAGTGGTCGTAGGTGATGCCGGCCTCGAGGAGCAGTTCGATCGTCTGCGGGCCGACCTCCCACCACGGAGCGACGTAGCCGCGCGGCCGCCGGCCCCACGCCTGTTCGGTGATCTCCATCGTGTAGTCGAGGATGCCGGCCTCCTGATCACGCGACAGCTCGGTCGGGTTCTCGTGGCTGTAGCCGTGCAGGCCGATCTCATGGCCGGCGTCCATGACCTGCTGCATCTCCTGCGGGAACGACTCGAGCGAGTGGCCGGGGATGAACCAGGTCGTCGTCATGTCGAACCGTCTGAACAGCTCGAGCAGTCGCGGTGTGCCGACCCTGCCGGCGAACACGCCGCGGCTGATGTCGTTCGGTGAGTCCTGCCCACCGTAGGACCCCAGCCAGCCGGCGATCGCGTCAACGTCAATGCCGTAGGAGACGAGAATGTCCTTGGCCATCGTTAGCTCTCCCGTTCGGTTCCGTGGTCGAGTTGTGCGAACCATGCGCGCACGCCATCGGTGCCGGTGCCGGCGCCGAGCAGAAACATCAGTGCCAGCCGGGCCTTTCCACCGGACAGGTCCCGGGCTGGTATGACGCCGAGGTCGAGCAGGGTGTGGCCACCACCGTCGCCGCCGTAGCCGCAGACGACGCGCCCCGCGCCGCAGCGGGATGCGAGCACGACAGGCACGCCGGACCCGATGAGGTCGGCGATCACCGGTTGCCACGGGGCGTGCACGTTGCCCGAGCCGGACCCCTCGACGACGACGCCTCGACTGCCGCCGGCCAGAACGGCGCGCAGCAGCATGCCATCGTCGCCGGCGGCCATCGTCACCAGATGCACGCCACCGGCGGGTTCGCACATCTCGATCAGTGGCAGCGGGCTCGGGCGCCACCGCAGCAGGACACCCGCGCCGTCGATGATGCCGATCGGTCCGGTGTCGGGCGACGCGAACGTGTCGAGCGCCGTGGTGTGCGATTTGGTGACGTAGCGCGCCGCGTGAATCTCATCGTTCATCACGACAACGCCACCGAGGCCTTCGCATGCCGGCGATGCTGCGACGCGGGTCGCAGCGAGCACGTTGCGCGGTCCGTCGGCGCCGGCCTCACTCGCGTTGCGCATGGCGCCGGTCAGCACCACCGTCCGCCGCGGACCGCCGGCCGGCGGCGGCACTGCCGCACCGAGAAGCAGGTCCAGCACGAACGCGGTCTCTTCCATGGTGTCGGTGCCGTGGGCGACGACGACACCCTTCGCGCCGTCATCGAAGGCAGCGGTGACCGCTTCCACAAGATCCGCGGCGAGCGCCGGTGTCATGTTCCAGCTGCTGACCTGCGCGAACTCGCTGGAGGTGATCTCTGCGATGGCGCGCAGTTCCGGCACCTGCTCGAGCAGATCCTCGGCGTCGAGCGCCGGGACGGCCGCACCCGTGTCGGGGTCGACCTTGCTGGCGATCGTGCCGCCCGTACCGATCACATGGACCCTGGTCATGCACCAACTCTCACCATGCAACATCCCTGCCTCACGACGTTCTGCCCTGCGGCGGTGTGCATAACCGACCACCCGACAGTCGCGGAGACACGGAAGGTGGAGATGGCACTGGTGACCTCCGCCCCGTCCAGGTGCGAGACCCGCTCTGGGACGACCCCGCCACGGCTGCCGATGAAGCCGCGGTGCACGAGATGGGTCGCGGCGCGCTCGCGGCGACCGTCACCATCGACGCCACCCCGGTGACGGTGGTGACGGCGCACTTGAAGTCCAAGCTGATCAGCTACCCCCGCCAGACTGGCGTCGCCACCGGGTCGCGGTTCGCCCCGAACGACGAGGGCGAACGGTTGCGCTACGCCGGCTACGCCGTGAACCTGCGCACCGCCGAAGCGATGACCATCCGCGCGCACCTCGACACGATCCTGCACAACCCGACCGACCCCGACGACGGGTCGGGTCGGGAGGT
>CAYVGE010000367.1:0-3272 GCA_964450395.1 uncultured Actinomycetota bacterium
AGACCATCCAGGTCCAGCTGCCCGGCGTCGCCGACCAGCAGCGTGCCGAGGACGTGATCGGGCGCACCGCGGTCCTGCAGTTCCGCCCCGTGCTCGAGATCATCCCACCGGGCTCGCCGGGCTACGACGACGCCGGCGGATCGTGCGACGACATCCTCGACGGTCCACCGCCGGCCGACGAGGAGGTCGTGCTGTGCGGGCAGGAGCCCGAGCCCGTCGACGGTGAGGAGGTGCCCGAGGACCAGCCGCTGACGAAGTACCGGCTCGGCCCGGTCGAGGTCGCCGGTGACGAGGTCGACGACGCCACCGCCGAGATCGAGCAGAGCGGGCTCAGCTGGTTCGTGTCGCTGGACTTCTCGCGCCAGGGCGACCAGCAGTTCCAGCAGTTGACCGGCGACCTCGCCTGCGAGCAGATCGGTTCGCCGACCCGGCAGCTGGCGATCGTGCTGGACGGCCGCGTCGAGTCGGCGCCGGAGGTCAACGCCGACGTCCAGTGCGGCCAGGGGATCAGCGGTGGCGGGATCATCACGGTCGGCGGCGAGCAGGAGGCACGCGACCTGGCCGTCGTGCTGCGCACCGGCGCGCTGCCGCTGCAGCTCGAGTTCGCCCAGTCGCAGGCGGTGTCGCCGACGCTCGGCCAGGAGTCGCTGGTCGCCGGGCTGCAGGCCGGCTTCATCGGCCTGGTGCTGGTCGCGATCTACATGGTCGCCCTCTACCGGGGGCTGGGCGTGCTGGCGATCCTCGAGCTCGCGATGTTCGGCGTCGTGGTCTACGGCCTGATCGTGGTCATGGGCAACACCGTCGGGTTCACCCTCACCCTCGCGGGCATCGCGGGCATCATCGTGTCGATCGGCATCGCCGCCGACTCGTCGATCATCTACCGGGAGCGCTACCGTGACGAGCGGCGCGCCGGGCGCACGGTCCGCAGCGCCGCCGAGCACGCATTCTCGAAGGCGTTCAGGACCAACCTGACCGGCAACACGGTGTCGTTCCTGGCCGCGGTCGTGCTGTGGCTGCTGGCCGTCGGTCCCGTGCGCGGCTTCGCGTTCACGCTCGGGCTGTCGACGCTCATCGACACGCTGCTGTTCGCCACGTTCACCCGCTCGACGTTCGGGCTGGTCGCGCGCACGCCGCGGCTGGCCAACGCCCCCTGGATGGGCCTGCGGACCTCCTCCGACGCCTCCCAGCAGCGCTCGGAGCCTCCCCGGCAGAAGGTGAAGAGCCGATGACCGCTGTCGACACCGCCCCGACCGGCAACCGCGTCCGGCGGTTCTTCGAGGGCGAGACCGACTTCGACTTCATCGGCCGGTCCCGCCTGTGGCTGATCATCACCGTCGTGCTGTTGGCGGTGTGCGCGCTCGCGTTCCTGGTGCGCGGCCTGAACTTCGGCATCGACTTCACCGGCGGCACGTCGCTGATCGTCGAGGACGCGACCAGGTCGTTCACCGCCCAGCAGGTCCAGGACCAGCTCGCCGACCTCGGGGTCGAGGAGGCGACGGTGCAGCTGACCACCGACGGCACCGGCGCGCTGATCTCGACGACGGCGCTCGACGAGGTGGCGGGCGTCCAGCAGAACGAGGTCGTCGACGCCCTCGCGCAGCTGACCGGCACCGACCGCGAGCAGATCGACGTCTCGGCCATCGGGCCCCGGTGGGGCCAGCAGATCAGCCAGCAGGCCATCCGCGGGCTGCTGGTCTTCCTGGCGCTGGTCACCGTCTACATCGCGTTCCGCTTCGAGTGGCGCATGGCCGTCGCCGCGCTGCTGACGTTGCTGCACGACGTGGCGGTGACCGTCGGCATCTACGCGCTGATCGGCTTCCAGGTGACCCCGGCGTCGGTCATCGCGCTGCTGACGATCCTCGGGTACTCGCTGTACGACACGGTCGTCGTCTTCGACCGCGTGACCGAGGACACCGGGCGGCTCGGGTCGTCGTCGTCGCGGACCTACTCACAGGTGGCCAACGGCTCCCTCAACAGCGTGCTCGTGCGCTCGTTGTCGACGTCGGTCACGTCGCTGCTGCCCGTCGGTGCCCTGCTGTTCATCGGGGCGCAGCTCCTCGGGGCGGCCACGCTGGAGGACCTCGCGCTCGCGCTGTTCATCGGCATGGCGGTGGGCACGTACTCGTCGCTGGTCGTGGCCACGCCGCTGCTGTGCTGGCTCAAGGAGCGCGAGCCGCGCTGGGCCGAGCTGCGCCACCGCCTCGAGACCCGCCGTGGCGGGGCCGCCGGGTGAGAGAGGACGGACCGGTGCGGATCCAGTTCGACGCCGCCGCCCTGGCCCGGCACGTCCACGACGTGGCCGACTTCCCGCAGGACGGCGTGACGTTCAAGGACATCACCCCGCTGCTGAGCGACCCCGTGGCGTTCTCGAGCGCGGTCGATGCGATCGTCGTCAGCTTCGGACGGGGGTCGATCGACAAGGTCATCGGCATCGAGGCCCGCGGGTTCATCCTCGCGACCCCGGTGGCGTACCACATGAACGCCGGCTTCGTGCCGATGCGCAAGGCGGGCAAGCTGCCGCGCCGGACGCTCGACCAGACCTACGACCTCGAGTACGGCTCCGAGACCATCGAGATGCACGCCGACGCGCTGCAGCCCGGTGACCGCGTGCTCATCGTCGACGACGTGCTGGCCACCGGCGGCACGGCCGCGGCCGCCTGCTGGCTGGTCGAGCAGGCCGGGGCCGAGGTGGCGGGCCTGGCCTTCCTCATCGAGCTGACCTTCCTCGGCGGCGCCGCCAGGATCGCCGAGCACGACTACACCAGCCTGCTCCAGTACTGACCGATCGCCGTGGAGCGCCTGACCGATCGACTGGAGGGCGCCGCGCCTGGCGTCGTTGTTGAGGGAAACGGGCGCTGGCTATCATGGGCCCCACAGAAACCTGACCGGTCGGTAAGGGCGCTCGGCTTGGATGACGGTGTGACGCAGGCGGAGAGCCGCAGCGCGGCGGACGCCGTCAACGCGCCCGCTGCGGTCGCCCCCGAAGCCCCCGAAGCCCCCGACGTCACCGTTGTCACGGACGCCTCGCCCGCCACCGACGACGTCGACGACCTCGACATCACCCAGCCGCTCCCGCTGATCGACCGGCCGCCGCCGCCGACCGACGACGGCCATCGCGACGCCTCCGAGCTGATCGCGGGGCTGCCACGGGCCCGACCGTCGGGCGTCAAGGCGGTGCTGTCGCGCCTGCCGTTCGACCTCGGCCTGCAGATCCCCGAGCTGCTGCAGCCGCTGGTCGGCAAGCTCAAGCAGCACTCGCCGAAGGTCGACGT
>CAYVGE010000368.1:0-3264 GCA_964450395.1 uncultured Actinomycetota bacterium
CGCGTTCTCATGCCGCGACCTGACGTGGATGAAGTGGATCTCGACCCCGTCGATCACAGTCGTGAACTGCGGAAGCGCATTGAGTCTCGCCTCGCACTTGCGCCAGTCGTACTCGCTCGCCCAGTAGCGGGCAAGCTCCTGCAGCGTTGCCAGCTGCACGCCCTGCGAACGGTCCGTGACGAGCTCCGTGGTGGGCCAGCGCGTCGCGGCGATGCGCCGGCGCAGCTCGTCGATCTGCTCGTCTGCAATCACGATCTGGAACGACCGAATCTCGGTCGCGGTGTCGGCGGTGGTGGACATGACGTCTCCTTGTCGGTGAGGCCACAAAGCCTTCTCGTCTCGTCTACACGTCGCACCCGTGGGAGGCCCTGGTCTGCCCCCTGGTCTCCCAGGCGACCGACGGGCCTTCAACGGCGTGGTCGAGACCAGTGCTCGCGTTCTGGCGTGAAGTGCTCGGGATCACCATTTCACAGGACTTGACGGACTTTCGTGCAAAAGTCAGGTTCCTGATCTGCGGCGATTTGGGGCCGCATCAACCGGCGGCAGCTGGACCGCCCAGTCCTATGCGTTATCCGCCGAGTCTCGGTGGGGGCCGGCCACGTTCGCATCCGCCCATGGACAGTCCACGTGGCCAGTCGTGGCCTGGCCTCCCGTGATGCCGACTGGCCTGCGCTCTACGTCGGCGTGGTCGTGGCCGGGTCGCGGGGCAGGGCCCGGTCGAGCTGGGCGCGAGAGGTGATGTCCAGCTTGGCGAAAACCTTGCGCAGGTGGTACTTCACAGTGTGCGCGCTGAGGAACAACCGGCCGCCGATCTCCGGGTTCGACAGGCCGTCGCGGGCCAGCCGCGCGATCACGGTCTCTTGGGCGGTCAAGTCGCCGTTGGTGTCGACGGTGCGTCTGCGGGCGGTCTCGCCGGTGGCCTGCAGCTCGCGCCGGGCTCGCCCGGCGAACGCCTCGACGCCCATCGCCTCCAGCAGTTCGGTGGCCGTGCGCAGCTGTGCCCGCGCGTCGATGCGGCGGCGCTCGCGACGCAGCCACTCCCCGTAGAGCAGATGCGCGCGGGCGAGCTGCACGCGGACGCGGGTCCGGCCGAGCCGGTCGATCGACTCGCGGTAGTGCCGCTCGGCCGCTTCGCCATCGCTGAGCAGGGCGCGTACGCGGGCTTGGATCCCCAGCGACCACTCTGAAGGTGCCAACCGGGTACGTTCGGACAGCCAATCGAGCGCGGCCCTGACCAGCGCGACGTCACCCGTCCTGGACGCCGCCTCGGCCACCTCGGGCACGACAAACGGTCCGTATCCGAAGTCGTCGCGCTCGAAGGCTTGGGCGGCGGCGTTGCGCGCCAAGTCGTGGCGACCAAGGCCGTTGTAGAGCACCGAGCTCGCGTAGGTAGCGAAGCTGACCAACCTGCCCACACCACGTACGGTCGCCGTCCGCGAGGCGGCCTCGATCAGCTCCGACGCCTGCGCCTCCTGACCCCGCCAGGCCGCTAGCGCCATCGCGGCATACTCAACCGGCGGGTTCCCGGTCACTTCCGTGATCATTCGATCCTCGTCGACAAGCCGTGCCGCTGCGGTCAGCTCACCGGCGAACAGGTGGGCTGCGGCAAGGAAGTTGAGCGCGTACTGCAGATGCACGAGCGCGCCCGCGTCGCGGGTGACCTGCACCTGGACGGCGGCCAGGGCATGCCAGGACTCGGCGTCCCACAGCTCGAGCGCAACGAGGGCACTGGCTCTTCCACCGGCGAGCCAGCGCGAGCGGCCAGTCTCGTTCTTGGTGACATCCAGCGCGAGGCTCAGCTCGAGCGCGCGAGTCAGCAACGGCGCGGCCTCCGCACATCCCTGCGTCAATCGCAGCGCGACCGCGTCGAGCAGGACGTCAACCGCACGTGGCGGTTCGGAACTGGGTGGCGCAGCGCGCGCCACCTCGGCCGCCGCCAGCACGCCGCCGGGGCCGCCGAGGTGGCCGGCCCACAACGCGGCCCAGAGCGCATCCAGGTGCGTATCGCGGGCGAGGTCGGTGTCGAGGGGCTCCAGGCGTCTGGCCGCGCTGAGCAGTAGCCGACCCGCATCACTGGGGCGTCGCTGCACCAACGCGATCTGTCCGTGCAGGTGATCCACCTCGGCAGCCACCAGGGCGTCAAGTGGGCCGACCTCGATCGCGGCGAGCATTTCCATTGAGGCGTCGAGCGCGCCGGCGCCGCGCTTGGCCACTGCCGCCGCGAGCAGGCGCCGAGCACGGCGAGCGGGGTCGGGCGTCAGCATCGCCGCGCGCTCCAGGAACGCGGCTGCCGCGGCCAGGCCCCCGCTCGCCTGAGCGCGGCCGGCCGAGCGCTCGAGCTCAGAGGCGACGTCATCGTTGGGCCCCGGGGTGGCGTGGGCCAGGTGCCAGGCGCGGCGGTCACCGTTGACCTCTGCACCGGTGACCTGCGCCAGGGCGCGGTGGATGTCCTGCCGCTGCTGCAGCGACGCCGACCGGTAGGCCGCCGAGCGCACCAGGGGATGACGGAACCGCACGCGGGTGCCGACCTCCAGCAGGCCGGCCTCAGCTGCCGGCGTTGCAGCCTCAGCCGGGAGCCCGAGCCGCCCGGCTGCTCGCCACAGCAGTACCGGATCGCCGACCGGCTCGGCCGCCGCCAGCTGAAGCAGCGTTCGGGTGCCGGCCGGCAGCGTCTCCAACCGCCGCTGGAAGCTCGCCTCGATCCGCTCCGAGAGCGGCATCGCGTCGGGGAGTGCGAACCCGCCCGCCAACTCCGCCGGCGTCAACCCGCGGGGTAGCTCCACCAGCGCCAGCGGGTTGCCGCGGGCCTCCGCGACCATCCGGTCGCGGACCCGCGCATCGAGCGGCCCGGTCAGCACCGCGTTCAGCAGCGCGCGCGCATCGGCCTCCAGCAGTCCCTCGACCACCAGCTCCGGCAACCCCGCCAACTCCTCGCCCGGAACATGAGCCGCGATCACCACGCCAACCGACTCCGCAGCCAGGCGGCGCGCCACGAACCCAAGGACCTGCGCTGAGGCGTGATCCAGCCACGGCTCGTCGTCGACCAGGCAGACCAGTGGCTGCTCCTCGGCGACCTCCGACAGCAGACTCAGCACGGCCAAACACACGACAAAGCGGTTCGGCACCGACCCGGCCCCGAGACCGAACGCACTCCGCAACGCAGCACCCTGCGGCGCCGGGAGCCGAGGGAGGCGGTCGAGCATCGGCGCGCACAACTGGTGCAACCCGGCGAACGCGAGCTCCATCTCCGACTCGACACCGGTA
>CAYVGE010000369.1:0-3252 GCA_964450395.1 uncultured Actinomycetota bacterium
TGCACGTGTCGCTGTCGCTGACCGGCACGGTCGCCGTCGCCACGGCCCTCGCCGAGTCCTGACCCGCGCGGGGAGTCCCGTCACCGGAGGGTCGCGACGGGGCTCCGCACCTGCACCGCCTCCCTCGGGCGTGGTGCGGTCACCGGATGTGCGGCCCGGCTCCACGCCCGAGGGGTCCTCACAGGAACAGGCTGATGACCAGGGCGACGGCGAACCCCGTCACGCCGATCAGGGTCTCCATGACCGTCCAGGTCTTGAGCGTGTCGGCCTCGGACAGCCCCAGGAAGCGGTTGACCAGCCAGAACCCGGAGTCGTTGACGTGGGACAGGGCGGTCGCGCCGCAGGCGATCACGATGACCACCAGGCCGAGCAGCGGCGCGGACACGTCCTGGCCCTGCACCAGGGGTGCGATGATCCCGGCGCTGGTGACGGCCGCCGCCGTTGCGGACCCCAGCGCCACCCGGATCGCCAGCGCGATCAGGAACGCCGCGGCGACCAGGGGCAGGCCGGAGGCGTCGAGCGCGCTCTCCAACGCCTCACCGATGCCGGCCTCCTCGAGCACGGCGCCGAACACCCCGCCCGCACCGGTCACCAGCACGATCAGTCCGACGGGCTCGAGCGCGCTGCCGGCGATCTCGAGGATTCGCTCGCGGGACCAGCCACGCCGCACGCCGAGCACGTAGAACGTGAGGAGCGTCGCGATCAGCAGTGCGGTGACGGGGTCGCCGAAGAACGTCAGGAACGTCCGGATCGGCGAGCCCTCCTCGGCCACGATCTGCGACAGCGTGTTGGCGAGGATGAGCACGAGCGGCAGCAGGATCAGCCCGACGATCAACCCGAACGGCGGGGCCTCCTCGGGATCCGCGGTCTCCTCGTCCATGTTCTCGAGCATGTAGGCCGGCACCTCGACGTCCATGCGGGTACCGACGTACCGGCCGAACACGACACCGCCGACCAGGAACGCCGGCAGTCCGCAGATCACGCCGAAGATGATGACCCAGCCGAGGTCGGCGCCGAGGATCCCGGCGGTGGCGACCGGGCCCGGGGTGGGTGGGATGAACGCGTGCGTCACGGCGAGGCCCGCGGCCAGTGGGATCGCGTAGTACAGCAGCGACCGTGAGAGGCGCCGGGCGATCGCGTACGCGAGCGGGATGAGGATGATCAGCCCGACGTCGAAGAACACGGGGATCGCGACGATGAACCCGGTGAGCCCGAGCGCGAGCGGCGCGCGGTCCTCGCCGAAGCGGCGGATCAGGGTGAACGCGACGCGCTGCGCGCCGCCGGAGACCTGGATGATCTGCCCGATCATCACCCCGAGCCCGACGATGATCGCCACGAACCCCAGGGTGTCGCCCATGCCGGCCGTGATCGTCGGGACGATGTCGCCGAGCGGGATGCCGGCGACCAGGGCGACGAGGAAGCTGACGACGAGCAGCGCCACGAAGGCGTGCAGCTTCAACCAGATGACCAGCACCAGCAGCAGTGCGACACCGCCGGCCGCCGTCAGGAGCAGGGCTGCCGTGGACATGCGATCCCCCGATCGCCGGCGGTCCACGGCGGCGCACCGGTGCGTGCCGCGTCCCGGTCGGACTCGACTCTGGTGGCGATGTCCCACAGGGGACCGGCCGCCAAACCCGTCCCGACGGGCCATCCGGTGACCGCGGGACGCGCGCCGAGGTGCGGTCAGCGCCGGTCGCGGCCGGTCAGCCGGGATCGCCGACGTGGGTGCCGCCCTCGCGGACGGTGACGCCGTGGAGGTGGCAGGCGACCTCGCGACCTTCCACGGTCTGGAGGGCGGGCTCCGGCCCCGCCGCGAACCGCACGGCGACACCGCCCCGGTCGGCTGTGACGTCGGAGACGGCCGAGAACACCGCGGTCGGCAGCTGCGGTCCCTGTTCGCGGAGCCAGCGCGCCAGCGCGTCGGCGTCCCCGGTGGGGAAGCGCACCACCTCGCGGGCGATCTCGATCGCGTCGAGGTCGCCGCCGACCATCGCCAGCTCGCGCTCGAAGGTGGCCTCGTCCACGCGCGTCCACCGATCCTCGAGGGCGTCGAGCAGGTCGCGGCCCTCCCACCCGCACGGCTCGAACGCCGCGGGGCACCGCGGGTGGAACCGGCAGCCGGCCGGCGGGGCCAGCGCGTCGGGGATCTCACCGCGCGGCAGCCGGCGGTCCCGGCCACGGCGCGAGGGGTCCGGGAGCGGCACCGCGTCGAGCAGCGCGCGCGTGTAGGGGTGCTGCGGCGCGTCGTAGACCCGCGTGCTGTCGCCCCACTCGACCATCTGGCCCAGGTAGAGGATGCCGATGCGGTCGCACAGGAACCGTCCGCTGGCCAGGTCGTGCGTGATGTAGAGGTAGGTCAGCCCGAGCTGCTCCTTCAGGTCGAACATCAGCTCCAGGACCTTGGCGCGGATGCTCATGTCGAGCGACGCGACCGGCTCGTCGGCCACCACCAGCTCCGGCTCGGTGATCAGCGCCCGTGCGATGACGCAGCGCTGCTTCTGGCCGCCGGACAGGTCGTCGGGGTAGACGTCGAGGAAGCGCTCGGCGGGCGCGAGCCCGCAGCGCTCCAGCATCTCGGTGACCTTTGCGCGCGCCTCGCGCCGGTTGCCGGCCAGGCCGTGGATGCGCAGGGGGTGCCCGACGCCCTGGGCGATGGTCATGGCGGGGTTCAGCGCCGACGCGGGGTCCTGGAAGATCATGCCGAGGTGCCGGCGCAGGGGGCGGAACTGCTGCTCGCTGAGCTGCGCCAGGTCCTGGTCCTTCCAGCGGATGTGGCCCGACGTCGCCTTGACCAGCCCGAGGATGGTCCGTCCCAGCGTCGTCTTCCCCGACCCCGACTCGCCGACGAGCCCGAAGATCTCGCCGCTGCGGATGTCGAACGTCACGTCGTCGACCGCGCGCACGACGGCGCCGCCGCCGCCGCGCAGCCGGCCCCCGCCGCTGCCGAACCACGTGCACAGGTGCTCGACGTCGAGCACCACCCCGTCGGTGCGCCCGCGCGGCGCCGTCCCGTCGAGGTCCGCCGTCGTCATGCCCCGGCCTCCGCGGGCGCCGTCGGGTAGGCGGTCTCGTGCAACAGGCATGCGGCGCGCCAGTCGGTGCCGACCTCGCCGAGCCTCGGGTCGATCCGGTCGCAGTCGTCGAAGCGCTGCGGGCAGCGGGGTGCATACCGGCACGCCGCCGGGGGGTCGACCAGATCGGGCGGCGCGCCGTCGATGCTCGACAGCTCGGTGGTGTCGATGCTGATCACCG
>CAYVGE010000370.1:0-3210 GCA_964450395.1 uncultured Actinomycetota bacterium
GTCGCGTCATCAGCGAAGAAGTCGACGCGGGACGGCTGTCCGACCAGGGCGCCGACCCCGACCACACCGGACCCGGCCGCGCCGCCACCATCTACCAACCCGCCTAACCGAACGCGCCGGCGTCAAGACAGGGTCGACGGCGGCGAGGACGCGAGCGGCAGTGCACGGTCGGTGCGCGCGTATGCCGGCTCGGTTTGACCCGCTTCCGCGGCACAAGCCTCCCACCGTGGCCGTCGGGCAGCCGGGGCTACGGGGGCTCAGACAGACTGAGGACGTTGTGCCGCACGCGGCCGCCGAGCAGCTCGACGGCGGCCCGCAAGAAGCAACCCGACGGCAGGCTGGCTGCTGCAGGTGACGCGCTGCGGACCGCAGCCGCAGCATGTGCGCGCAGGGTTCGTGACGTCCGCGGCGATGGCCGGCGTGAGCGAGAGCGAAGCGACATCGCGCGCATGTCGCAACGCGTGTCCGTGCCAATGCTGCGAAGCTACATCAGGCCCACCGCGGTGTTTTCGGCGCAGAGCGGGCGCAGCGGTGTCGTAGGTCGGCGCGCTGTTGGGAACGGCGGCACCCTCAACGACCGAAACGTGGTGCCACTACTTCGGTCTCCATCGTCGGCACGCAAGAAATCATGTTGGACGATCAAGTCCTTCGATTCTCGGGCCGGGATGACATCCAAGTCTTGACACGAGCGGGGGACGAACACCACCGTGGATAGTGGCTCGCTCGAACCTCGGAAGAGTGTGGTGTTGGTATCAGAAACAAGACGATGCGCGGAGGCATCGTTGACCGGTTGTGGGATCGGCTGACGCGTCTCGCTCAAAGGCTAGGCAGATCACGCTGGCGTGTAGCAGTGGGACTGGTGGTAGCCGGGCTGGTGGTCGCCGCGGCCGCCGCGGTGGTGGCCAGCGGTCGATTCGATGCTCCACGAGGGCCTGCCACGGACGATGTGGCGGTCGCTGCCGCTACCGAGTCCGAGTTGGGTGATGGCCAGAGCGACGCAGCGGTACGCGCCGACGTGGTCGACGCGGCCCTGGAAGCGCTCGAGGACCGCTATGTGTTCCCCGAGGTCGCCGCGGAAATGGCCCAGGCCATCCGCGCCCGCCAGCGCCGCGGCGACTACGACGCGATGCAGTCCGGACGGGCCTTCGCGCGTCAGCTGACCGAGGACCTGCAGCAGGTCAGCGACGACAAGCACCTGTGGGTGGACTACCTGCCGCGGTCGCTTGAGCCTCCTGCACCGCCGCCTTGGGGGATCGAGCGGACCCGCCGCCTGGACGGCAATGTCGGGCTGATCCCCATCCGCGGCTTCCCGCCCCCTGATCCGCAGCTGCGGCAGGCGCTCGCGGAGGCCATGCAGATCGTCCACAGCACGGAGGCCCTGATCGTTGATCTGCGCAACAACGGCGGGGGCAGCCCCGACATGACGGTGCTGGTGGCCTCCTATCTGTTCGGCCCGGAGCGGATGCGGTTCATCAGCTTCCACGACCGTGACGGCCTCGCCGAAGAGACCTTCACCAGCGTCGAGCTGCAGGGCCCCCGGTACGGAGATGACAAACCGGTCTATGTGCTGACCAGTGATCGCACGTTCTCCGGCGGTGAGGAATTCGCGTACAGCCTGAAACACTTCGGCCGCGCCACGATCGTGGGGGAGACAACCGCTGGCGGAGCACACCCTACGGAGCCGGTCGAGTTGCCGGGTGACCTCGTGATGTTCGTCCCCTACGCTCGGCCGGTCCATCCGATGACCGGGACGAACTGGGAAGGCAGCGGCGTCGAGCCCGACATCGCGGTGCCCGCGTACACGGCTCTCGAAGTCGCGCTGCGGAGAGCGAGACAATGACCGAGCGCACGGTCGCACCGGCTACCGGTTCGCGCCCAGTGAAGCGCCGCGGTGGTCGCGCGGCCAGCTGCTGGGCTACCGCAAGGCTCCCTATCGTGAACGTGTGAACGGCCATGTCCGTCAAGAGCCAATGTCGGCCCTGATTCGAGCGGAGAACCTCACCATAGCCCCGGCACCCAGGTGGTGTTCGTCGGCGTCGCGACCGTTGGGCGTGCAGTCCGCGGTGTGGTGGTCGTCGCTGCGGGCGTGGCCGGGTCGCGTGTTAGTGGTTCTGGTCTGAGCGAGCGGTTCGAGGGGATGTCTGGGGTTGAGGTGTCGCCGCGGAGGGTGTTGTGGACTCGATGACCCGCTTGAGCTCGGCCAGGTTGCGTCGCATCCCGTGCTTGAACAGCTGGGTGGCGAGCGGGTCGAGGTGGGCGATGGGCCCGGGAAGGCCAGCGCCGCTGATGCGGCCGTCGAGCGTGATGCTGGTGGCCCCGCCTGGCCGGGGTTTCAGGGTGTAGCGGTAGCGAAACGGGGTGGGACCGTCCCGGCTTTCCAGCGTGACGCGGTGGTGCGCCTCATGCTCGGTGATCTCGACGGTGTTGTGCGCCTCGCCGCCCGGCAGCGACCGGGTGATCTCGTAGGTCGCGCCGGTCGCGGCCGGTTCTGCTGAGGTCTTGATGACGTGATCGACCGCCTCGTACCACAGGGGCATCGTGGTGGGATCGGCGATGACGGCGAAGGCGTCGTCGCGGGGGCGGTCGATGGTGATCTCGAGTTGGAATGTGCCCATGGTGTCGCTCGCTTCGTGTCGGTTGCGGTTGGGAGTCGGGTCGCACGCAGGTGGTTCACGCGGAGGTCGTGGCGTCGAGCAGGCCGGCGGCGGGGTCGTGGGCGGCGAAGATCGCGAGTCCCGGGTGAGCCGAGCGCAGCCCGCGGGCATGGCGCCCGTCCGTTCGAGTTGGCGTTTGCTGCCGACGCCACCGACGACGCCGCGGTCGAACGCGTGGACGTCGCAGGTCAGCTCGCCGACGAGCAGCAGTGCCGCGGCGTCGGGACGGCGTACGAGCAGCGACATCGACCCGGGCGTGTGCCCGGGCGTCGGCAACAGCACCAGGGCGCCATCGCCGAACAGGTCGTGGCCGGCGGTGAACGGTCGCAACCCGGGGTCGCGCAGCGGCGCGAAGTCGACCGTGGTCCACCGCAGGTCGGGCAGGTCGATTTCGTCGGTCAGCAGGCCGCGGGCTTCGGGGAGCGGCCGCTGCAGCCACCGCCACTCGTCGGCTTTACACCAGCAGGTCGGCATGCGCGAGCTCGCGGATGCCGCCGATGTGGTCTTGGTGCAGGTGTGAGATCACCGCGGTGGTGATGTCGCCGGGTTCGGAGCC
>CAYVGE010000371.1:0-3206 GCA_964450395.1 uncultured Actinomycetota bacterium
CGAACGCCGGGAGCACCTCCAGCGGCATCCACAGTCCGCCGGCGATCGCCATCGGGAGGAACACCGCGTTGATGATGGCCGGGGCCGCGCGTCCGCGGGCGACGAACCCGACGGCCATGCTCAGCAGTGCGAACGGCAGCGACCCGAGCAGGAGCAGCCCGGCGATCTGCAGCCACGTACCGATGTCGGTGTCGAACAGTCCCATCGCGAAGGCGGTCAGGCTCATCGCGGCGTAGACACCGAACGCGACCGGGAGGCTGGCGGCGACCTTGGCGGCCAGGGTCGTGCGCACGGGTACCGGCGAGACCCGCTTGACCTGCAGCCAGCCGCGCTCACGGTCCTCAGCGATGCCGATGCCCGGCGTCAGGGCGACGGAGATGACGCCGAACGCACCGAACGTCGCGAGCATGAGCGTCGCGCCGGACACCGGTCCGTTGCCCTCTGTCCCGAACAGCGTTGCGAACACTGCGAACATGCCGACCGGCATCGCGATGGAGAAGAACGCCGCCGTGGGCTCCCGGATGATGGCGTACAGCTCGTCGCGGATCTCGACGGCGAGGATTGAAGCGGTCATGCGGCTACCTCCTGGGATTCCTGGGTGGTCATGGCGACGATGGCCTGCTCGAGCGTGGCGCCCTCCACACGGAGGTCGCTGAGCATCGGGTCAGCGGCGAGCAGGGCTTGGACGGTGGCCTCGGCCCGGGCGCTCGCGGCGCGCATCCGGCCATCGGCGACGGTGACGTCGAGCACGTCGGGCAGCGCCCGCAGCTCGCTGTCACGCAGTGCCGTCCGTGCCGTGACGGTGCGGTCGGGCAGCTGCGCTGTGAGGTCGGCCGGGTGACCACTGGCGATCACGGTCCCCTCGTGCAGCACGACGACGCGGTCGGCGACCGCGGCTGTCTCCTCGATCTGGTGGGTGGTGAGCAGGACCGCGGTGCCGCGATCCCTGCGTGCGGCGAGCGTGGCCCAGAACCGACGGCGGGCGTCGATGTCCAGCCCGACGGTCGGCTCGTCGAGGACGAGCAGCGTCGGATCGACCACCAGCGCCATCGCGAGCTGCAGACGCTGTTGCTGGCCGCCGGACAGCGCGGTGACCCGACGCTTCGTCAGCTCGTGCAGGCCCACCTCGGCCAGGACCGCGTCGGCGTCCGATGCGGGTCGGCCCGCGCGGACCGCCCACCCCGCGACCAGCTCGCGGACCTTCAGCGTGCGCGGGAACCCGGCGTGCTGGTGCACGACGCCCAGGCGTCGGCGCGTGGCCGGCCGTCGGGGGTCGGCGCCGTCGATCCGGACGGTACCGGCGGACGGTACCAGCATCCCCGTCAGCGCACCGACGAGCGTCGTCTTGCCCGCGCCGTTGGGGCCCAGCAGCGCCACGCACTCGCCCGAGGCGACCGTGAGGTCCACGCCGGCGAGCGCGTGCGTCGCCCCGTAGCGGTGCTCCAGTCCACGGATCGTCACGACGTCAGTCACGGTCATCTCCCTGGTTCGAAACGGTGATGACCGCACTGTGGCGGGACGGGACGGACCCGGGTAGTGCGCGGTGTCAGGACCCGCGCATGACAGATGTCACATGGCTGCGATCAGCCGGCGCGCTCCTCCTCGGCGATCTTCGCGCGCACGTCGTCCATATCGATGCGTTGCGCCTGCTCGAGCAGATCCTCCAGCGCCGCCTCGGGTAGCGCACCGGGCTGGGAGAAGAGCACGACCCCGTCGCGCACGATCATGAACATCGGAATGGACATGATGTTGAACATCCCGGCGAGCTGCTGCTGTGCCACATGAGGATGAGTGCCATGTCGCGACGGTCGTAGAGTCCTTGCCACGCAGGTGTCGATCAGTGCGGCCAGCTTGTCCTCGGTGAGGGGCTGGATCGTGACCTCTTGCTCCGCCGGCCGCTGGACGCGCCGCATCGGGTTCGGCAGGTCGTCCTCCTCCTCGAGGAACCCGTAGAACAGCTCAGCGCGTCGTGGCGTGTGCAGACCGTGCTCGTGCGCTTGCCCCCCCCGCCCTGATCCTCGGGCAGCAGCAGGTGCGCCTGGAACGCCCGCAGGTGCCGGGTCGTGATCTGTTCGGGGTCGAGCGGTAGGTCCTGGTCGGTCAGGAAGGCCGCCAGTGCACGCACGCCCTGGACGTATGACCTGATGGTGTGCGTCGACTCGCCGGTCGAGCGCAGGTGGATCTCCCAGATCGCCAGGTCCCGGCCCAGCGGGCCCAGCTCGCGGTACTCGGTGCCCATCGACCACCTCGAAATCGGGTCAGATGAGCGTATGGCGCCCGCTGAGAGGGCCCGGAACTTATCCACTGTCGGAGCGCTGTGCTACGGCAAGAAAACGGCCCCCGCCCGCAAGTCCGCTCGTCAGGGGCCTGAAATTGTCTCAAGAAAGCTGGTGGGCGATAGAGGATTTGAACCTCTGACCTCTTCCGCGTCAAGGAAGCGCTCTCCCCCTGAGCTAATCGCCCGAGGACCGACAGCATAGCGGATCGTCCTGTGGGTCGCGGCACGCCCGTTCAGACGTTGAAGCGGATGTGCATCACGTCGCCGTCGGCGACGACGTAGTCCTTGCCCTCGATGCGCAGCTTGCCGGCGTCGCGGGCCGCGGCCTCGCTGCCCAGCGCGGCGTAGTCCTCATAGCTGATGACCTCTGACCGGATGAACCCACGCTGCATGTCGCTGTGGATCACCCCGGCCGCCTCCGGTGCGCGCGCGCCCGCGCGCACCGTCCAGGCGCGCGCCTCCTTGGGGCCCGCCGTGAAGAAGGTCAGCAGGCCCAGGATCCGGTAGGCCGCCGTGACCAGCTGATCGAGGCCCGACGCCTCGAGGCCCAGGTCGGCGAGGAACGCCTCGCGGTCCTCGGCGTCGAGCTCGGCGATCTGTGCCTCCACCTCGGCGCAGATGAACACCGCCTCCGCGTCGCGTTCGGCGGCCGCGCGGCGCAGCGCGTCGACGGCGGGGGAGTCGGGCCTGGGCAGCTCCTCCTCCGCGACGTTGCCGACGAACAGCAGCGGCTTGGCCGTGAGCAGCCCGAGCTCGCGGGCGACCGGTGCGGCATCCGGCTCGGACGCGACGAGCCGGCGCATGGGCGTGCCGCTGCTGGCGGCGTCCCGCAGCGCCGTGAGCAGCTCGGCGCGTCGCCTGGCGTCAGCGCCTCCGGCCCTGGCCGACCGGGCCGCCTTGTCGGCCGCCTTCTCGAGCGTCTCGAGGT
>CAYVGE010000372.1:0-3203 GCA_964450395.1 uncultured Actinomycetota bacterium
ATCGGCGAACTGGTCGAGCGTCGAGCGGATCACCAGCGCGGCGCCCACCGGCAGGTAGCAGCGGTTCTGGTCGGTCACGGTGTCGGTGCGCCGCCGGATCTCGTCGATGTCGGCGTGCGTGCCGTCGCCGCGGACCAGCGCGTCGAGGCGGTCGAAGATCTCGGCCGTCCCGAGCTTGCACGCCAGGCACTGGCCGCAGGACTCGACCGCCAGGAACCGCGCCAGCGCGGCGCACACCTGCACGATGTCGCGGCTGGTGTCGTAGACCACGAAGCCGCCGCTGCCCAGGCCCGTGCCCGCCTCGGCGAACGAGTCGAAGTCCAGGGGGAGGTCGAGCACGTCGGGGGTGATCACGCTGTTCGACGTGCCGGCATAGATGGCCAGGATCTGGTCGGCGCCGGCCAGGTCGACGATGAGCTCGCGTGCGGACGTGCCGAGCGGCAGCTCGTACACGCCCGGACGGGTGACGTCGCCGACGACGGTGAAGACCATGGTGCCCGGCGCCTCGGTCGTGCCGACCTCCCGGAACCGGTCGGCGCCGTCGCGCAGGATGCCGGCGACGTGCGCCAGCGTCTCGACGTTGTTGACGACCGTGGGGTTGGGCTGGGCCATGGTCGCGAACAGCCCGACCTCGTAGGGCGGCAGGATGCGCGGCAGCGGCAACTTGCCCTCGATGACCTCGAGCATCGCCGACTCCTCGCCGAACAGGTACTCGTCGGGACCGGGCACGATGCGGATCCGGTCCGCGCCCGGCCAGCCGGCGTCGACGGCGTCGTCGCGGGCGGCGATGATCCGCTCGACCTCGTGGTCGAAGCGTCGCTTGATCCCGACGTAGCCGCCCGCGGCGCCGACCGCCCGCATCGCGATCGCCAGCCCCTCGATCACGGCGTGGGGCGTGCGTGCCAGCAGCATGCGGTCCTTGGCCGTCGCCGGCTCGCCCTCGGCGGCGTTGCACACGACGTGGATCTCGTCGCCCTCGCGCGCCGCGCCGGGGACCGATCGCCACTTGGTCCCGGTGGGGAACCCTGCACCGCCGCGGCCACGCAGCCCCGAGGCGTCGACGATCTCGACGATGTCGTCCGGCTCGAGGTCGGCGGCCGTCGCCAGGCCCTGCCCGCCACCGTCCGCGACGTAGTCGGCGAACGTCGCGTACGGGGCGGCCGGCAGGACCCGGTGCATCGGCGTGGGCGCCACGGCGTCAGCGCAGCCGGCGGAGCACGTACTGCAGGATGCCGCCGTGGCGGTAGTAGTCGGCCTCGCGCGGCGTGTCGATGCGCACCGCCGCCCGGAACGTCACATCGCCCGCGGTCACGGTGACCTCCTCGGGGATGGCGTCACCGTCGGCCAGCCCGGTGATGGCGATGACCTCCTCGCCGGTCAGCCCGAGGGCCTCCACGGAGTCGCCGTCCCGGAACTGCAGCGGCAGGACGCCCATGCCGATCAGGTTCGACCGGTGGATCCGCTCGTAGCTCTCGGCGACCACGGCGCGCACCCCCAGCAGCGACGGGCCCTTGGCCGCCCAGTCGCGCGACGACCCCGAGCCGTACTCCTTCCCGGCCAGCACCACCAGCGGCGTGCCGTCGGCGGCGTAGCGCTGCGCCGCGTCGTGGATGTCGGTGACCTCCCCGGTCGGCAGGTACCGCGTGTACCCACCCTCGGTGCCGGGGGCCAGCAGGTTGCGCAGCCGGATGTTGGCGAACGTGCCGCGGACCATGATCTCGTGGTTGCCGCGGCGCGAGCCGAACGAGTTGAAGTTCCGGCGCTCGACCTCGCGCTCGCGCAGCCACCGGCCGGCGGGGCCGTCCCACGCGATCGAACCGGCGGGGGAGATGTGGTCCGTCGTCACGCTGTCACCCAGCAGGGCCAGCACCCGCGCGTCGGTGATGTCGGTGATGGGTCCAGGCTCCGCGGGCATGCCGTCGAAGAACGTCGGCCTGCGCACGTACGTCGACGTGTCGCTCCAGTCGAAGCGGTCACCGCCCGCGGTCGGCAGCGAGCGCCAGCGCTCGTCGCCGGCGAACACGTCGGCGTAACGCGACGTGAACATGTCCCGCTGCAGCGCGTCCGCCAGCACCGACCGGACCTCGTCGGTCGACGGCCAGAGATCCCGCAGGTACACGGGCTCGCCGTCGGTGCCCGTGCCGAGCGGGTCCCCGAGGAGGTCCACCCCGAGCGAGCCGGCGAGCGCGTAGGCCACCACCAGTGGTGGCGACGCCAGCCAGTTCAGCTTGCAGTCGGGGTTGATGCGCCCCTCGAAGTTGCGGTTGCCCGACAGCACCGAGCACACCGCCAGGTCGTGCTCGGCGATGGCCTCCGAGATCTCCGGGGCCAGCGGGCCGGAGTTGCCGATGCACGTCGTGCAACCGAAGCCCACCAGGTTGAACCGCAGCTTCTCCAGGTACGGCAGCAGCCCCGCGCGCTCGTAGTAGTCCATGACCACCTGCGAGCCGGGGGCGAGCGAGGCCTTGACCCACGGCTGCGTCTCGAGGCCGCGGTCGACCGCGTTGCGCGCCAGCAGCCCCGCCGTGAGCATCACCTCGGGGTTGCTGGTGTTGGTGCAGCTGGTGATGGCGGCGATGACGACGGCGCCGTGGTCGAGCACGAAGGTGCCGTCGGCGGTCGTGACCTCGACGGCGTCGCTGGGCAGCCGGCCGGCGTCCGGGCGCGTCGGCTGCGGCGGGGTGCCGGCGTCGGCCGCGTCGAGCGCGATCGGGTCGCTGGCGGGGAACGTCCCGGCGATCGCCTCATCGGTCGAGCCGTCGGCGACGTCGGCGGGCAGCTGCTGGCCGGTCGCGACGTGGGCGTCCGGCACGAACCGCCGCAGGCTGGTGGCCAGCGCGCGCGGGACGTCGGTCAGCGACACCCGGTCCTGTGGGCGGGTGGGGCCGGCCAGGCTGGGGCGCACCGTCGACAGGTCGAGCTCGACGGTCTCGGAGTACTCCGGCTCGGGGGCGTCGGGGTCGACGAACAGCCCCTGCGCCTTGGCGTAGGCCTCGACCAGCGCGACCTGCTCGGGGCTGCGGCCGGTGAACTCCAGGTACTGCAGCGTCACGTCGTCGATCGGGAAGATGGCGCACGTCGAGCCGTACTCCGGCGACATGTTGCCGATGGTGGCGCGGTTGGGCAGCGGCACCCGCCCGATGCCGGGGCCGTGGAACTCGACGAACTTGCCGACCACACCGTGCTCGCGCAGCAGCTCGGTG
>CAYVGE010000373.1:0-3198 GCA_964450395.1 uncultured Actinomycetota bacterium
GCAGGAGGTGTGGGGCTACGACTACTTCGGCGGCACCCGCACCGTCGACGTCCACATCCGCCGCCTGCGCGCCAAGCTGGGCACCGAGCACGAGCAGCTGATCGGCACCATCCGCGGCGTCGGCTACAAGCTGGACCCGTCGGGGCCGGTCGGTGACGACTGAACCGTGGCCAGCTACGAGGTCAACCAGGCGGGCGTCGAGCGTGCCGCTGAGTTGATCGACGCCGGCCAGTACGTCGTGTCGAGCCGGTGGAGTGACGTCCAGCCCGATGCCGCCGCCGAGAACGCCCACCTCGAGCGGCACGGCTGGGACGGCTACGCGCAGTGGCACCTGGGGCTGACGGTCGGCGCCACCGACCGGACCAAGGCCCGCTACGCCTTCGTCTACGGCGACTTCCGGCGGCTGCACCGCATGGGGCTCATCGCCTGCCGCTACCGCGCTGCCGAGTGGGGCCACAAGGAGGTCGAGCTCGCGGCGCATGACCTGCTGCAGCGGCTCGACGAACGGCGCGCCTAGCGCGAGCTCGGCTCAGTACGTGGGGCGGCGCAGCTCCGGACCGGCGTCGGTCGCGACGGGCTCGATCCACTTCTGGTAGCACACGTCGCGGTACCGGTGCTCGAACCCGGCCGACTCGTACAGGCGCACCGCCCCTTCGCTCGCGCAGTCCACGTACAGGATGGCCTGCCGGCAGCCCAGGTCGAACAGGTGGGCGACGCCGGCGTCGAGCAGCGTGCGGCCGAGGCCGAGGCCCTGCGTCTCCGGCGCCACCGCCAGCACGTAGACCTCACCGACCGGCTCGTGCGCCGGTACCTCGTCGGACTCGTGGCCGTGCCACTTGGTCCAGTGGAAGCCGATCAGCTCGTCGCCCCGCCACGCCAACAGCAGATCGGCCGGGTCGAACCACTCCAGCGCCCTGCGCTCGGCGAAGTCGTCGCGCGTCCACCCGCCGTTCTCCGGATGTCCCTCGAACGCGGCGTTGTTGACTGCCAGGAACGCGTCGTCATCCTGCTCACCGCGGTAGGTGCGCAACTCGACGCCCTCGGGCAGCTGCGGCACCGGCGGGCGCTCGTCGAGGCGGCGGGTCATGAACGCGAGCTCCCGCTGCACGTCGAAGCCGAGCTCGTACGCCAGCGTCTGGTCAGGCGCGCCGACCCGGTGCACCCACAGGAACATCAGGCCGCCCCCGGCGCGCGCGACCTCGGCCCGCGTCTCGTCGAGCAGCAGCGTCGCGACGGTGCCGTGCCGCCGCGCGTCGGGGTGCACGACGACCTCGACCGCGACGCGTGGCTGGTCGCCCGGCGCACCCCACCGGGTGTGGGCGTAGCCGACCAGGGTGCCCTGGTCATCACGGGCGAGCACCCCCAGCCAGCCCGTCGCGCCGACCTTCAGGTGGGAGTACTTGTGCTCGCCGACGGGCTGATGGCCCTCGAGCTGGGTGGTCGCCTCGATCAGGTCGAGGATCTCGTCCAACGTGTGCCGGTCGAGCACGGTGCGTGACTCGGTGTGTGCCATGTCCGGCCAAGGCTAGACGCCGCGACCTCCGCTTCCGTCCGACCGCCACGTCGCGGCTGCCCGCTGCAGTAGCATGCGTGCGCGCCGGGGGGCGCGAGGTCGGAGGATCGGGAACCGTCGTGGACTTCGCCGCTCTCCCTCTGTGGGGGATCATCACGACGTTCGCCGCCGCCGCCGGCGTGCTGTTGGTGGTGGGCAGCCGGTTCGCCGGCGTCGTGGACACGATCGCCGACCGCACCGGTCTCGGCGAGGCGATCGCGGGTGCGGTCCTGCTCGGCGCGACGACGTCACTGCCGGGGCTGTTGACCAGTGTGATCGCCGCGTGGGAGGGCGAGGCCGGGTTCGCTGTCAGCAACTCGATCGGTGGCATCGCAGCGCAGACGACGTTCCTCGCGATCGCCGACATGGCCTACCGCAAGGTCAACCTCGAGCACGCCGCCGCGTCGTTGCCCAACCTGCTCCAGTCCGTCGTGCTGATCATGCTGATCTCGACGGTGCTCTTCGCACGCGGCACGCCCGAGGTCACCGTCCTCGGCGTGCACCCCGTGACGGCACTGCTGCTGGCCGCGTACCTGTACGGCATGCACATGGCACGCCAGGAGCGCGACGACCCCATGTGGAAGCCGACCGAGACCGACGAGACGGTGGTCGACGAACCCGACGAGGAAGACAGCGGCTCGGACCTGTCCCTGCCGGCGCTGTGGGGACGCTTCGGGTTGATGGCCGGCACGGTGGCGCTCAGCGGATTCGTGATCGCGCGCAGCGGACTGGCGCTCGCCGAAGTCACGCCGCTGTCGGGAACGGTGGTCGGCGGGCTGTTCACATCCGTCGCATCGAGCCTGCCCGAGCTGGTCACCGTCATCGCCGCCGTGCGGATCGGGGCGTTGACGCTGGCGGTGTCCGACATCGTCGGCGGCAACATCTTCGACGTGCTGTTCGTCGGCGCGGCCGACATCGCGTACCGCGACGGGAGCGTCTATCACGCGTTGCGCGAGCAGGACCTGTTCCTGATGGCGCTGACGCTGATGCTGGCGGCGATCCTGGCTGCCGGACTGATCCACCGGCAGATGAAGGGCATCGGCTTCGAGGGCTTCGCGATCGTCGGGCTGTACGTGGCCGGGTTCATCCTGCTGTTCACGGGCGGGTGAGGCCCCCGGCCGTTGGCCGGGCGGCCATCGCGCCCGATGCGATCTCGAGTCGCACCGCGGGCGGATCGCGGCTACACTCCCAGCGCAACGGTCGCTTGCCACATGGCTGCGGCACGGGCCGTTAGCTCAACGGGTAGAGCTCCGGACTTTTAATCCGGCGGAGCGGGTTCGAGTCCTGCACGGCCTACTCGCTGAGGGGCAGCATCAGGGAGCTGTGGAGCAGTTAGGAGTGCTCGTCACCCTGTCAAGGTGAAGGTCGCGGGTTCAAATCCCGTCAGCTCCGCGCAAGTCCACGGCCGGTGATCCCGGCCGTTGTCGTTCCCACTGGGAACGGCACCCGGTCAGGTAGCTCAGTTGGTAGAGCGCGCGACTGAAAATCGTGAGGTCGGCGGTTCGACCCCGCCCCTGACCACCGACAAAGCCGCAGGTCAGCGGTCTGTTCGGCTCTTCCGCGCCGCCTCGCCGGGGTCTTGAATCGCCGGTTTGCAGCCACAAGTGCAGCCACAGGATCGGGGCGCCGCACGCGCCGCGTTGGTC
>CAYVGE010000374.1:0-3194 GCA_964450395.1 uncultured Actinomycetota bacterium
TAGGAGTCATCGCCCCCGTCGGTGACCTCGAGGCTCTCGACGTTCATGCCGTCGGGTCGGACGGCCAGCATCACTCTGGCCTCGTCGGTGGTCACGGTGACCGTGAAGTGGCCGAGGGTGCGCATGCCGACGCGGACGCTGCGCAGCTCGCGTCCGGCCAGTCCGCGCAGGGCGCCGTTGATGTCCCCCAGCTGGGCGGTCAGGTCACGGCCGGCCGGCGTCCGCTTGAACAGCCCGGTCAGCACCTTCTCACCTTCGGCGCGGTACAGCTTGCGCGCCCGGGCGGTCTGCAACGCCAGCTCGAGCAGGGACTGCAGGTGCCCGACCAGGTCGGCCGGCACCTCGCCCTCGTCGACGGCGTCGGCCAACGCGAGGTAGCGCTCGCGGCGCTCGCCCGCCAGGGCGGGCAGCAGGGCCTGCAGCTCCTGCTCGACGAGGTCCTGCTCGTCGTCGTCGAGGACCAGCGGCGCTGCCTCAGTGGCCGTTGCCATGGGCCTCTCCCAGGATCGCGTGCACCTCGTGCTCGAACCCGCCGGTCTCGATCGGGCAGTGCATGCCGCACTCCTTGGGTGCCTCGGTCTCCCACCACCAGCGGCCGGCGCGGTCGTTCTCGCCGGCGCGCACGGGACGGGTGCACGGCTCGCAGCCGATGCTGGTGTAGCCCTGCGCGTACAGCGGGTGGACGGGGACGTCGTACTCGGCCAGGTACTCGTCGACCTCCTGGGCGCTCCAGTCAGCCAGCGGGTTGACCTTGACGATGCCGTCGTGGTCGTGGTCCAGCTCGACCTTGCGGATCGCGGCCCGCGACGCCCACTGGTCACGGCGCAGCCCGGTGAACCACGCGTCGAGACCCTCCAGGGCATCGGTCAATGGCCGGACCTTGCGGATCTGGCAGCACATCAGGCGGTTGGGCACGCTCTCGCGGAACAGGTCCGGGCCGTTGCGACGCACCATGGTCTCGACCTCGGCCCGGTCGGGCGTGCGTACGTCGAGCCGCGCCTCGGGGTAGTGCGCGCGGACCTGGCCGATGAAGTCGAGGGTGGCCTGGGGCAGCCGGCCGGTGTCGACGGTCATGACCCGCACCTGCGGGAACATCTGGTAGGCCATGTCGAGGATGGCCATGCCGTCGGCCTGCAGTGCGGTGACGATCGCAACGTCCTCGCCGAACGTGTTGAGCGCCCACTCGATCACGTCCTCGGGTTCCTGGTCGTCGAGCTCGACCGAGATCTCGCCGATCTCCAGGTCGTCGAAGACCACGCGTTCCTTGAGCACAGGCGTCCTCCTCAGGCTCCGCCACCACCGGGTCCGGGTTCTCCTACCCCGATCGTAGGCGTGCAAGCACCGGTGTGGCGGTCAGCCACCTGCCAGTGCGGGCAGGATCGACAGCTCGTCGCCGGGCTCCAGCGTGGCGTCGAAGCCACCGAGCGCGCGGATGTCGTCCTCACCGATGTACAGGTTGACCGCGGCGTTGACCTCCCCCGGTGCGCTGACCAGGTAGGCCGTGAGCTTCGGGTGCAGCTGCGCCAGCTGGTCCAGCGCCTGGCCGACGGTGTCGACCTCGAGCGTGATCTCGTCGGCCCCGTCGGACAGCTCGAGCAGCGTGCCGGGCACCCGGACGGTCACCAGCTCGCTCGTCGCCTCCTCGGACACACCCGTGACCGCGCGGCCTGCGGCGATGGCCTGCAGGTCCTCATCGGAGCGGCCGTCGCAGAAGTCGCGGAAGGTGAAGCCGTCGCCCGAGCCGTTGCGCGCCGCCTTCTGCTCCTGCCACCCGTCGAGCAGCCGGGTGATGACGTCGATGATGTCGTCGGTCGGCACACGACGCAGCAGCGGGGTGCCGATCTGCGCCTTGCGGCCCAGACCGCCGCGCAGGGTGACGTCGTAGGCCTCGACCCGCTTGCCGCTGAGGGGGTCCTTGGTGGTCGTGCCCTGCAGGCCGATGTCGCCGATCCAGTGGTGCGCGCAGGCGTGCGGGCACCCGTCGACGTACAGCTTGAGGTCCTCGACGGCGTCGGCGTAGCGCGCCTCGAGCACCTCGAGGATCTCCTGCAGCTTGCCCTTGGTCTCAGCGACCGAGTAGTTGCAGAACCGGTGGCTGGTGCAGGCGATCGAGTTGCCGTACACCCGGTTGCGGGTGATCGGCATCCCCAGCTGCTTCATGCCCTCGAGCATCGCGCCCATGTCGGCCACCGGCACGTTGCCGATGATCAGATCCTGCTGGCGGGTCAGCCGGATGTCGCCGTCGAACGGCTCCACCAGGTCGGCGATCCCGATCATCTGGTCGCCGGTGATCCAGCCCATGGGCACCGAGAAGCCGGCGTAGACCTTGTCGTCCTGGCGCTGCTGGTGCACACCGAGGTGGTCGAAGCCGTCGAGCGGCTCCGGTGCCTCGAGGTCCTCCAGCGCACGACCGAGGCGCCGCTCGACCTTGGCGCGCACGCCCTCGGGGCCGTGGTCGTCCATCATGAACTTGATCCGCGCCTTGGCACGGCTGATCCGGTACTTCGGATCCGATTGCCACTCGTCGGTCACGGCGCGCAGCACCTCGATGACCTCGTCGCGGGGCACGAACACGCCCAGGTCACGTGCCAGGCGGGGGATGTTCGACAGCCCGCCCCCGACCGTCAGCGCAAAGCCCTCACGACCGTTCTTGACAACGCCGATCAGGGCGACGTCGCTGATCTCGGGCGCGTTGCACTGCCCGGGGCACGCCGCGATCGTGTACTTGTGCTTGCGCGGCAGGTTCGAGTACTCGCGGTTGCCGTAGAAGTAGTCGGCGACCTCGGCGATGACCGGGGTGACGTCGAAGGGCTCGTCCCGCGAGATGCCGGCCACCGGGCAGCCGGTGATGTTGCGCACCGTATCGCCCTCGCCGCCGCAGGTCGTCAGGCCCGTCGCCTGGATGGCTTCGATGACGTCGGGCAGCTGATCGAGGCGGGCCCAGTGCAGCTGGATGCCCTGCCGGGTCGTGAGCTCACCGTAGTTGCGTCCGAACCGCTTGGCGACGTGGCCGACTCCGCGCAGCTGCGCGGGGGTGATCAGTCCACCCGAGACCTTGATGCGCACCATGAAGGTGCCCAGCTTCGGCTTGTCGTGGGTCAGGCCCCACCAGTTGAGGCGGACGATGTCCTCCTCGGGCACCGCCTCGTAGCCCATCGCGATCAGCTGAGGCAGCTCGTCGACGATGTCGAGCG
>CAYVGE010000375.1:0-1605 GCA_964450395.1 uncultured Actinomycetota bacterium
CCCTTGTGGTTGGTCGGGTGGCGGCCACCGGAGGTCCGGCCCTCGCCACCACCGTGGGGGTGGTCGACCGGGTTCATGACGACGCCGCGGACCTTGGGCCGCTTGCCGCGCCAGCGGGACCGGCCGGCCTTGCCGTCGTTGACGAGCTCGTGGTCGGGGTTGCCCACGGTGCCGACGGTGGCCCTGCAGTCGGCCAGCACGCGGCGGATCTCGCCGGAGGGCAGACGCAGGGCGGCGTACTTGCCCTCCTTGGCCAGCAACTGTACGCGGTTGCCCGCGGAGCGGCCGAGCTTCGCGCCGCCGCCGGGCCGTAGCTCGACGGCGTGGATGACGGTGCCGACCGGGATGTTGCGCAGTGGCAGGGCGTTGCCGGCCTGGATGTCGGCGCCCTCGCCGGAGGTCAGCACGTCACCGACGCGCAGGCCCTGCGGCGCCAGGATGTAGCGCTTCTCGCCGTCGTGGTAGTGCAGCCGCGCGATCCGGGCCGACCGGTTGGGGTCGTACTCGATGTGCGCGACCGTGGCGGGCACGCCGTCCTTGTTGCGCCGGAAGTCGATCTCGCGGTACCGGCGCTTGTGGCCACCGCCCTGGCGGCGGGTGGTGATGCGGCCCTGCGCGTTGCGGCCGGCCTGCTTGGGGTTGGGCCCCGTCTTGGACTTGAGCGGCCGGTCGGTGGTGACCGTGGCGAAATCGGACACGCTCATGCCGCGACGCGCCGGCGTCGTCGGTCGGTATCTGCGATTGGCCATCGTGGGTGTCCTCTCGGGTGCTCTGTGGTTGCTGTCCGGGGCGGAGCCGGACCGCCGCGTCGCGCGGGCGCTAGGCGAAGATGTCGATCTCGTCGCCCTCGGCGAGGGTCACGACGGCGCGCTTGGTGCGCTTGCGCTGCCCCTGCACCAGGCCGAACCGGACCCGCTTGCCGGGCCGGTTGAGGGTGTTGACCTTGCGGACGCGCACGCCCCAGATCTTCTCGACCGCCTGCTTGATCTCGGTCTTGCTGGCGGTGGGGTGGACCACGAAGGTGTAGCGGCCCTCGTCGAGCAGCGCGTAGCTCTTCTCGCTGACGACCGGTTCGATGATCACGTCGTGTGCAGACCTCACGCCGCACCCTCCTCGTCCTCGTCGCCTACCGCTGCGCTACCTGAGGCCTCGTCGCCTACCGCTGCGCTACCTGAGGCCTCGTCGCCACCGGCGGTGCGGCCACCGCCGATGCGGTCGAGCGCCGCCTCGGCGAACACGACCACGTCGCGGGTGAGCAGGTCGTAGACGTTGAGCTGGTCGACGGTCAGCACGTGCGCGGCCTGCAGGTTGCGGAAGCTGCGCGCGATCGCGTCGTCGCGCTCGGCCAGCACGATCAGGGCGGTACGACCGCCCAGCTCGAGGGCGTCGAGCAGCGCGACGGCGTCGCGGGTGCGGGGCTCGGTGATGCCGAAGTCGCGCACGACCTTGACGTCACCCGACGCGGCGCGGTCCGACAGTGCGGAGCGCAGTGCGGCGCGCTTGACCTTCTTGTTGACGCGCTTGGTGTGGTTCTGCTGGCCGGTCGGGCCGTGGGCGACGCCACCGCCGGCCCACTGGGGCGAGCGGATCGAGCCCTGGCGCGCG
>CAYVGE010000375.1:1615-3194 GCA_964450395.1 uncultured Actinomycetota bacterium
AAAATGGCGAGTTGCCGGCGCAGGCGATCACAGGGGCGGCCGCCAGCTGGGCGGTCACGACCTGGTGCATGACCGGGACGTTGACCTTCGCCTCGAACAGCGCGGGGTCCAGCTCGACGGACGAGCCGTCGCCGCCGTGGACGTCGACGCGGAGTGCCATCAGGCGTCACCTCCAGAGGTGGCCCGCAGCTTCGAGCTGGAACGGACCAGCACCAGCGAGCCGTTGGCGCCGGGGGTGGCGCCCTTGATCAGCAGGAGCCCGCGCTCGGTGTCGACACCGACGACGGTCAGGCGCTGGATGGTCACCCGCTCGTTGCCGGTGCGACCCGCCATGCGGGTGCCCGGGAAGACGCGGCCCGGCGTGGCGCAGGCGCCGATGGCGCCCGGTGCGCGGTGCACCTTGTGCACGCCGTGCCCGGCTCCCAGACCGGCGAAGCCGTGGCGCTTCATGACCCCCGAGAAGCCCTTGCCCTTCGAGCGGGCCGTGACGTCGACGAGCTCGCCGACGCGGAAGACGTCGACGGTGATGACGTCGCCCGGCTGGTGGTCGTCGTCGAACGCGACCTCCATCAGGTGGCGCGTCGGCTCGACGCCGGCCGCGGCGAAGTGCCCGGCCAGCGGCTTGCTCGGCCGGCGCGCCCGGCCGTACCCGAGCTGCAGCGCGCGGTACCCGTCGCGTTCCATCGTGCGCACCTGGGTGACCGGGCAGGGGCCGGCACGCAGGACGGTCACCGGGACGACCTCGTTGTCATCGGTGAACACCTGCGTCATCCCGAGCTTGGTGCCCAGAATCCCTTTTCTCACCATCGTTGTGCTCTTCTCTCTTCTTCTCGCTCGACAGCTGCGTCGCGCTTCGGTGCCTGCCGGCGGGCTCGTCGTGAGCGTCACCGGGAGCGGCGGCCGGCTGGCTGTCGGAGGCGACTCGGGGTGCCGCGAGCCTCAGGCGAGCGGCGGGGTCCCTGCTGGAGCCAGAGGCAGCCAGCCGGCCGCCGCGGCCCTACAGCTTGATTTCAATGTCAACGCCCGCCGGCAGGTCGAGGCGCATCAGGCTGTCGACCGTCTTCTGCGTCGGCTCGTGGATGTCGATCAACCGCTTGTGCGTGCGCATCTCGAAGTGCTCGCGCGAGTCCTTGTACTTGTGGGGCGAGCGGATGACGCAGTACACGTTGCGCTCGGTCGGCAGCGGCACCGGCCCGGTGATCTTCGCGCCCGTGCGCTCGACCGTGTCGACGATCTTGCGCGCCGAGGCGTCGATGATCTCGTGATCGTAGGCCTTCAGCCTGATCCTGATCTTCTGCCCGTTAGCCATCTTCTCTTCTCTCTACTGCTGCGCTTCCCTCACCGCGAGACTTCGCGACCACGAGGGCTCCTGTGGCGTCGCCGCCGGCCGCGAGGCGGTGGTCAGCGGGTGGTGCGGGAGGTGGTGGCCGGTCGGTGCGGAGCCGACTCGGGGTGTCCGAGCCCCCGGCGCGAGGACGGGGTCCCTGCTGGAGGCGGAGCACCGACCGGTCACCACCGAGGAGCGGCTACTCCAGGATCTTCGTCACCCGGCCGGCACCGACGGTGCGGCCGCCCTCGC
>CAYVGE010000376.1:0-3170 GCA_964450395.1 uncultured Actinomycetota bacterium
GTCGGCGCCTCCGCCGACGTCGAGGAAGTTGGCCGGCGCGCCGCCGGCCTGGTTGACGACGTCGAGCGTGGCCATGACCAGCCCGGCGCCGTTGCCGAGCACGCCGACGTCGCCGTCGAGCTTGACGTACTGCAGGTCCTCTTCCTTGGCCTTCGCCTCGAGCGGGCTGTCGGCCTCCTCCTCGGAGTCCGACGCCAGGTCCTCGTGGCGGAACAGGGCGCTGTCGTCGATCGTCACCTTCGAGTCGAGCGCGATCACCCGGTCGTCGGTGGTGCGGACGAGCGGGTTGACCTCGAACAGCGTGGCGTCGGAGGCCACGAACCCCTCATAGAGCCTGACCAGCAGATCGGCGGCCCGGTCGACGATCTCGGCGGGCAGGCCGGCCTGCGTGAGGATGCCCGTCGCGCGGTCGTGGTCGAGGCCGACGGTCGGGTCGATCGGCTCCTTGATGACCTTCTCCGGCGAGGTGCGGTTGACCTCCTCGATCTCGACGCCGCCCTCGACGCTCGCGATGACCAGGTAGCCCTTGCTCGACCGGTCGTTGAGCACCGACAGGTAGTACTCCTCGGCGATGTCGCTGGCCGGCTCCACGAGCACCTTGCGGACGGTGTGCCCAGAGATGTCCAGACCGAGGATGTCATTGGCCCGCGAGCGGGCCTCGTCGGCGTCCGCGCAGTACCTGACGCCGCCGGCCTTGCCTCGGCCGCCGGTCAGCACCTGGGCCTTGACCATGACCGGCACCCCGAAGTTGCGGGCATGGGTCTGCGCCTCGTCCGGCGTCGTCGCGATCTCACCCCGGGGGGTGGTCGGGATGTCGAGCTTCCGGAACAGTTCCTTGCCCTGGTACTCCATCAGGTTCACTGCCGTGTGCCTTTCACGAAGATCGTCGAGGCGGCCGGGCGGCCGGACCCCCTGCCATCATGCGCCGTCGACCCGACGGGCAACCGTGGTCCGCACGGATCAGGCGGCGCCGGATCCCGATTGCGCCGGGTCGTCGACGTGGTCGTGCACCCACGCGATGATGTCGTCGGTCCGCGCCCCCGGCGTGAAGATCTCGGCGACGCCGCGCCGCTTGAGCTCGGCGATGTCCTCCGACGGCACGATCCCCCCGCCGAAGACGACGATGTCGTCGGCGTCGCGCTCGGCCAGGAGGTCGACCACGCGGGGGAACAGCGTCATGTGCGCGCCCGAGTGGATCGACAGGCCGACCACCTGCACGTCCTCCTGGAGCGCCGCCTCGACGATCTGCTCGGGCGTCTGGTGCAGGCCGGTGTAGACCACCTCGAAGCCGGCGTCGCGCAGCGCCCGGGCGACCACCTTGGCGCCGCGGTCGTGACCGTCGAGGCCCGGCTTGGCCACCAGCACCCGGACCGCCACGGCGCATGCCCTTCCACGCGACTGCGACCGGCTGTCGACGCGCCGGCCGACGACGAGCATTGCCGGGCGGTCCGGTGGGCAAACGACGGCGTAGCCTGGGCCGCGCGATGACCGACGAGCCCGCTGTCGAGCAGCCGGACTACGGACCGCGGGGCTACCTGCCACCCCGCGCCGCCAAGCGCGCCCGCAAGATCATCCTGCGCGAGCCCATGGGTCTGCAGTGGGCGATCGCGGCCGTCGTCGTGGGGGTGCTGGTGCTGGCGGCCGGCGGGGTCGCCCTGCTGCTGCGGTCGGGCCCGCCGGGTCCGCCGTTCGTGGCCGCCGGCCCGCTCGACGCCATCGACGCCCGCGGCGTGGGGGTGGCGGACGCCGGTGACCAGCCGGTGCTGGTGGTCCGCGGTGCCGGCGGGGTGGCGGTGTTCCGCCGTCCGCCCACCGAGGTCCGCTGGTGCACCGACCCGGCGCGCCTGGTCGCCGTCGACGGCACGGCCGCGTGGCAGCCGGACGGGCGCCTGGCGGCGGGTGGCGGGGACTCGCTGACGCGCCTGCCCGCGCAGGTCCACGACGGGACGGTCTACGTCGACCCGTCGGCCGACGGCACCCGGCTGTCGTCCTCGTCGCGGGGCGCCCCGGAGCTGTGCCCCGGCTGATCCGCAACCGCCCACCAGACGCCGGGCGGGCACCCTCAGGCGCACGGTCGCCCATGCGCGTCCACCGCCTCCCACCTGCATCAGGGTGTGCTCGGCGGTGATCGCCCGCTCCACCGTGCGGTGGCCGCTGGCCCGACCGCATGCGACCATGGCCAGGGAGGGGGCTCCACAGTACGAGGAGCCTGATACGAACGAGCCATGGACGCCGAGCGGGATCACCCGCGCCAGCACCCACCGCAGCGTTGGCGCCGATGCGCTGTCCCGGCAGATGGCCGCCGCCGCACGCAGCGCGCTGCGCCCCTCGACATACCTCGGCATGGTCCGCGAGGCGCTCCTGACCTCGGTCCACGCCGCGACCTACCCCCTCGGGATGCTGCCGGCCGCACCGCTCACCCGCGAGGCCGTCGATCCGCCGGTCCGCCGCCGCCCGGTGATGCTCGTCCACGGCTGGATCCACAACCGCAGCGCCTTCCTGCTGATGCAGCAGGGCCTGCGGCGCGCCGGCCTGGGCCCCCTGCACACGTTCGAGTACCAGTCCGTGACCGGCGACCTGGACCGCATCGCCCGGCGGCTGGGCCCGGCCGTCGAGCAGCTGGTCGGCAGGTCGCCCCGCGGTGACTGCGTGCTGATCGGGCACTCCATGGGTGGCCTGATCGCCCGCCAGTACGTCCAGGAGCTGGGCGGCCACGCGCTCGTCGACACCGTGGTCACGCTGGGCACACCGCACCGGGGCACGTGGACCGCCTGGTTCGGTGCCGGGCGTGCGATCGAGCAGTGCCGTCCGGGCTCGGCGTACCTGCGACAGCTCGAGCGCGGCGCGCGCCCCGGCCTGGCCCGTTGGATCTCCTACTACAGCGACCTGGACTTCATGATCACGCCGGCGATCAGCGCCAAGATCCTGCACCCCGCGCTGCGGGCCGACAACGTCCGGGTGCGCGACATCGGGCACCTGTCGATGCTGCTGTCGCGCCCGTTGCTGGCCGACGTGGTGCGCCGCCTCGGCGAGCCCGCCGCGGCACCCGGGACCGCCGACGGCATCGCCGAGGGCACGGCCTCGGCCTGACGTCGCGACGCACGACCGCGATCCCACGGCGGTGCCGGCGTGGGAGCGCTCAGACCCGGATCAGCGGCGCGTAGGTCAGC
>CAYVGE010000377.1:0-3152 GCA_964450395.1 uncultured Actinomycetota bacterium
TGGAGTTCGCCGGCTGCGCCATGATCATCAGCCACGACCGCTGGTTCCTCGACCGCATCGCGACGCACATCCTGGCCTTCGAGGGCGACAGCCGGACGACCTGGTTCCCGGGCAGCTACTCCGACTACGAGGAGGACCGGCGCCGGCGCCTGGGCGCCGAGGCCGACCAGCCGCACCGGATCAGGTACAAGCCGCTGATCCGGGGCTGACCCGCCCCCCGCCCGCACCCGTGCGGTCGGGTGGACCTCGGCGGTCATACGGCGCCGCCCGCATCGGCGGGTACGGCCGCAGTGGGTCGACGTCGGCCCCCATGTGTGGGCAAGTCGACCCAAAGGGATGGGTCAGGCGCCGGTCGGGGCGGCGTCGAGCTCCAGACCGAGGACGGCCGCGGTGCGGCGCAGCGACCTGCCGGCTCCGGCGTCCGCCAGGTCGTCCAGGCGCGCCAGCGCCGTCGGGGTGTCGAGATCGTCGTCCACGGCCGCCAGCACGGCCTCCTCGCCGGTCTCGTCGACGCCGTCACCGGCCGCGGCGGTCCGCCAGCGCTTGCACCGCTCGCCGGCGGCGACCAGGTCGTCGTCGTTGTAGCTCCACGGGTCGCGGTAGCGGTGGCTCAGCAGGTACGCGCGGACGACGACCGCCTCGACCCGGTCGAGCAGGTCGCGGATGAAGACGAGGTTGCCGAGCGACTTGCTCATCTTGACGTCGTCGAGCGCCACCATGCCGGTGTGCAACCAGAAGCGGGCGAACGGCCCCTGCCCGGTCAGGTGCTCGGCCTGCTGGATCTCGGCCTCGTGGTGGGGGAACACCAGGTCGCTGCCGCCGCCGTGGACGTCGATCACGCCGCCGAGGTGCTCCATGGCCATCACCGAGCACTCGATGTGCCACCCCGGCCGGCCGTCGCCCCACGGGCTCGGCCAGCTGGGCTCGCCGTCGGCGCGCGGCTGCCACAGCAGGAAGTCGAGCGCGTCGCGCTTGTCGGGTGCCTCCGGGTCGCCGCCCTTCTCGGCGAACTGCTCGAGCATCTCCTCGCGCGGCAGCCGCGACAGGGCCCCGAAGGTCGGGGCGGACCGCACGTCGAAGTAGACCCGCCCGTCATCCAGCGCGTACGCAGCACCCTGGCTGACCAGGCCGCTGACGGCGGTGACGATGGCCTCGACGGTGTCGGTGGCGCGCGGCGCGACGTCGGGTGGACGGCACCCGAGCGCCACCAGGTCGGCGTCGAACCGTTCGGTCTCGCGCTCGGCGAGCTCGAGGTAGTCGACCCCGCGCTCGCGGGCGGTGCGCAGGATGTCGTCGTCGACGTCGGTGACGTTGCGGACGTAGCGGACCGTGTGGCCGGCGTGCTCCAGGCGGCGCAGGAGCACGTCGAAGGACACGTACGTCGCGGCGTGCCCGAGGTGGGTGGCGTCATACGGCGTGATGCCGCACACGTAGACGCGGACGGTGTGGCCGGCGATGAACTGGCGCGTGTCGCCGGTGCGGGTGTCGAACAGCTGCATCGGCTACGAGCCTAGGTGCGCGCGCGGGTCACTGCCCGTCGTCGGGGTCCAGGACGACGCGGTCCGCGGCGCCGACCCCGGTGCCGGGGTCGTCATCGAGGTCCAGCGCGAGCCGCGGCGTGGTGCGCGCGCGGATGGGCGCCCAGCTGTGCCGGTGCAGCGCGCACGGCCCTCGGCGGTCGAGCGCCGCCACGTGGGGCGGGGACGGATAGCCCTTGTTGGAGGAGAAGACGTAGTCGGGGAACGACGGGCACGCCTGGCGCATCAGCGCATCGCGGGTCACCTTGGCGACGATCGACGCCGCGGCGATCGACGCCGAGCGCGCGTCGCCGTGGACGATCAGCTCGGTGTCGCCGTCGACGCCCGCCAGCATGTTCCAGTTGCCGTCGATCAGGTACACGTCGGGCCGCACGGGCAGCGCCTCGACGGCCCGGCGCGCCGCCAGCCGCATGGCGTCGCTCATGCCGAGCCGGTCGATCTCGGCGTTGGTGGCGTGGCCCAGCCCGATGCCGAGCGCGAAGCCACGCAGCCGCGCCGCCAGCTCCTCGCGCCGCGGCGCGTCGAGCACCTTGGAGTCGCGCAGCTTGTACATCCGCCGGTCGCTGGGCAGGACCACCGCCGCGAACGTGACCGGACCCGCCCAGGCGCCGCGCCCGACCTCGTCGACCCCGGCGACGCACGCGCCGCGGTCCCACCACGGGCGCTCGTGGGTGACGCCCGGGACGTCGGGCAACCGGATCCGCTTGCCCCTCGACGTCGTCACGACGTTGCGGCGGTGCGCGGCGGGCAGTCCCATGGCGGGCACTGTAGCGGCGCGGACGCCGGGCGACCCGGCGCCGCGTGCGGTCACAGGTACAGGCCGGTGGGCCCCACGTCGCGCTCGCTCGACGCGACCGCGTGGACGTCGCGCTCCCGCACGATCAGGAACAGGTCACCGCGGACGTCGACCTCGATCGCGCTCTCCGCAAGGAACAGGACCATGTCGTCGACGCTGATGCTGCGGACCAGTGGACCCACCTCCGAGACGGTGCCCCACAGACCGCGCCGGTCGGCCGTCTTGGCGGTCGCGGGGATGATGATCCCCGCCTTCGACCGCCGGTCGTCGGCGTCGGGCACGGCGCACATGATGCGGTCGCCGGTGACGCGGACCGCCAGCTTGGGGTCGTCGTGGTCGGGCATCGTGGCTCCGTGGGTCGAAGGTCGCCAAGCATAGACGGGGCGTCGTGCGTGGGTGGTCTCCGAGGTCGTACGCTGTGGACATGCGCAAGACGGTGCGACTGTTCTCCGCGGTCGGCCCCACCGAGCGGCTGGGGCGGACGATCGCATCGCTGCCACCGGGGGTCCGCGCGACGCTGGCGACCGTGGCCGCCCGCGCCGATCTGCCGCTCGTGGCGGGATCGTGGCACGGCGACGACAGCGGTTGCCTCGTCGCCAACGCCGTGGCGTGCGCCGCGGCCGGGGAGGTCGACGAGGACGACCGCACCCTCGATCTGCGGATGCTCGACGCGTTCCCGGAGATGTCCAGCCGCGACCTGAACCTGCTGATCGTCGCGTGGGACGAGGCCGCCGCGCAGGCCGCCGTCGCCGACGACGGGGGCCTGCGCGCGCTGCTGCGCGCCGCGCTGCGGTGGGCCGGGGTGACCGACGAGCCCG
>CAYVGE010000378.1:0-3151 GCA_964450395.1 uncultured Actinomycetota bacterium
GGGGACCACGCAGATGACGACCTTCGGCATGAACCGGATGAGGCGCTGCACCTCGAGGATGTGCAGCCGCCCCATGCGCGCCGGGTCGACGGTCTCGGCGGTCTCGCCCTCGGCGTACCGGTAGCCGTCGCGGCCCCGGATGCGCTGGTCGCCGCCGGAGCAGAACGCCCACCCGCCGTCCCTGGCGGAGGGGCCGTTGCCGGTCAGCAGCACGCACCCGACGTCGGAGGCCGTCCTGGCATGGTCCAACACGCGGTGCAGCTCGTCGACCGTGCGCGGCCGGAAGGCGTTGCGCACCTCGGGACGGTCGATCGCGACCCGCACCGTGCCCTGGTCGACCGCGCGGTGGTACGTGACGTCGGTGAGGTCGGCGAACCCCTCGACCGCCTGCCAGCGATCGGCATCGAACAGCTCGGACACCATCGGCCACGCCCTCCCAGTCGACTCGCGCGCCGAGCCTACGCGGTCGGTCGAACCGCGGCCGGTCAGGCGCCGGGTGCGGCCGACGGCGTCACCAGGGGATCGCGGTGCGCTTGAACTCGTTGAGGTCCACCACGCCGTCGAGCAGGCCGAGCACGCGCTCGACCGTGGCGATCGACGCGTCGGCGTCGCCGGTCGCCCGCTCCATCAGGCGGACGAACGCGGCCCGGTCGCCGGAGATGAACGTCGGCACGCCCCACACGTCGTGCTCGGCCGCGGCCGCCTCGTGCTCGCTGCGGACGACCTTGAGCGCGATCCCCTCGTCGACCTCGGCGAGCACGCGCTCGACGTCGACGCCGTGCCGGTCGAGCACGTCGGCGACCGCGGTGCGGTCGCGCAGGTCGCCGGCCTGGTCGTGGCGCAGGGCGAACAGGTCGCGGTGCACCGCGGGGAAGCGCTCGGGGTCGCGGTCGCGGACGGTGGTGCCGACCTGCAGCGCCAACAGCCCCGAGTCATCGCCGGGACGGTCCCAGATCGGCGGCTCGCCCTCGTCGACGTGCACCTGCCCGAGCGAGAAGGGCACGAACGTGACATCCCAGTCGGCGCTGGTCGCCAGCCCCGCCAGCACGTGCTCGTTGGCGTTGCGGGCGAACGGGCAGCGGTAGTCCCAGGTGATGGAGAAGGTCTGCATGCCCGGTGCAACACGCCGCACGCGCCCCGCATTCCTCAGGGTGGCACCGCCAGGGTCTCCAGGCTACCATCCATGTGGATGGTGAATGGATGGTAAGCGGATGAGTGAGACCGAGAAGATCACGATCAACCTCGGGCTGGTGGACCTCGGGCAGATCGACCTGCTCGTCGAGGAGGCGTTCTACGCCAACCGCACCGACTTCATCCGCACGGCCATCCGCAACCAGTTGGCCACGCACCGCGACGCCGTGCGCGAGACCGTGGCCCGACGCACCCTGGTGCTCGGCCTGCAACACGTCACGCGCACCGACCTCGAAGCCGTCCGTGACGCCGGCGAGCGCCTGGACATCCGGGTGCTCGGGCTGGCCACCATCGCCGACGACGTCAGCCCGGACCTCGCTGACGAGACCATCGCCTCCGTGCAGGTGCTCGGTGCCTTCCGCGCCAGCCCGGCAGTCCGGCGGGCGTTGGCCGACCGCATCCGCTGACCTCGACGCGACCGGAGCCACCATGCCCACCACCGACCACGCATCCCCGCCGCCCGGCATGGCCGCCGGCATGCGGGAGGCGACCCGCCTGACCCGCAGTGGGCGCCTGCACGAGGCGACGCAGCTGATCCAGCGCACGTTGCGCGGGGCGCCGCCGCCGGCGCCACCCGCGGGTGCCACGCACACCGCCGCCGACACGGCGGACCGCGGCGCGACGTGGGTCGACAGCACGGTCGTGCACACCGAGCGCACCCGTCCCACGTGGCCCACCGCCGACAGCGCGACCGTCGGTCGCCCTCGCCGCACGGCCGGCACCACGGCCGGCACCATGCACCACGGCCAGGTCACGACCGCCGCCGGCACCCGCGCGTACCGGGTGCACGTGCCGGCCGACCTCGACGTGATGTCGCCGCTGGTCGTGATGCTCCACGGGTGCACGCAGTCCCCGGTGGACTTCGCCGCCGGGACCCGGATGAACGCGCACGCCGACCGCCACGGGCTCGTCGTCGTCTACCCGGAGCAGTCGCGGCAGGCCAACCCGCAGGGCTGCTGGAACTGGTTCCAGCCCGGTGACCAGCGACGCGACGGCGGCGAGCCGTCGGTGATCGCCGCGATCGTCGGCGAGGTCGCGGCGACGTACGGCACGGACGCCGCCCGGACATACGTGGCCGGCATGTCGGCCGGCGCAGCGATGGCGGTGGTGCTCGGCCGCACCCATCCTGACCTGTTCGCGGCGGTCGGCGCCCACTCGGGGCTGCCCCACGGCGCCGCGACTGATCTGCCGTCGGCGCTGCAGGCCATGCGCCAGGGCGCGTCCCCGTCACCGGCCGCCGGGCGCGGCACACCGACGATCGCCTTCCACGGCGACCGGGACACCACGGTCAACCGCGCCAACGCCGAGGCCGTCCTGCGCCAGGCCACCGCGGGCGTCGCCCACCCGTTGCTGACGGTGCACCAGAGCCCGCCTGGCGCCGGTCGTGCGCACACCCGCTACGTCTACCGTGACCCCGACGGGGCGGTGCTGGCCGAGGGCTGGTCGGTCCACGGGCTCGCGCACGCGTGGTCGGGCGGTGACCCGGCCGGGTCGTACACCGACGCCGACGGCCCGGACGCGTCGGCCGAGATGCTGCGCTTCTTCGCCGAGCACCCCCGGGCCTGACCGACGGGCGACCAGCGGGGTCGGGGTGGGCGAGCGTCTCGTTGACCGCGACGGCCCGCCCGCCTCCGGGCCGGTCCAGTCGCCGGGGGCGTGGGCTATCCCCAGACCTCCGCCGCGGTCTCGACGATCAGCTCGAGCTTGGCGACCTGGTCGTCGTAGGTCAGCGCGTTGCCCTCCGACGTCGAAGCGAACCCGCACTGCGGCGACAGGCACAGCTGCTCGATGTCGACGTACCGCGACGCGTCCTCGAGCCGGCGCTTGATGTCGTCCTTCGTCTCGAGCCGCCCCGTCTTGGTGGTGACCAGGCCCAGCACGACCACCTTGCCGGGCGGCACGAACCGCAGCGGCTCGAACCCGCCGGAGCGCTCGTCGTCCCACTCCATGAAGAAGCCGT
>CAYVGE010000379.1:0-3123 GCA_964450395.1 uncultured Actinomycetota bacterium
CCCGACGACGAGCGGATGTACCTGCACCGCATCGGGCGGACCGGCCGGGCCGGCGCCGCGGGCGTCGCCGTGACGTTGGCGGTCTGGAACGAGCTCGCCCGGCTCGACATGATCAAGCGCGCCCTCGACATCGACGAGCCGACGCACGAGGTCTTCTCGACCTCGCCCATCCTCGACGAGCTGTTCGGGACGCCCGACGCCGACCGGCGGGCCGACGACGGGGCGAGCGTCGGCGCGGCCGACGACGAGGGGGACGGTGGGACCACCGCGGAGAAGCCGGCGCGCCAGGAGCGACGGCCGCGCTCGCGCACCCGGCGGCGGCGGCGACGCACCCGCACGGTGCCGGCGGCGCGCGCCGACGACGACTCCTCGAGCGGCAGCTCGCAGGACGGCTCCTCGTCCGGCGGCGGGAACGGCGGGCCGACGGCCGATGTGGCCGCGGCAACGGCCGACCCGGCAACATCGAACGGCGATGCTGCGACCGGCGCCGACAGCGCCGCGACCGACGACAGCCCGGGGTCCGGCCGCACCACCCGCAGACGGACCCGCACGCGCCGCCGCACGGCCCCGGGGGCGGCTGACGGCGACGGCCCGGCCGGGGCGGGCGACGCCGACGGGGCCCGGGAGCAGCAGGCCGGCGGTGGTGCCGCTCCCGGCGCCACGGGAAGCGGCGCGGACGACGACGCCGCGGGCGACGGCGGTGGCGACGACGGCGGCGGCGGAGCCACCGCGTCCACCGGGTCGGGTGGGTCCTCCTCGAAGCGCTCGCGCTCGGGCCGTCGTCGCGGCGGCCGGCGTGGCCGCGGGGGCCGGGGCGGCCGCGGGGGCCGCGACGAGCAGCGTGGCCCCGGGCGGGACGCCGGCACCGGCGGGGAGCAGCGCCACCAGCGCACCGAGCCCTCGATCAGCTCGGCGCGTGGCGACGGTCAGCCGGCCCTGCACCGGCCGATGCTGATCACCCACCTTCCGTAGTCAGCGCCGCCCGCCGCGCGCCGCGGCGCGCACGTCCTCGTCGACCGGCAGGCCCACGAGCTCGGCGGCGATGACCCGGTAGGCGGCGGCGCCCGGCACCGAGCCGGCGTAGCTGAGGATCGACCGCCCCGCGTGCGGCGCCTCGGCGAAGCGCACGCTCGCCCGCACCGGCGGCCCGAGCCGCGTGAGCCCGTAGCGCCGCTCGACGTCGGCGACCACTGCCGCGCCGTGCCGCGTCCGGCTGTTGTACATGGTCGCGATGAACCCGGCGACCCGCAGGCCGTCGTTGGTCAGCTGCCGGACGTCGGTGACGGTCTCGAGCAGCTGCGCCACGCCGCGGTGGGCCAGCGTCTCGCACTGGACCGGCACGATCACCCCGTCCGCGGCGGTCAGCCCGTTGAGCGTGAGCACCCCCAGCGACGGCGGGCAGTCGATCAGCACGACGTCGTAGGTGTCGCGCAGCGGTGCCAGCACCCGCCGCAGCCGCAGCTCCCGCCCCGCCCGGCTCGCGAGCGCGATCTCGGCTCCGGCCAGGTCCGCCCCCGCCACGGCCACATCGGTCTCGGCGTGCTGGTGGATCACCTGCTCCAGCGCCACGCCGCCGACCAGCACGTCCTGCATCGTCGGGCGCATGCGGTCCGCGTCGTAGCCGAGGCTGAACGTCAGGGCCGACTGGGGGTCGAGGTCGATCGCCAGCACCGCCACGCCGCGCTCGGTGAGCGCGGCGGCGAGCGAGATCACCGTGGTGGTCTTGGCGACCCCGCCCTTCTGGTTCGCCACGGCGTACACGGTCGCTGGCACGCGTGCTCCTGCCGGTCGTGGAACGGGCTGCGCGGTGTCGACATCACACCACCCCCAGGCCATCGGGTCCACCTGACGGTGCGTACGCGTGTATCAGCATTACGTAGTGGTATGACTACTCGTAGTAGCATGATCGGGTCATCTCGCTCAAGGGGCACGGGTCGAGCAACCGATGGCACAGGTGAAGGTCGAACCGAACACCCACGCGGAGACACTGCGATGTCCAACAACGAAGCCCTGTCGACCGGCACCAGCGATGCGCTGGTGACCGAGCACGTCTACCTGGTGCAGCAGGTCGTCAACCAGCTCGCCAGCCGGTACCCCCGCCACGTCGACAGGTCCGAGCTGTGGAGCGCCGGCGCGTACGGCCTGGTCGACGCCTCACGGCGGTTCGACGCCGACGCGGGCATCCCGTTCCCCCGCTACGCCGCGATCCGCATCCGCGGCGCCATCATCGACTCCACCCGGACGCGCGACTGGGCGACCCGCCGGCTGCGCCGCGACATCCGCACCGTGCGCGAGACGCGCGACGGCTTCGAGGTGCGCGCGGGCCGCGCGCCCACCGAGGACGAGCTCGCAGCGCTGCTGCAGATCAGCGTGGAGGAGCTGCGCACCCATCGGGCCGCCGCCGCCAATGCGACGCTGCTGCACCTCGACCACCCGCTGCCGGGCGTCGACTCGACCGAGACGGGCCTGGCCGCCCGCTTGGAGGAGCGCGACCGCGAGCGCCTGCCGGAGGAGGCCATCGAGCACAACGAGCTGGTCGGCACGGTGCGCAGCGCCGTGAGCTTCCTGCCCGAGCCCCAGCGCCAGGTCGTCGAGCGGTACTACTTCCGCGGCGAGCTGCTGCGCGACATCGCCGACTCGCTGGGCGTCACGGAGGCGCGCGCGTCGCAGATCCGCAGCGAAGCCCTCGACGCGATGCGCGCCTACTTCGGCGACGCCTTCGAGGGCGTCGTGCCCGTGGCGCCCAAGGCCCCCGGCATCCGGCGCCGCGCCGCGTACGTCGAGCAGCTGACCGCCGAGACCACCTGGCGCAGCCGTCTGGACGCGCCCGCACCGGCGCGGGACGCCAACGTCAGCTGACCCCTCCGGCTCGACCACCGGACCGGCGCGACGGCCAACACACCGGCGGCCGCCGGTCGGCGGGCGGCGCCCCGTGGTCCTGGACCGGTGGCTCAGCGATCGTGGCGCGGCCGGTTGCCCCGGCTTGGAACAAACCCGTCTCAGAGCGATTATCCACTCCAGCCACTGCGGTGACCGAGGTCACTGCCGTGGCGGGTAGGGGTCGCCGACACCGGTCGCTGACGCGAGAGGTGCCTGAGTCGACCCACGCTTGACGGTATGAAG
>CAYVGE010000380.1:0-3102 GCA_964450395.1 uncultured Actinomycetota bacterium
TGTCCGGTGGTCCATGTGCAGACCGCAAATCTCGGCTGTCCGGCCATCAGGTTCGGCCGTCGTGAACACGTCATGATCATCTCAGCGACCTCGCTTTGCGCCGCGGGGCGCGTCAACATCCTTCGACGCAGTTTGACGCCCGTCACCCAGCGAGGCGTGTGGCCATCCGGTCGACGCCGGGTAAACGCATTTGAGTGGCGGCTACGCCGTGACCGCAGCAACGCCGTGCCTGCCGCGATGCGAGGCGGATCCGCATTGTCGCTCGCCACGAGGATGGGACCGGGGTTTCGCCACGAGGTATGGACCGGGTTGTGGCGGAGTTCGGTCGCAGCGCGATGATGATGAACGCGATTGCGACGAGCATCAAGGGTCCTTTCTCGTGTGGGCCGCGGGGCGGCTGGGCTTTTGGCGTCGGCGGTAGGACTCGCCTTCGACGATGAGCTCGTGTGCGGTGGACTGCAGCCGGTCGAGGGCGGACTGGGCGAGCAGCGGGTCGGCCATGACGGCGAGCCACTCGGGCGGCTCGCGGTTCGATGTCAGCAGGGTGCTGGCGGACAGGTGCCGCTCGACGCAGAGTTCGTAGAAGTCGGCGGTCTCGATGGCGTCCATGGCTTGGAGTGCGAAGTCGTCGATGATGAGCAGGTCCACGGCGATGAGGCGGCGCATCTGGTGCTCGTAGGAGGCGTCGAGGCGGGCGGCTTTGAGCCGCTTGAACAGGCGGTCGGCGCGGTCGGCGTGCACGCGCAGTCGCCGGCGGCAGGCGATGTGACCGAGCGCGTGGGCGAGGTGGGTCTTGCCGACCCCGACGGGTCCGAGGATGAACGCGCCGTGGTGGTGCTCGACGAACGCGAGGGTGGTCAGTTCGCCCCACAGCGCCCGGTCGTAGACGACAGGGGTGTCGGCGTCCCAGGTGTCTAGTGTCATCGCTTTGTCGAGCCGGGCCGCTTGGGCGCGGCGGGCGGTGCCGGTGCGGTCACGTCGTTCGGCCTCGTCGGCGAGGACGAGTTCGAGGAACGCGGCGTGGCCGAGCTTTTGGGATCGGGCGAGCGCGAGCCGTTCGGGGAGGGTGTCGAGGGACTTGCCGAGCTTGAGCCGCCGCAGCAGCTGGCGCAGCTCGGGCGTGACGGTCGGCGCCGGCGCGGTCATCGGGCCACCTCCGCTTGGGCGTCGCGGTTCACGGCGAACTCGGCGGCCTCGCGGGCGAACCGGCCGGGTACGGCGCTGCCGGCCGACGGTCGGGCTGGCTCGGTCGGGGCTGTTTCGACGGCGCGTTCCAGCATCCGTCCGATCAGGCCGACGTCGACCGCCTCAGCCTCGAGTGCTCGGTGGCAGGCTTGCGCGACGCGGTCCGCGCCCCACTTGTTGACCAGCCCGAGCAGCCGGTAGACCGCGCGCATCCGCGTCCAGGGCAACGGGGTGTCCAGCAGCGCGGCGGCGTAGGCGCCGATCGCCTCGCCGTAGCCGGCCATCTTGGCGTGCAGCGCATCGAGGTCGCGCATCGCGTACGCCGTCTTTTCAGCCGGCAGGTCGGCCGCGTCGGTGGAGCGACGGCCAGGTGCCATGCGCGGGTGGACCTTCACGACCTGGCCGCGGTGGCTGATGCGCACCAGACTCGAGTCCGCGCGCACGTCGACGGTCGCACCGATCAGCGTCCCGGGCACCGAATACAGCGACCGGGCGACTTCGATGTGGTGGTCGCGGTGCACCTTGGCCTGCCGGTAGATCGGCAGGTCATACGGCTCGGCCGGGGCCGGGAGCAGCAGCGGCTGCTCGAGGGTCCCAAACGCCTCCACGGGGCGCAGCTGGGTGGTGCCGTGGATACGCATCCCGGCCTTGCCAAGACACCACCGCTGGGCACGCTGCTGCGCATCAGCGAGGTCGATGAACGTCTCGCCGGCGAAGAAGCTGCCGCGCACATACGGCACGGCTCGCTCGACCCGCGGCTTGTCCTTCGGTGAGCGCACCCGAGCCGGATCGATCACAAACCCGCGGGACTGGGCGTACTCGACGAACGCATCGGTGAACCGCGGTGAGACCCCATCGGCCTTCGCCACCACCGGGGCGAGGTTGTCAGGGACCATCACGGCGAACACCCCGCCGAAGAACCCCCACGCCGCCTCACAGCCGGCGATCACGTCTTCCAACGTCTCCCGGTGCGACAGCCACACGAACATGTGCCGGGACAACACCGCGGTGAAGATCAACGCGCGGACCACCCGGCGCACCTCGGTGACCGGGTCGACGAGGAACCCGACCCGGCCGAAATCGACCTGCAGCTCGGAGCCCGGCTCGCCGTCATCGACCCGCACCGTCGACTTCTCGCGACGATGATCCAGCTCCTCGGCGCAGAAGCGGTGCAACGTCCGCTCCGCCACCTTGATCCCACGCCGCTCCAGCAGGTCACCGATCTTGACCACCGGCACCCCGGCGTCCAGCCACGCCTTGATCCGCTCGCGCTCAGCCAAGCAGCGCTCCCAGCCCTCGCCGTGACCACGCGGCCGGGACCGACGGACGGTCTCGACCACCGCGCCGACCAGCTCGTCAGTCAGCGCCTCCTCGCCGTCATCCCGGGTCAGCCCGGACGCCTGCGCCGCCTCGACGTAGCGGCGGACGGTCTTGCGGTCAGGCGACACGAGCGCGGCGATCGAGCGCAAGCTCTCCCCCCGCACCCACAGCCGCAGCACCTCTCGAATCTCGGTCACGGACACCTCCCGGTACGCCATGCGTCCTCCCGCTCGACAGCGATGCAGGACGCGAACTGAACCGATCAGGCGACCAAAACCCCCACAACCCGAGCCGGTCCCATCACTGGCGAACCGGTGGTCCCATCCCTGTGGCGAAAACCCCCTCCAAGTGGTCCCATGCTCGTGGCGGACGACATCTGCATGACGTCGGTTGCCTCCTTTGATGTTCAATCCGCGTCAAATGGTGCGCGAGGATCGAACGGCGCCGTGGCGGCGTAGGGCAGGACCGACTCGCCGCCGAGCACGATGGCGCAGGGCATGCCCCCGGCGTGGTCGCCGCGCTGCTCGTTGCGCCTCTTCCACGCGCGCCAGTGCCGGGCGCCATCGTGGTGGATGTGCCAGTGCATGGCGGTGGTGG
>CAYVGE010000381.1:0-3074 GCA_964450395.1 uncultured Actinomycetota bacterium
CTGGTGGCGGCGCCGCTCGGTGATGTCCCCGATGGCGAGCAGGATCAGCTGCACCGAATCGATCTGGCGGGCGTTCAGGAGCATCGTGCGGCGCCCGATCCGCTCGAACTCGTGCGTCACCTCGAAGTCGGTGAACTGCTTGTGGTTGGGCAGGATCTCGTCGAGCAGCTCACGCAGCCGCGGGATGTCCCACTGCCGGTTGCCGAGCTCGTAGAGCATCCGCCCCAGGGTGCCCTCGCGGGGGACCTCGAAGGTCCGATAGAAGGCCAGGTTCGCCGAGACGACGCGAAGGTCGGCCGTGAGCACGACCAGCGGCTCGCGCACGGTCTCGACGATGCTCTCGGCGAACTCCTTGGCGTGCTGGAGCTCCTGCTCCCAGACCTTGCGCTCGGTGATCTCGGTGAAGGTGACGACCGCGCCGTCGATCCGGTCGTCGCGGGTCCGGTACGGCAGGATGCGACGGATGTACGTCCGGCCGTCGTCGCCCACGACCTCGCCCATTCGGGGCACCAGCCGTTGCAGGACGTCCCGCACCTCCTCGATGAACTCGCCGCCCGTGAACCTCCGGGCGAAGTGCGCCACGGGCCGGCCGATGTCCGAAGCACGGATCTCGAGCAGCTCCTGCATCGGCGGCGTGAACCAGCGGATGCCGAGGTCCCGGTCGAGGAACAGGGTCGCGATCTCGGTGCTGTTCAGGAGGTTGTTCAGATCGTTGGTCCGCTCCTCGAGCTCCTGCACCTTGAGCTGGAGCTGGTTGTTGACCGTGCGCAGCTCTTCGTTCAGCGACTGCAGCTCCTCCTTCGAGGTCTCCAGCTCCTCGTTGGTGGCCTGGAACTCCTCGTTGATCGACCTGATCTCCTCGTTCGAGGCCTGCAGTTCGGCGTTCGAGGTCTCCATCTGCCTGAGCGTGAAGCGGAGCTCCTCGCGGGTCGCGTCGAGCTCCGCCTGGAGTTCGCTGTCCGGAAGCCGCTCACCGTCGGGTGCGACGGGGCGCGGCTCGGCGACGGCTTCACGCTCGAAGAAGCTCACCGTCAGCATGGCTTCGGCACCCGCCGCCGGCCGGAGCGGGCTGACCACGATCCGGACGGGCTGCAGCGCACCATTGCGCCTGACCCGGGCGTCGGCCGCGACCTCCTGCCGCTCGTCGAGCGATCGCTGCACCGCCCTGCGCAGCGGCGCTTGCAGACCCTCGCGCGCGAGGGCGAGCAGGTTGGTCGTCGGATCGCCGCTCGGGTGCTCGAGGAATCCGCCGGTCGGTCCCTGGAACGCGTGCACGGAGAAGCGTGCATCGGTCAGGACCGAGGCCGGTGCATACCGCTCCAGCAGGTCGCGCCGGAACTGGTCTCTGGCGCGAGGGCGGGTTGCTCCAGGTGTCGCCGGGGTCCCGCGCTGCCCTTCCAAGGCGACCTCGCTCGGGCTGATCAGGGGGAAGTCGACGATGTCGTGCCGGGTCGGTCCGGACCGCGTGTAGATGCGTGAGCCCTTGGATATCGGGTGGAACAGGTCGTCATGGCCGGAGACCGATTCGGCCGAGCCGAGGAACAGGTGGCCGCCGTCGGCGAGCGCGAAATGGAACAGGGCGAGCACCTTCTTCTGGAACTCGGGCTCGAGATAGATCAGCAGGTTGCGGCACGTGATCAGGTCGAGCCGCGAGAACGGCGGGTCCTGGAGCAGGTTCTGCGGCGCGAAGGTGATCGCTTCGCGCAGCTCCCGCTTGACCCGGTAGCTGTCGTCCTCGCGGTCGAAGAAGCGCTCGAGGCGCGCCGGGTGGACGTCCTCGGCGATGCTGCTCGGGTAGAGGCCGGCACGGGCCACCGGGAGCACGTGCTCGCTCACGTCGGAGGCGAACACCCTGAGCTCGAACGATTTCTGCGCCTCCGCCGCGTGCTCGGCGATCAGGATGGCGAGCGAGTAGGCCTCTTCGCCGGTCGAGCAGCCGGGCACCCAGATCCGGATCTTTGCGCCCTGCGGCCGCTCCTTGACCAGCTGCGCAATCACCTTGTCGCTCAGCGTCGTCCAGGCTTCCGGGTCGCGGAAGAACCCGCTGACGTTGATCGTGAGGTCTTTCGCCAGCGCCCTGAGCTCCTCGGGATCGTGGCGCAGCCGCTCGATGTAGGCGTCGACGTCCTCGATCTGGCGCAGGCTCATGCGCCGGTGGGTGCGGCGCATGAGCGTCGGTCGCTTGTAGCAGCGGAAATCCTGCTTGGTTTCGGCGCGCAGAAGGGACAGCAGGGTGTCGAGCTGGCCATCGACCTCGGGCAGATGCTCGAGCCCCGCCTGCTGCCGCATGTAGGGGTGGCGGACGAGACGGAGCAGCGCTTCCGGCATCTTCTCCGGCGGCAGGACGAGGTCGACGACTCCGGTGGCGATCGCGTGGCGCGGCATGTCGCTGAAGCCTGCGGTCGCGGGATCCTGCACCACCGCGATCCCGCCCTCCGCCTTGACCGCGCGCAGGCCCTTGGCACCACTGGTGCCGGTCCCAGAAAGGACGATGGCGACCGCGCAGTTGCCCTGGTGCTCCGCCAGGGAGCGGAAGAAGACGTCGAGTGGATACCGTTCCCCCCGCACCTCGCTCGGCCGGCTGGGGTGGAGCACGTCGCCGTCGAACCTGAGGTGCTGGTTCGGCGTGATGACGTAGACGTGGTCGGGCTCGACCGTGACCGGCTCCGGCACTTCGTCGACCGGAAGGGCCGTGCAGCGCGCGATGAGCGGGGCGAGCTGGCTCTCATGGGTCGGGTCCAGGTGCGCGACCACGATGAAGGCGCACCCGCTCGCCGGCGGGATGGCGCCGAACAGCTTCTGCAGCGCATCCAGCCCGCCGGCGGACGAACCGATGCCGACGATCGGGAAATCGGCCATGGCCTCCCTCAGTCGTTGCGCCCCGGACCGTCCGGGACCCGCTGTCGTTGCGAGCTGTCTGCTGCTCCGTTCGGATGAGCATCCGGACCAGCGGTAGAAAGCTCGATCACGCGATCGCGGCCGGGTCGGAGACTGCCGCCCGTGCCCGGACCATACCCGAAGTGTACTCGATCGACACAGGCACGACGGCACCATCGCACCCAGTCCATCTACGG
>CAYVGE010000382.1:0-1680 GCA_964450395.1 uncultured Actinomycetota bacterium
TGCTGGTCGGCCTGATCCTGGTCGGGGCCGGCAGCGGCGTGTTGTCCGGCCGGACCTGGGCACGCGCCCTCGGGGTCTCGCTCGCGATGCTCAGTGCGCTGGTCAACTTCGCATTCATCCCCTACTACCCGCTCTGGTCCCTGATCATCATCACGCTCGACGTCTTCATCATCTGGGCTCTGGTTGCCCACGGTCGCGACGTCAGGGTCTGAACGGCCGCGGGGCCACGGTGGGGCCCGTACGAGACGATGCGATCCACGACCGCGAGCCTCGACCTCCGCTCCATCCGAACCCTACAGGCCCAGACCAGGGGGACACTGACCGCCCTGAAGTTCCTGACCGCAGATGGGCGCCAGTGGTGTGCTCAGCACTCTCGAGAGCCTGCAGCAACAGCTCATCACGATCCACGACGCTGCGATCGTCCGCTGGCCGGCCGATCGCGTCGCGGACGCCCTGCGGGGCACCGACATGGAACTGACTCACGACCAGCATGTCACAAGAGGACGAGGACGCACATCGGCATGCGTTCGAGCAGGAGTGACATCCAGTTGACGACCGGCGCCGGCCGTCCGCAGCGTCATCGAGAGGCGCGGGCTAGAGACCCGGATCCGCTGGGCCTAGCCCGAGAGCAGGCCGACCTCGGACGCGACCCGCATCGCGTCGCTGCGCGACGACACGCCGAGCTTGCGGTAGATCGAGATCGCCTGGGTCTTGACGGTGTGGTGCGACACGAACAATCGTTCACCGATCTCACGAAACGTGAGATGGGTCTGCAACAAGGGCAGCAAGCGCAGCTCCGCCGCCGTCAGCGACGATGCTCCGATCCTTCCCACCGGCGTGCCGGCGATCTGCGCGCGGAGCTCTCTCACCTGCTCAGCGAGGACGCCCAGCTTCGGACGCACTCGAAGGATGTCGTGGACCTCGCGGAGCGCCGTCCGGGCCCCCGCACCGTCGCCAAGGCCGAGCAGCGTGCGGATCAGCTCCAACCGCGACTGCACGGCGAGCTGGGGCACCGCGTACGTGAGGCGCGGACGCAGCCGTTGCGACTTGGTCACCAGGGTCCTGGCGCCGGAGGGGTCACCCGAGCGCATCGCCAACCGCGCAGCCACCGCGAAGACGACGACATTCGTGACATGATCCTGCAGGCCGCCATCGTCCACCACCGCACACGCCTGATCGGCCAGCGCGTGCGCCTCGGCAAGCTCACCACGATCGAGCGCGATGAGCGCCCGTTCGGCCAAGGCCCACCGAGACCGCGGGAGACGCCTCGATCTCGCGCCCCACCGCCACCGCCTCGACAAACGTCCCGTCCGCGTCCTCTGGGGCTCCGGTGAACAGGTACGCCATACCGAGCACGGTGAGCGCGGTCGCCCGCCACGAGCTGTCCAACGGAACCAGCCGCGCCGCGGCACGAGCGTCGACCAGCGCCTCATCCATACCATTTCGGCACTGGAGCGAACGGAGCAGTGCCAGATGGCCTTCGAGCGACGATGCACTGCCGTTGAACGCACTGTGCCCGAGCCGGAAGCGCGCGGCCGCATCCGCCCACCGCTCCGCGGCGGCAGCGCGGCCCGTGAGCGCCGCAGCCCATGCACCGATCAGCGCGACACCGGGATAGCGGTGCATGTATCCGCCATCGTCGAACCAGTCGAACCAACGCTTCAACGTGACGGCACGACC
>CAYVGE010000382.1:1690-3069 GCA_964450395.1 uncultured Actinomycetota bacterium
ACGACCGGCCCGGTACAAGATCTGCCCGCGCTGCTGCACGAGCAGCGCAGCTCGGTCGCTGTCGCCTCCGGCCATCGCGTAGTCGACCGCCGCATCCGGCAGTCCGTTGGCCTGACACCACAGACCCGCACGGCGCTTGAGCTCGGGCACCACCCCCGGCTCGCGCAGCTCCAGCTCGGCCCGAAGCAGGTCGCGGAACATGTGGTGGAAGCGGTACCACCCGCGATGGTCATCGAGTGGGAGAACGAGCAGGTTCGACTGCACGAGGCTCTCGAGCCGCTCGGCCGAGGAGTACGTCCGGAGCACCGCATCGCACATCGGCCCGGACATGCGGTCGAGCACCGACGCCCGCGTGAGGAACTGCGCGGTCCCGGGGGGCAACGCGGACAGCAGCTCGCCATGCGCGTACGCGGCGATCTCCCGACTCTGCCCCACGTGGGCGAGGTCGAGCCCACCCCGACCGTGCTCCCTGACGGAGCGGCCGGCGAGATAGATGGCCACGGGCCAGCCCTCCGACACGTCGACGAGCTGTTGCACGTCCCCTTCCGGGAGCTGCACACCCGCGTTCTCCAGCAGCGACGTGGCCTCGGCGAGGTTCAGGGCGAGGTCGTGTGGGCCGATCTCGACGATTCGGCCTTCGGCGCGAAGCCGTGACACCGGCAGTTGGAGTTCCCTGCGGCTCGCGAGGGCGATCTGGGACCCAGTAGGGACGTGCTCGATGAGCATGGCCACGATGTCGTGGCAGCTGGGGTTCTCCAGCAGGTGGGCGTCATCGAGGACCAGTGCGGCGCTGTGTGGCCACGCGGCCATCGCGCCACCGAGCGCACGTGTGATGGCGGTGATCGATGGATGCTCGACCGCGAGCAGGCGGAAGAGCTTGGGGTCAACAGGCATGACACGGTCGAGCGCAACAGCGAGATAGGTCAGCAGGACCACTGGATCGTTGTCGTCAGTGTCGAGCGTCAGCCAGGTGCTCGGCCGCGCACTCCGCTCAGTCCATTGCTGCAGCAGCGTGCTCTTGCCGTAGCCGGCGGGCGCGACGACGGACAGCGTGGACGCCGCGGTCTCCGATGCAAGCAGGCCCAGTACCGCGGTCCGCTCCACCAGTCCGGGCCGCGCAAAGGGTGGGGTCAGCTTCGACTGGACGAGCGCGAACGGCATCCCGTCGTACCCGCGCTCAACGCCTTCGCCTGACGTCGTCAGCTGGCGCTCCATGGCGAAGTCCCCTCTTTGGGCGACACAGCCCAGCAGCCTGCCGACAACATGTGAAGAATAGGCGTGCCGCGCCACCGAGACAACGGCGTCCCCCGCCCTGCTCGCGCAGCCGCCGTCGATGACGCCCGGTAGCCACCCCGAGTCGTCCCTCGTAGGTGATGCGC
>CAYVGE010000383.1:0-3039 GCA_964450395.1 uncultured Actinomycetota bacterium
TGACCAAGTACATGGGCGGGCACGGTACGACGTTGGGCGGCGTCATCGTCGACGGCGGGATCTTCGACTGGACCGCCGAGCCGGAGCGCTGGCCGAACCTCACGCAGCCCGAGCCCGCGTACCACGGCGTGGTCTACAGCGAGGCGTTCGGCCCGGCGGCCTACATCGGCCGGGTGCGCACCGTGCCGCTGCGCAACACCGGCGCCGCGATGGCCCCGACCAGCGCATGGCAGCTCCTGCAGGGCATTGAGACGCTGGCGCTGCGCATGGACCGCCACGTCGAGAACGCCCAGCGGGTCGCCGAGTTCCTCGAGGGCCACGAGAAGGTCACCTGGGTCGAGTACGCGGGGCTGCCCAGCTCGCGCCACCACGCGATGGCGCAGAAGTACACGAACGGGCGGCCGTCGGCGTTGCTGTCGTTCGGCATCGAGGGCGGGTTCGAGGCCGGGCAGCGCTTCTACGACGCCCTCGAGCTGTTCACGCGCCTGGTCAACATCGGTGACACCAAGTCGCTGGCCGCCCACCCGGCGTCGACGACCCACCGCCAGCTGACCGACGAGGAGCTGGGCACCGCGGGCGTGACGCCCGACATGATCCGCCTGTGCGTCGGCATCGAGCACATCGACGACATCCTCGCCGACCTCGAGCAGGCGTTGAAGGCCTCGTCCGGCTGACCCGGCGCCCGGGGTGTCGTGGGTGGCCAGTCTCCGACACCGTCGACCCACGCCCACCGCTCGGCAAGGTGACCGGCACCGCGCCCTGATCACCCGCGACGCCCCGACCGACGGCGGCCGACGTGCGATGATGCGGCCATGGTCCCACGGTCACCCTTGACGTTGCCACGCCGGCTGCGACGCGGCGCCCGTGTGGCGGCGGTGACGCTGTCGTGGGGCGGCCCCGGCGCCTACCCGCAGCGCTACGAGGCGGGCGTCCGCCAGCTCTCCGACGCATTCGGGGTCGAGGTCGTCGAGCTGGCCCACACCCGCGCCGACCCGGCGTTCCTCGCCGCGCATCCGGACGTCCGGGCCGCCGACCTGCACGCGGCGTTCGCCGACCCGGACATCGACGGGATCGTGTCGACCATCGGCGGCGACGACTCCATCCGGCTGCTGGCCCACCTCGACCTGGACGTGATCCGCACCAACCCCAAGGTCGTGCTGGGGTTCTCCGACACCACGGTCATCCAGCTGGCGTGCCTGGCCGCGGGGCTGGTGACCTTCCACGGCCCCTCCATCATGGCGGGCTTCGCCGAGAGCGGAGGGCTGCACACCTATCTGCGCGACGGGGTGCGGCGGATGCTGTTCGATGCCGGGCCGCCGGGTGACTGGCCGGAGAACGACGAGGGATGGACCGTCGACATGCCCGAGTGGGGCGACCCCGCGAACCAGGAGCGACCGCGGCCGCTGCACCCGGCGACGGGCCGGCGGTGGCTGACCCGCACGCGCCCGGTGACGGGGCCGTTGATGCCCGTGAACCTCGAGGCGTTCGACTTCCTCCGGGGCACCCGGTGGTGGCCGGACCTCGACGGCGTCGTGCTGGCGCTCGAGACCTCCGAGGAGGGCCCGCCCCCACACCTGGTGACCCGGTTCCTGCGGGTGCTCGCGGCCACCGGCGAGCTGCGGCGGCTGGCCGCGCTGCTGTTCGCGACGCCTGGCGGCGTGGGCGCCGACCAGCACCCGGCCTACGACGAGGCGATCACCGGCGTCGTCCGGGGCGAGGCGGGCCTGGACGACCTGCCTCTCGTGACGAACCTCGCCTTCGGCCACACGTCACCGATGTGGACGCTGCCGGTCGGCGCGCCCGTCCGCGTCGACGACACCGCGGAGACGGTCACCTTCCCCGAACCGGTCACCGCCGGCTGAGCGGCGCCACCTCGCCACACCCCGCACCCGCGTGCACGTCGACGCCCACGCGCCCCGGGTGCGTGGACCCCCGCCGGCGGGGGCGGCCGTCACCCCAGGCCGGGCACGTTGGCGTAGGCCGGCAGCGCCGGCTGCCCGCCGAGGTGCGCGTACAGCACCGTCGACCCCGGCGGGATCTCGCCGGAGCGGACCATCCCGATCAGCCCGGCGATCGACTTGCCCTCGTACACCGGGTCGGTCAGCATCCCCTCGGTGCGCGCGGCGAGGTGGATCGCCTCGATGGTCTGCTCGTCGGGCACCCCGTAGGCCGGTCCCTCGTAGCCGGGCAGCACCCTGATCTCGTCGTCGCGCAGCGGACGTCCCACGCCGATCCGCTCCGCGGTGTCGCTGGCGATGCGGGTCACCTGCTCGACCGTCCGGTGCAGGGTGGCGGACGCGTCGATGCCCACGACGCGGCGGTCGTCGCGGTCCTCCAGCGCGAAGCCCGCGATCATGCCGGCATGGGTCGACCCGGTGACCGTGCACACGACGACGTGGTCGAAGAAGACGTCGTGATCGGCCTCCTGCGCAGCCACCTCGCGCGCCCAGTTCGCGAAGCCCAGGCCGCCGAGCGGGTGGTCGGACGCCCCGGCCGGGATCGGGTAGGGCGTGCCGCCGGCCTCTTCCACCGACGCGAGCGCCCGCTTCCAGCTGTCGCGGATGCCGATGTCGAAGCCCGCGGGGTCCATCCGGACGTCGCCGCCCAGGATGCGGGTCAACTGGATGTTGCCGACCTTGTCGTAGATCGGGTCGTCCTCGTCGACCCAGCCCTCCTGCACGGTCACCGCCCCCAGGCCGAGGTACCGGGCGACGCCGGTCACCTGCCGGGTGTGGTTGGACTGCACGCCCCCGATCGAGACGAGCGTGTCGCAGCCGGTCGCCAGCGCGTCCGCGGCGAGGTACTCGAGCTTGCGGACCTTGTTGCCGCCGAAGGCGATGCCCGAGTTGCAGTCCTCGCGCTTGGCCCAGATCGCGACCCGGCCGCCGAGCGCGTCGCTCAACCGCCGCAGTGGATGGATCGGCGAAGGGCCGAACAGCAGCGGGACGCGGGGGAAGTCATCGAGGCTCACGGCGTGCTCCTGACGTCGGGGCCAGCATGATCGCATGGCGATCACGGGGGCGGTCGATGACGGGCGGC
>CAYVGE010000384.1:0-3038 GCA_964450395.1 uncultured Actinomycetota bacterium
ACGGCGAGTACCCCATCCCGGTGCCGCAGGCGGTCCCCACCGACGACCAGACCACCCTGCCGGTGCTCGAGCTCACTGCGCATGGGTGAGGCCGTGCGCCGGCGGGCCGGGGGGACGCCAGATGAGGACGAGCGCCGGCGACCCGGCAGGGCGCCAGATCAGGGCGGGCGCCGGCGACCCGGCGGGGCGGGGGCGCCGTGGCGCGTGACCCGCTGACCTACGCGGCCGCGGGGGTCTCGCTCGACGCCGCGGACCGGGCGGTCGAGGTGATCGCGCCGCACGCCGCGCGCACGTCGCGCCCCGAGGTGCTCGGCGGCTTCGGCGGCTTCAGCGGACTGTTCGCCCTCGACCCGACCCGCTGGCGCCAGCCGCTGCTGGTCACCAGCTGTGACGGCGTCGGCACCAAGCTCGAGATCGCCCGGCAGCTCGGTCGCTGGGACACGATCGGCCACGACCTGGTCGCGATGGTGGTCGACGACCTGGTGGTCTGCGGGGCCGAGCCGCTCGTGTTCAACGACTACGTGGCCGTCGGCGTGCTCGACGTCGGCGCCGTCGAGCAGATCGTGGCGGGCATCGCTGACGCGTGCGTGCTGGCCGGCTGCGCGCTGGTGGGCGGCGAGACCGCCGAGCACCCCGGGGTGAAGGCGCCCGACCAGGTCGACGTCGCGGGCTTCGGGGTCGGCGTCGTCGAGCGCGACGCGGTGCTCGGCGCCGACCGGGTGCGCCCGGGCGACGACATCGTCGCGATGGCGTCGACGGGCCTGCACAGCAACGGCTACTCGCTGGCCCGGCGGGTGGTGGGCGGGCTCGACCTCGACGCCGACCACGGGCTGATCGTCGAGACGCTCGGCGATGCCCTGCTGCGCCCGACGCGGATCTACGCGCGGGACTGCCTCGCGCTGATCGCCGGCACCGACGTCCACGCGCTGTGCCACGTGACCGGCGGTGGGATCCCCGGCAACCTGCCGCGGGTCCTCCCGGCGGGCCTCGGTGCCGTCGTCGACACCGCGACGTTCTCGACGCCGTCGGTCCTCCGGCTGATCGCCGAGCACGGACCGGTGGCGCCGGCGGAGATGTGGCGGACGTTCAACATGGGCGCCGGGATGCTGGCGGTCGTCGACGACGGCGCCTCGGCCGTCGACCTGCTGCGCGGCCGCGACCTGGACGCCTGGGTCTGCGGCACGGTCACCGAGCGCGAGGGCGTCGAGCTGACCGGCCGCTGAGAGCGGGCCGGCCCCGGCGTGCCGCGGTGCGCCCCGAACCGTGGTCCGCACAGGCCGGCGGCCACCGCCGCTGGGACGGTGGCCGCCGGTGACGTCGGTCGGTCGCCTCCTACCGAGGGTGGATGTCGCACCCCAGACCGATGGCGAGCGCCTCGGCGCGGCTGGCGCGGCGAGGCATGGTGCGGGTGTGGGACGTGATCCAGTGCAGCATCGGCGATCAACCTGTGACTGTTGCCCTATTGGCAACGTTGTTTCCCTGACTGGGCCACCCTAGCAGCGGACCGTCCGTGGCGTCGGGGCGCGGTCGTGCGTTGAGCGGACACGGCCCGTCCTGCGGCGCCGATGTGCCCGGCGACGGCGCGTCACCGACGTCCCCGAACGCGCGACCGCGAGCCTGCAGCGCGCGATCGCGAGCGGGTTGACGGGCCCGTGCGGCGCGCACCCTCGGCGATCCGCGGCGACGGTAGGCTCCGCCGATGGTCGATCTCACCACCTTCATCGCCGGGCTGCCGAAGGTCGAGCTGCACGTCCACCACGTCGGCTCGGCGTCGCCGCGCATCGTCGCCGAGCTGGCGGCGCGCAACGAGGGCGCATCCCCCGTGCCCACCGACGCGGAGCGGCTGGCCGAGTACTTCGCGTTCCGCGACTTCGCCCACTTCATCGAGGTCTACCTGTCGGTCGTCGACCTCATCACCGAGCCCGAGGACGTGCGACTGCTGACCTACGAGGTCGCCCGCGAGCTGGCACGCCAGCAGGTCCGCTACGCGGAGGTCACCGTCAGCCCGTACTCGCACACGTCCCGCGGCATCCCTGCCCCTGCCGTGTGCGAGGCGATTGAGGACGCACGCATCGCGGCCGAGCGCGACCTGGGGATCGTGCTGCGGTGGTGCTTCGACATCCCGGGGGAGTCCGGGCTGCCGGCCGCCGACGAGACCCTGGCCATCGCCCTGGAGCAGCGGCCCGACGGGCTGGTCAGCTTCGGCCTCGGCGGTCCGGAGGAGGGCGTGCCGCGGCCGCAGTTCGCGCCGCACTTCGAGGCGGCCCGGGCGGCGGGACTGCGGTCGGTGCCCCACGCCGGCGAGACGACGGGCCCCCAGACCGTGTGGGATGCGCTGCGCCACCTCGGCGCCGAGCGCATCGGTCACGGCATCCGCGCCGTCCACGATCCCGAGCTGGTGGCCCACCTCGCGGCGGAGGGCGTCCCGTTGGAGGTCTGCCCGACCTCCAACGTGCGCACCGGTGCGGTCGCCTCGCTCGATGAGCACCCGCTGCCGGCGCTGGTCGCCGCGGGGGTGCCGGTCTCGATCAACTCCGACGACCCGCCGATGTTCGGGACCACGTTGAACGACGAGTACGCCGTCGCCGCAGATCTGCTGGATCTCGACGCCCGCGGCGTGGCCGAACTGGCGAAGGCCGCGGTCGCGGCGTCGTTCCTGCCGGCCGCCGAGCAGCGGCAGATCCGCGCCGAGATCGACGCGCACGTCGCCGCCGCGGGCTGACCGCCGCGGACGTCGTGCGACGCTGGGGGCCCCCTGGCCACGCGGCGCGCTCCGCCACGCGCAGGCTCGAGCCGGCGCGCGACCGCCGGGGCGTGATGGCCGATCGCCCGCAATCTCCACTCCCCTGGTCGGTGGTCACCGCCGGCCCGGGCGAAGGTCCACAGCTGTCAGGGTTCGGGTGCCCACAGCGTGCTCCGCCGATCCACCGCGACGCCGTCGCCGCCGACGCGGGCGAGCGGCACCCGCCCCAGCAGCGCCACCCGCGCGACCGCAGTCCCGCCTCGGATGTCAGTGATCGCTCGACGCTCCGACCTGT